>QYPX01000039.1 GCA_007280205.1 Comamonadaceae bacterium
CCGCCGGGCGGAAGAGGGAGCCAACAGCCCTATTTGGCCACGTGTTTAAAGGAAGGAAGTGCACGTGCCAACGCACCAGGGTGGGTTGACCAACGAAAACGTTTGATCGGCAGGACCCATTTTTGCGTCATTGCGGGCCTCTGATTTGTCATTGCGGCCTTGAGCCGCAATCCATGGCTCGCGTGGCACTGGATCCCGGGTCGAGCCCGGGATGACAGCTACCGAGCCCGGGATGACAGCTACCGAGCCCGGGATGACAATTTCAGGTTCAAGGTCCGTGTGCGGTATCGGGCCGGATACGGAAGCCTCGCAATCACGAGGGTGCTGTGATGAGCGCTGACTTCGCCCCTCAAGCCAGCTGACGCAGTTCTCGCAAGGCGACCGAAACCGGGGCCAGGTCGGCGCTTTGGCTACTGATGTCGTTCAGCAGGCGGCGCAGGCGCTCGATCTCGGGCGCTTGCTGGGCGCGCCAATCAGCGAGTTGCTGCTGCCTTGTCAGCAGGCCGCGTGTGATCTGGCTGGCAATCGAATAGATGTCGTCCCGCGCGCTCGCTCTGGCCTGGGTCTGCCACAGCGTTTCGGTTGGCAAGCGGTTGATCTGCGCGCGCCAGGCGGTCAGGCCCAACTCGGCATCAATCGCGAAATAGGCACGCGCCGACTGCTCCAGGTCGGTGCTCGCGTGCTGCGCCAGATCGACCAGATCGAGCGCCGGGAAGATGAAATCGAGCGCGCTCAGATTCTCTGCCAGCACCGGTTCGACACCGGCCTCGACCAGTTTCGCCGTTGCCGCTTGCCAGCCGGCATGGGCTGATGAAGGCAGCCAGTCCGCCAGATGCTTGCGCAGCTCGCGCGCTGCCGGCTGATAGGCCTGAATCAGGGTGGGCAAGTCGCTGCTTTGGCCGCGCGCGCGCAGCATCCAGCGTGAGGCACGCTGGGCAATGCTGGTGAGACGTGCCAGCAGATCGAGCTGCAAGCTGGCATCAACCTGGTAGTCCAGCGCATCGATCTGATCCCACAAGGCCTCAAGGTCAAAAACCTCGCGCGCCAGCGTGAAGGCGCGAATCACGTCGGCCGCTGTGGCGCCGGCTTCGGATGCGATGAAGTTGACAAACGTGGCCCCGGTGCGATTGACCACCGTGTTGGTCATGAAGGTGGCGATGATCTCGCGCCTGAGCGGGTGAGCGGCGATGGCTGGCGCAAATTTCTGGCTCAGTGCTTTGGGGAAGTAGGCTGCCAGCACGCGCTTGAAATAGGGATCGTCGGGCAGATTGCTGGTCAGCAGTTCATCAAATACGGACATTTTGGCGTAAGCCAGCAGAACCGAGTTTTCCGGCGCGCTCAGTCCCGTCTTGTGCGCCTTGCGCCGGGCGATTTCCTCGTCGGTCGGCAGGAATTCGATGGCCCGGTTCAGATGCCCGTAACGCTCCAGCCACTGCAGCAGGCGTTGCTGGCCGTCGAGCAGGTATTGCGGGCGGTGCGCGGCAATGTCAAGCGCCTGCGTCTGGTAGTAGTTGTCGGTCAGCACCAGCAAGCCGACCTCATCGGTCATGGAAGCCAGCAAGTCGTTGCGCTGCTTCAGGGTCAGGTCACCCGACTCGACGACACTACCGAGCAGGATCTTGATGTTGACCTCATGATCGGAGCAGTCAACACCGGCCGAATTGTCGATCGCATCGGTATAGATCAGGCCACCCTTCTGCGCAAACTCGATGCGGCCGTTTTGCGTGCAACCCAGGTTGCCGCCTTCGGCCAGCACCTTGCAGCGCAACTCGTTACCGTTGACGCGAAACGCATCACCGGCCTTGTCACCGACCTGGGCGTTGTTCTCAAAAGCCGCCTTGACGTAGGTACCGATGCCGCCGTTGTACAGCAGGTCCACCGGCGCCAGCAGAATCGCCCGCAACAATTCAGCCGGTGTCAATTCTTCTGTCTCTATGCCGATGACGGCGCGCGCCTCGGGGCTCAAGCGGATGGACTTGGCAGAGCGTGCGTAAACACCGCCGCCCTCTGAGAGCAAGCTCTTGTCGTAGTCATCCCAACTGGAGCGCGGCAAGGCAAACAGACGCGCTCGCTCGGCATGGGAGCGCGCCGCGTCCGGTGCCGGGTCAATGAAGATGTGCCGGTGGTCAAACGCCAGCAGCAGCTGGATGTGCGGCGACAGCAGCATGCCGTTGCCAAACACATCGCCCGACATATCGCCGATGCCGGCCACCGTGAAGGGCGTGCTCTGCGTGTTGACCGACAGTGAGCGGAAATGGCGCTTGACGGACTCCCAGGCGCCGCGCGCCGTGATGCCCATTTTCTTGTGGTCGTAGCCAACCGAGCCACCCGAGGCAAACGCGTCGCCAAGCCAGAAACCATAGTCGGCCGAGACGCTGTTGGCAATGTCGGAAAAGCTGGCCGTCCCCTTGTCTGCCGCGACCACCAGATAGGTGTCGTCGGGGTCGTGGCGAACCACCTTGGGCGGTGGCACAACGGCGCCCTTGACCAGGTTGTCAGTCAGATCAAGCAGGCCGCAAAGAAAGAGCTTGTAGCAGGCCACGCCCTCGGCCAGCGTGGCTTCACGATCGCTGGTCAAGGGCGGATTCTTCAGCACAAAGCCGCCTTTGGAACCCACCGGGACGATGACCGTATTCTTGACGTGCTGGGCCTTCACCAGACCCAGAATTTCGGTGCGGAAATCTTCGCGCCGGTCCGACCAGCGCAGGCCGCCGCGCGCCACCTTGCCGTTGCGCAGATGAATGCCTTCGACACGCGGTGAGTAGACCCAGATTTCAAACAGCGGCTTGGGCTCGGGCACACCCGGCAGCTGGCGCGAGTCGAGCTTGAAACTCAGGTAGGGCTTGACCGCTCCACCCGCTGCCCTTTGCCAGAAATTGGTGCGCAAGGTGGCCAGCACACTGGCAAAAAACTGGCGCAGGATGCGGTCCTCATCCAGACTTGCCACCGCGGCCAGGTGCGCCTCAATCTGCTGCTTGAGCAACTGCTGCGTCGCGTCCCGGTCGCCGGTCGCGGCGGGGTCAAAGCGGGCGTTGAACAACTCCACAATCGCTTGCGCGATCAGGGCGTTGCGGTTCAGCGCGACTTCGATGTAGTTCTGACTGAAGGCAAAACCAAGCTGCCGGAAGTAGCGCGTATAGGCGCGCAGCACGGCGATGGCACGGGCGTCCAGCGCGCTGCCGAGCACCAGCTTGTTCAGATCATCGCTCTCGACTTCAGCACGCCAAGCCAGGCAAAAGAGTTCTTCAAAACGCTGCTTGACACAGGCCAGATCGGTATCAAGCGGCAATTGCAGACCGAGGTCGTGAATCCAGAGCATCGCATCGGCGCTGCCGATGTGGTAAGGGTGTTCATCGAGCACCAGCGCGCCCATGCGCTCAAGCACCGGCAGGGAGTCCGACAAGGCGACCTTGCTGGTGCTGTAGATCTTGAAACGCAGCTGACCCGGACTCGCATCGAGTGCTCGGTAGAGCTTGACCGCCAGCGGTGTTGCTGGCAACAGGGCGGCCAGCATGTCGGTGTCCTCGGCCGCAACGGCAGCGGAAAAATCTTCGCGGTAAGCAGTCGGAAAGGCGTTAGCAAAGCGCCGCGCCAGCAACAAGCCTTGCCCTTCCCCATGCGCGCGCAGTAGCTCGGCGCTGCAGTCGTCTTCCCAGCGCTGTGCCAGCTTGGCAACCCGCGCTTCGAGCGCGGCCAGCTTGACATTCTGGGGCGCGGTGGTCCTGGCCCGCACCAGGTAATGAATGCGCGCCTGCGCGCTGTCGGTCAAGGTCGGGGTGAACTCGATCGACTGCCCCTCCAGCGCGCTCATCAATTCGTTGCCGATCCGGATGCGCAACTCGGTATTGAAGCGCTCACGCGGCACGAACACCTGGGCCGAGGTAAACCGACCAAACGGATCGCGCCGCAGGAACACGCGGGTGCGCTGACGTTCCTGCAGGCGCAGGATGCCCATGGCGTGCTCGGTCAGGCTGGCGACATCGATCTGGAACAACTCGTCGCGCGGATAGGCGTCCAGAATCGCCTGCAGCGATTTGGCTGCATGACTGTCGGGCACGACACCAGCGCTGTTCATGACCTGAGCGGCCAGCCGGCGCACGCGAGGAATCTGGCTGACGGGAGCCGAATAGGCAGTCGAGGTGTAGAGACCCAGAAAGCGCGTCTCGCCCACCAGTTGACCGGCAGCGTCGAAGCGCTTGACGCCGATGTAGTCAAGCCAGGCCGGCCGGTGCACCGTGGCACGCGTCATCGCCTTGGTCACCAGCACCAGTTCATTGGACTCCAGCAGGGCCACAGCACCGCTCGGCAACTGTGTTTCCAGGGTCTGCGCGGGTCCGCGCAGAATGCCCAAACCGGAATCCGGGCAGGCCAGCAGACTGACACCGGCGGCGTCGCGCCGGAAATCGTAATCACGCGCACCCAGGAAAGTGAAGTGGCGGTCCTGCAGCCAGTGCAAGAAATCGATGCCTTCCTGCAGACTGTCAGCGGGCAGCGGTGAATTTTTTGCTGCATCGCTGACGCTCTGGACACGCTCCAACATGGCAGACCAGTCCTGCACGGAACTGCGTACATCGCCCAGCACCCGGGTCAACTCCTGCGCCAGCGCCTGGCGCTCTATCTCACTGACAATGCGGTCGCACTCGACCAGAATGAGCGACTCGATCGGACTTTTCTGACCCAAAGCGAGCGCCGCAGCCACGCTGCTGGCGCTGACGACCCGGCCCGCAGCGTCGCGTGCCACGCTCATCAGCGGATGCACAATCCAGTGCGCCGTGCGGCTGCTGCGGTTCACCGCCATGGTGACAGAGTCAACCAGGAAAGGCATGTCGTCATGCACGATCTGCAGCACCGTGTGCTCACTGACAAAGCCGTCTTCTGACAGCGTCGGGTTGTAGACCCGCAGGCGGGCGCTCTGGGCGGCGTGCGGTGCGTCAAGCAAGCGCCAATGCGCATTGGCAATGGCATACAGGGTGGCCGGGCCGCGCGCCGCCATCTCGTCGGGGTCGGTGTTTTCAAAATAGGCCGCGACGAAACTGCTCTGTCGCTGGGCTTCGGCGCCCCCATGTTCCTGCATGTAGCTCAGTAATTCGTCAGCGTGGGAACTCATCATGATTCTTCCTGAAGTTCTTGGAGTGTTATTGCAGGGGGCCTTTGAGCGCCTGCGGCACGGGAAACTGCATCACCGCAATGCCCTCTTCAATCAGGGATTCGGTTTCTGCGCGCGTGGCCTGGCCACGGATGCCGCGCTCCTTGCTCTCACCGTAATGAATCTTGCGTGCTTCCTCAGCGAAGCGCTCGCCAACGTCATCGGTGCTGGCCAGCACACGCCGCGCCATGGTCATCCAGGCGGCTTGCAGGGTCTGCTCGGCGCCTGCCAAGGCGACCGTGGCTTGTGCTGGCGCGGCGTCTTCAGAGGCAAAGCCGGCAAGATTCAAACGCGGCGCACTGAGCTTCTTGGAAACGCTTGCCGTGCCACAGACCGGGCACTCGATCAGCGAGCGTTCGCGCTGATTCCGGAAATCCTCTTCCGAGGCAAACCAGCCCTCGAAAACATGGCCGTCACCGCACTCAAGATCAAGAACTTTCATGCGGCCATTATCCGGCGATATCGATAGGCACGGCGTTCTGCCACTGCAAGTGCCAGTTGCCGGCAAGAACGTTTTGCAGCCAGAGCGCCGCCGCCAGGGTCTTGCCGTCCGTCACCTGACCATCGCGACACCACTCCAGCAGTTGCGCCGGGCTGGCAGTGAAGACCTCGAGAAACTCACCCGCATCCAGTTGGCGCTCGCCGGCGGTCAGGCCGCGCGCAAACCAGATGTCAATAAACTCGGTGGAGTAGGAAATAACCGGATGCAGGCGCCCGGCCAGCGCCCACTGCTCGGCCCGGTAGCCGGTTTCTTCGATCAGTTCGCGCTGCGCGCCCGGCTGGCTGGCTTCGCCGGGATCGAGTTTGCCAGCGGGAAACTCGATCATCACCTGAGCCACCGGATAGCGGAACTGCCGCTCCAGCACCAGTTGCATCTCGCCCCGGGCATCGGTCAACAAGGGAATGATCATGACAGCACCGGGGTGGCGCACATACTCTCGCACAGCGCGCTCACCGTCGGGCAGTCTGACCGTGTCGCCAAAGGCGTGCAAGAAATCGCCCTTGAACAGTTCCTTGCTGGAGAGCTGGTGCTCGGTCAGATGGCGATCATCCATCGACGGACCAAAGTTACCGTGTCAGCTACCCAGCATCTGCACCACGGCGTTGGCGCACAAAGCCATCAGGCCACCGGGGACGATTCCAAGCAGCAGCACGAGTGCGCCGTTGACCGAGAGCACCGCACGCACGTCCAGCGGCGCCGAGACATCGCTGGCGGTGATCGGTTGATCAAAGTACATGACCTTGACGACCCGCAGGTAATAGAAGGCACCAATCAGTGACATCATGACCGCAAAAACGGCAAGTCCGAGATCAAAAAGCTGACCCGATGCAACCAAGGCCTGCAGGACCGAGAGTTTGGCGTAAAAACCGACCATCGGCGGTATGCCGGCGAGCGAGAAAAGGCAGATCGCCATCACGGCGGCGTAGAACGGGCTACGCTGGTTCAAACCGGCGAAGTCACTGATCTCCTCGCTCTCGAAACCGTCACGCGAGAGCAGCAGAATGACGCCGAAGCTTGCCAGCGTCGTCAGCACGTAAGTGACGACGTAAAACATGGAGGAGCTATAGGCATTGGCGGCGGCGCTGCTGTTGCCGTTGATGACGCCCGACATCAGTCCCAGCAGCACAAAACCCATATGCGAAATGGTCGAGAACGCCAGCATGCGCTTGAGATTGGTCTGCGCAATGGCCGCCAGATTACCAATCAGCAAGGAGCCCACCGATAGCACCATGAGCATCTGTTGCCAGTCGATCGCCAGCGGCAACATGCCTTCGACCAGCAGACGGATGATGATGGCAAAAGCCGCCAGCTTGGGCGCACCACCAATCATCAGCGTGATCGCTGTGGGCGCACCCTGATAGACATCGGGAATCCACATGTGAAAGGGAACCACACCGAGCTTGAAGGCCAGACCGGCCACCACAAAGACCAGACCAAACACCAGCACGCGGTGATCGACCTGCCGCGAAGCAATGGCCTTGAAAACGGCGTTGATGTCGAGCGAGCCGGTCGCACCGTACATCATGGACAAGCCGTAGAGCAGGAAGCCCGAGGCCAGCGCACCGAGCACAAAATACTTCATGGCGGCTTCAATCACCACTGCGTTGTCACGCCGCAGCGCCACCAGCGCGTAGCTCGACAGCGTCAGCAACTCCAGGCCCAGGTAGATAACCAGGAAATTGTTCCCCGAAATCATGACGAACATGCCAAGCAGGGACAGTGTGCTCAAGCTGAACAGCTCACCACCGCGCAACATGCCACGGGCCGCAGCATAGGGGCGGCCATAAACCAGGGTGACCATCACGGCGATGGTGGCAAAACACTTGAGCCAGTTGCCCATCTGATCGCTCACCACCAGATTGCCAAAGCCATAAATGGTGGTGCCAGCACTGGCATAACTGGCCTGCAACGCCGCCACCACAGCCAGCGTCAGCAAGGTCAGCAAATAGGTAGCGGTACGCTGCGCACTCTTGACGCCCAGGTCAACCAGCGCAATAACGCAGGCCATGGTAAGCAGGATGATTTCCGGGTAAACCGAAATCCAACTGAGTTTATCGATCATTTTCTGTTTCTCTGTTCAATTGGGTCAAGTCAGACTGATCAATTCAGCTTGGACAACGCCACGTGCTTGAGTAATTGCGTCACGGAGGAGTCCATGACATCGGTAAACGGCTTCGGATAGATGCCCATGTACAGGACGGCCACCGCCAGCAGGCTCATGACGAGAAACTCGCGACTGGAAATATCCAGCAGTTCCTTCACATGCTTGTTGGCAACCGGTCCGAGGTAAACGCGCTTGAACATCCACAAGGTGTAGGCAGCGCCGAAAATCAAGGCACTGGCGGCCGCAAAGCCGAGCCAGAAGTTGCTCTTGACTGCACCCAGAATGACCATCCACTCACCGACAAAACCGGCGGTTCCCGGCAAGCCGCAATTGGCCATGGCAAAGAACAGGGCGAAGGCGGTGAACTTTGGCATGGTGTTGACGACACCGCCATAAGCAGCGATCTCACGTGAGTGCACGCGGTCGTACAGGACACCGATCGAGAGGAACATGGCGGCCGAAACAAAGCCGTGCGCGATCATCTGCACGATGCCACCGGCGACACCCAGATCATTGAAGATGAAGAATCCCAGCGTCACAAAACCCATGTGAGCCACCGAAGAGTAGGCGACCAGTTTCTTCATGTCCTTCTGCACCATGGCCACCAGGCCAACATAGACCACGGCAATCAGGGACAGCGCAATCATCAACCAGGCCCATTCACGGGCCGCGTCCGGCGCAATCGGCAGTGAAAAGCGCAGGAAACCGTAGGCACCGAGTTTGAGCATGATGGCAGCCAGCACAGCCGAGCCACCGGTGGGCGCCTCCACGTGCACGTCAGGCAACCAGGTATGGACCGGCCACATCGGCACCTTCACGGCAAAGGCGGCGAAGAAAGCAAAGAACAGCAGTGTCTGCGTCGTGCCGCCGAGCGGCATTCTGTGCCACAGCGCCAGATCGAAACTGCCACCGGACTTGGTGTAGAGAAAGATCAGGGCAACCAGCATCAACAGCGAGCCCAGCAGCGTGTAGAGGAAGAACTTGAACGCCGCGTAAATCTTGTTCGGGCCGCCCCAGATACCGATGATCAGGTACATCGGAATCAGCGTGGCCTCGAAGAACACATAGAACAGCATGCCATCGATTGCGCAGAAGACGCCGATCATCAAGCCGCTGAGGATCAGGAAAGCGCCCATGTACTGGTTCACGCGCTTGGTGATGACCTCCCAGCCGGCAATCACGATCACCACATTGATGAAGGCCGTCAGCAGCACGAACCAGAGCGAAATGCCGTCAACGCCGAGGTGGTAATTGACATTGAAACGGGCAATCCAGGGTGCTTTCTCGACAAACTGCATGGCAGCGGTGCCGAGTTTGAAGCCGTCATACAGCGGCAGCGTCACCAGAAAACTGGCAATCGCACCAATCAAGGCAACCCAGCGCACGGAGCGCGCCTGATCGTCCCGACCCAATGCCAGCAGCACAACACCAAAAGCAATTGGTGTCCAAATAGCCAGGCTCAACAATCCCATTTTTCTTATTCCTAATCAGTTCGGTACATAGCTTGCCGCAGGCGCGACGTCGGTCTATCCCGCAAGATCTTTATTTCAGCCATACGAAATAAGTCATCAGCACAAAAACACCCAGGATCATGCCCAGCGCGTAGTGGTACAGATAACCCGTCTGTACCCGACGCACGGTGCCCGATACCCAGTCAACCAGTTTCCACGAGCCGTTCACCAGAGTGCCATCAATCACGTATTCGTCGCCACCCTTCCACAAGCCGGTGCCGAGTGCTCTGGCGCCGCGTGCCAGCACGTTCTCGTTGAACCAGTCGAGGTAGTACTTGTTCTCCAGCAGCGTGTAGATTGGCATGAAAGCCTTCTTGATCGCCGTTGGTAATGCAGGGTTGACCATGTACATGTAGTAGGAGGTCGCAACACCCGCCAGCGCCAGCCAGAAGGGCAGCGTGGTCAGTGCGTGCCATGCCATTTGTACCGGGCCGTGGAAGGCCTTGGCCATTTCCTTGAGGGCTTCATGCTTTTCCGCAAAGAAGATGGAGTCCTTGAAAAACGCACCATAGAGCATGGGCTCGATGGTCATGAAGCCAATCACCACCGAGGGGATGGCAAGCAGGACCAGCGGCACGGTGACCACCCAGGGCGACTCGTGCGGATGCTGCGGCTCGCTGTGATGACCATGGCCATGACCGTGATGCGCGTCCGGATTCTGGTCAAAGCGCTCCTTGCCGTGGAACACCAGGAAATACATGCGGAAGGAATAAAACGCCGTAATGAAGACACCGGCCAGCACGGCAAACAGAGCGAAGCCGGCGCCCGGCAGGTGGCTCTCGTGCACTGCCTCTATGATGCTGTCCTTGGAATAAAAGCCGGCGAACAGCGGTGTGCCGATCAGGGCCAGCGAGCCCAGCAGGGAGGTGATCCAGGTGATCGGCATGTACTTGCGCAGACCCCCCATCCAGCGGATGTCCTGGTTGTGATGCACGCCCATGATGACCGAGCCGGCGGCAAGGAACAGCAGCGCCTTGAAGAAGGCGTGGGTCATCAGGTGAAACACCGCCACCGAGTAGGCGGAAGCGCCCAGAGCCACCGTCATATAGCCGAGCTGCGACAAGGTCGAATAGGCCACGACGCGCTTGATGTCGTTCTGGATGATGCCGAGAAAACCCATGAACAAGGCGGTGATCGCGCCAATCACCAGCACAAAGTTGAGTGCCGTCTCGCTCAGTTCAAACAGCGGTGACATGCGCGCCACCATGAAAATACCGGCGGTCACCATGGTCGCGGCGTGGATCAGGGCCGAGATCGGTGTCGGGCCTTCCATCGAATCAGGCAACCAGACGTGCAGCGGAAATTGCGCCGACTTGCCCATGGCACCGATGAACAGACAGATGCAGATAACGGTGATCAGCATCCAGTCGGTGCCCGGAAAGCTGAGCTTGGCCAGATCGGCTGCCTTGGCAAAAGCTTCGGTGTAATTGAGCGTGCCGGCGAAGGCGACGATCAGACCGATACCGAGGATGAAACCAAAGTCGCCAACCCGATTCACCAGGAAGGCCTTCATGTTGGCGAAAATGGCGCTCGGCTTGTTGAACCAGAACCCGATCAGCAGATAGGACACCAGACCGACCGCTTCCCAGCCAAAAAACAGCTGCAGCATGTTGTTGCTCATAACCAGCATCAGCATGGAGAAGGTGAACAGTGAGATGTAGGCAAAGAAGCGGTTGTAGCCGTCATCTTCTTCCATGTAGCCCACGGTGTAGATGTGGACCATCAGCGAGACAAAGGTCACGACGCACATCATCATGGCGGTCAGGCCATCGACCAGAAAGCCAATTTCCATTTTCAGGCCACCGACCACCATCCAGGTGTACAGGGTCTCGTTGAAGCGGGCACCGTCCAGCGCCACACTCTTGAGCGTCATGGCCGACAGCACGAAGGACAGGAACACGCTGAAAATTGTCAGCGAATGCGACATGCGCCGGCCGATCCAGTTACCACCAAACTTGGTGCCCAGAATACCGGCGGCCAGCGCCCCCACCAACGGAGCCATGGGCACCGCGAGAAGCGTCGAGAGAGAAAGGGTTTGACTCATCTTATTAACCCTTGAGCATATTGAGTTCGTCCACGTTGATGCTGGACCGGTTACGGAACAGGAGCACCAGAATGGCCAGACCGATGGCCGATTCGGCAGCAGCGACGGTCAGAATAAAGAAGACGAAGATCTGGCCGTGCAAGTCGCCCAGGTAATAGGAAAACGCGACGAAATTCGTGTTCACCGCCAGCAGCATCAGTTCAATCGCCATCAACAGGACGATCAGGTTCTTGCGGTTCAGAAAAATACCGATCACGGACAGGGCAAACAGCATGGCCCCGAGCGATAAAAAGTGTCCAAGAGTCAGGGTCATGCTTTGTTCTCCGCAGTAGGTGCAGCGCCAGCGTCAGCAGGCGGCGCCACCTGGGTGGATGCCATCTTGAGCACCGTCATCCGATCCTGGGCCTTGACCCGGACCTGCACCGTGGGGCTGATATGTTTGCTGTCCTTGCGCTCGCGCAGTGCCAGCGCAATCGCTGCGATCATTGCCACCAGCAAGATGGCGGCCGCAATTTCGAGCGGATAAAGGTATTGTGTGTAGAGCAGTTTGCCGAGTTCTTTTGTATTGGATAGCTCCGCCGTGGCCTTGCCCAGCGCTGCTGCGGCGTGGGGCTCCTCGTTGACCCTGAAGCCTCCCATCAACACCGCTGCCATCTCCAGGGCAATCAGCACGCCGACCACGGCCGCCAGCGGGAAGTGCTTCCAGAAGCCCTGTCGCGCGCTGTCGACATTGATGTCGAGCATCATCACGACAAACAGGAACAGCACCATCACGGCGCCGACGTAGACCAGCACCAAGGCAATGGCCAGGAACTCCGCCTTGAGCAAAAGCCAGAGCGCAGCCGCCTGAAAAAATGCCAGCACAAGGTACAACACGGCATGCACCGGGTTGCGCGCGGTAATCACGCGAAATGCTGCGATGAGCAGCAAAATCGCGAAGAAATAGAAGAGACCGGTCTTGACGTCCATGTGTCGTTACTTTTTTTCGATGGTCTTAGGGGTGTAGGTAAGGCTTGGCAGCGTTATCTGAATTTGGCATCGGCGGCTCGGGCCGCGGCGATCTGGCCTTCGTAGCGATCGCCCACGGCGAGCAACATTTCTTTGGTGAAATACAGATCACCGGGAGCTTCACCGTGGTACTCAAAAATGGAGGTCTCCACGATCGAGTCGACCGGACAGCTTTCTTCGCAAAAGCCACAGTAAATGCACTTGTTGTAATCGATGTCATAGCGCGTGGTGCGGCGTGAGCCGTCGGCACGAACCTCGGACTCGATCGTGATGGCCATCGCCGGGCAGACCGCCTCGCACAACTTGCAGGCGATGCAACGCTCTTCGCCGTTGTCGTAGCGACGCAGCGCGTGCAGGCCACGAAAACGCGGCGACAGCGGCGTCTTTTCTTCAGGATACTCGAGCGTGATCTTGCTGCGAAAGGCGTACTTGCCGGTCAGGGCCAGGCCTTTGAACAACTCGCTCAGCAGGAAACTGGACAAAAAGTCCTTCAGCGAGAAGGCACTGCCGTTCGACGCTGCAACAGAACTTGAGGTGGTAGTAGACATAGACAGCTCGAATTACTTCCAAATGTTCCAGGGGGTCTGCATCCACAGGCCGACCACGACCAGCCAGACCAGGGTGATCGGAATAAAGATTTTCCAGCCAAGGTGCATGATCTGGTCATAGCGATAGCGTGGGAAGGAGATCCGCACCCAGATGAACATGGTGACCACGGCAAATGTCTTGAGACCGAGCCAGATAAAACCCGGAATCCAGTTGAAGAAGACACTGTCAACGGGCGACAACCAACCGCCCAGGAACATGATGGTGGCCAATACCGACACCAGCCAGATGTTCGCGTACTCGGCCATCTGGAACATGGCCCAGGACATACCGGAGTATTCGACCATGTGACCGGCAACGATTTCCGATTCGCCCTCGACAACGTCGAACGGCAGCCGATTCGTTTCTGCCAGGCCAGAGACAAAGTAAACAACAAAAATCGGCAGCAGTGACAACCAGTTCCAGGACAGGAAACCGAGACCCATCTGGGCAAAATAGCCCTTGCCCTGCCCGGCGACGATGTCGGTCAGGTTCAGACTGGCGGACACCATCAGCACGATGACCAGACAGAAACCCATCGCGATTTCGTAGCTCACCATCTGTGCCGAAGCGCGCAGAGCGCCCAGAAACGGGTACTTGGAGTTCGATGACCAGCCGGAAATGATCACGCCATAAACTTCCATGGAAGTGATCGCCATCAGAAACAGCAGACCGGCATTGATGTTGGCGCAGGCGATTTCGGGACTGAAGGGCACGACCGCCCAAGCCGCCATGGCCGGCATCACCGTGATGACCGGCCCCAGATAGAACAGGATCTTGTCGGCCGCCGCCGGTCGAACAACCTCTTTGGTCATGAGCTTCAGTGCGTCGGCAATCGGTTGCAGCAAGCCCCAGGGTCCAACCCGATTCGGACCCATGCGCACCTGTGCCCACCCAATCAGTCTGCGCTCCCACAGCGTGGTGTAGGTCACCAGCCCCATCACCAGCATCAAAACCAGCACGACCTTGACCAGCGCCCAGAGCACTGGCCAAGCCAGGCCGGTCCACCAGGAGGCTTCCAGCAAACCCTGACCCAGGGCAAAAATGGTGTCAATCATGCCGTCACCTCCTGCGCAGCAGTGCTTCGTTTGGCATCGGCCGTAAGTTGCAGACTGGTCGAGCGGCGCAGCAGCCCGTCGAGTTCATAAATGCCGGCAACCACCGGAGCCCGCAGGGCGGGCTTGAGATCAATCGCAGCTTGGGTTGCATTGTTCAGAATCCTGTCGGACAAAATTGTCTGTCCCTGGGCCGGCAAACCACAGACCTTGCCGAGCACTTCCTGGGAGGACTCAAAGTCAAAACCGGGTAGCTCCAGCAGATTGGCCAGAACCCGCAACACCTTCCAGGCGGGCCGTGTCTCGCCCAGCGGCTTGACCACCGCATGGAAACTCTGGACTCGTCCTTCGGCGTTGACAAAAGTGCCGGACGTTTCCGTGAACGGAGCAATCGGCAGCAAGACGTCGCTGAACTCCATGTTCGCCTTGAACGGGCTGAGCGTCACCACCATCGCGGCCTGCTTCAGACCGTCCACCGCAGCAGCGCCGGCCGCCGAATCAAATTCAGGCTCGTTGTTGAGCAAGAGCACCGCCTTCAAGGCGCCAGCGAGCATCTGCCCTGCATTCTTGCCGTCGGCTCCCGGCAGCGCCGCAGCGAGTTGCGCACCCACGGTGTTGGCCGCTTCTGTCAAATAACCGACGCTGGCGCCCGTTTGCTCGCCAATCCAGTTGGCCAGCGCCAGCAGACTCGAGGCCCGGGCATGATGAGCCGCGCCGTTGCCCAGCAACACCGCCTTGCGCTCGCCCGCCAGCAGGGACTTGGCGATGGCTTTGGCGGCGTCGCTGGCAACGCCATCCGCAGGCGCCGCGACGCCCTTCTCGGCGGCCACGGCTGCAGCCACATCAGCGAGCGCCTGCACCCAACTGGTGTCGCTCGCCAACAAGGTGTTGGCAACCGGCATCGCCCAGTCTTGTGCAACCGAACCAATCACACTCAGCACGCAGCCAGCACGCACGGCCTGGCGAATTCTTTGCGCGAACAGCGGATGGTCCTTGCGCAGATTGGAACCCACCACCAGCGCGCTTTGCAAGGTGGACAGGGACGCGATGGTGCGTCCCAGATGGCGAATCCCTTCGACTGCGGGAAACTCGGCGTTGCGCAGACGGTAGTCGACGTTCGGGCTGCCCAGCGCACTCATCAGGGAACTGGCAAGAAACAATTCTTCCAGCGTGCTGTGCGGACTGACCAGCGCGCCTATGCTGGCCGCACCGTGCTCCTTCCTGATTCCCTTCAAACCCTTGGCAACGTAGGCCAGAGCCGTTTGCCAGTCGACCGCAACCCAGGCACCGCCCTGCTTGAGCATGGGGCTGGTCAAGCGCTCGTCGCTGCTTAATGATTCGTAGGAGAAGCGATCGCGGTCCGCAATCCAGCATTCGTTGACAGCTTCGTTTTCCAGCGGCACCACGCGCATGACCTTGTTGTCCTTGACCTGCACAATCAGATTGGCGCCGGTCGAGTCATGCGGGCTGACCGACTTGCGCCGTGCCAGTTCCCAGGTCCGTGCGCTGTAACGGAAGGGTTTGCTGGTGAGCGCGCCGACCGGGCAGATATCAATCATGTTGCCTGACAGCTCAGAGTCCACTGACTGGCCGACAAAAGACTCGATTTCGGCATGCTCGCCGCGGTGCGTCATGCCCAGTTCCATCACGCCGGCCACTTCCTGACCAAAACGGACGCAACGGGTGCACTGGATGCAACGGCTCATTTCCTGCATCGAAATCAGCGGTCCGACCTGCTTGACCGCGACAACCCGTTTTTCTTCTTCGTAGCGCGAAGCGGAGCCACCGTAACCGACCGCCAGATCCTGCAACTGACACTCGCCACCTTGATCGCAAATCGGGCAATCCAGCGGGTGATTGATGAGCAGGAATTCCATCACGGACTGCTGCGCCTTGACAGCCTTCTCGCTGCGCGTGCGAATCACCATGCCTGGGGCCACCGTGGTGGCGCAAGCCGGCATCGGCTTGGGCATCTTTTCCACATCGACCAGACACATGCGGCAACTGGCCGCGATGCTGAGTTTCTTGTGGTAGCAGAAATGCGGAATGTAGGTGCCTGCCTTCTCAGCAACATGAATGATCGTGCTGCCTTCAACAACCTCTATCTTCTTGCCGTCGAGTTCAATTTCAATCATATTGGGACTCGTTCAGACGTAAGCCGGGACCATGCAGGTCTTGTGCTCAACGTGATACTCAAATTCAGGACGGAAATGCTTCAACATGGCACGCACCGGCATCGCCGCTGCATCACCGAGTGCGCAAATGGTTCGCCCCATGATGTCCTCGGCCACGTTATCCAGCAGATCCATGTCGCTTGGCCGACCCTGCCCGTTTTCAATACGTTCCACCACCCGGTACATCCATCCGGTCCCCTCGCGGCACGGCGTGCACTGGCCGCAGGACTCGTGCATGTAGAAGTAGCTCAGACGCTGCAGGCTCTTGACCATGCAACGGCTGTCATCGAGCACGATGAGTGCACCCGAGCCCAGCATGGAACCGGCCTTGGCAATGGAGTCATAGTCCATCGTGCAGTCCATCATGATCGAGCCCGGCAGGATCGGCGTGGACGAGCCCCCCGGAATGACTGCCTTGAGCTGGCGACCTTTGCGTACACCGCCAGCGAGTTCCAGCAACTTGGAAAACGGTGTTCCCATCGGGATTTCGTAATTGCCCGGCAATTCGACGTCACCACTGACCGAATAGATCTTGGTGCCGCCGTTGTTGGGCTTGCCGCATTCCAGATAGGCCTTGCCGCCGTGGTTGATGATCCAGGGCACGGCAGAAAACGTTTCGGTGTTGTTGATGTTGGTCGGCTTGCCGTACAAACCATAGCTCGGCGGGAACGGCGGCTTGAAACGCGGCTGCCCCTTCTTGCCCTCGACCGACTCCAGCAATGCGGTTTCTTCGCCACAAACATAGGCACCGAAGCCGTGAAATGCATGCAGCTGAAAACTGAAACCGCTGCCCAGAACGTTGTCGCCCAGCAAACCGGCCGCACGCGCTTCCGCCAGCGCCTCTTCAAAACGTTCGTAAATCTGGAAAATTTCGCCGTGAATGTAGTTGTAACCCGTGCCGATATTCATCGCATAAGCGGCGATCAGCATGCCCTCAATCACGATATGCGGGTTGAATTGCAGGATTTCGCGGTCCTTGCAGGTGCCGGGCTCGCCTTCGTCCGAATTGCACATCAGGAACTTCGGCCCGGCAAACTGGCGCGGCATGAAGCTCCACTTCAGCCCGGTCGGAAAACCAGCGCCGCCACGGCCGCGCAGGCCGGACTCCTTGACCGTCGCGATGACCTGGTCGGGGGTCATGCCCTCGCCACCATCCTTGCCAAGGACCTTGCGCAGCGCCTGGTAGCCGCCGCGTGCCTGATAGTCCTGCAGACGCCAGTTACTGCCAGTCAGGCCAGCCAGAATCTGCGGGTTGATGTGACGCCCGTGGAAACAGGTCTGTGCACCGTTGGACTGAAACTGGGCCAGGATATTTTCAAGCGCCATTATTTATTCCCCTGGGCGCGCAGGCCGTCGACCAGTTGATCGAGCTTGTCGTCACTCATGAAACTGCACATGTGGCGGTCATTCACCAGCAGCACAGGTGAGTCGGCGCAGGCACCCAGACACTCGCACTGCTGGAGTGTGAACAGGCCGTCAGCGGTGGTCTCGCCCATGCCGATGTCCAGTTTCTCTTCCAGATGCTTGAGAGCACGTCCGCCATCGCGCAACTGGCACGGCAGATTGGTGCAGACATTGAGCTTGTACTTGCCCACCGGCTGCTGGTTGTACATGTTGTAGAAGGAGGTGACCTCGTGCACGGCGATCGGCGCCATGCCAAGATAGTCGGCCACCAGCTTTTCGCTCTCGGCACTGACGTAGCCGAGTTCCTGCTGAACGATGGCCAGACAAGCCATGACGGCTGACTGTTTCTGGTCAGCCGGGTATTTGGCAACTTCTTTAGCGAAGCGCGCTTTGGACTCTTCGGAAATCATCGATCAACTTCCCCAAACACAATATCCAACGAACCGATAATGGCCACGGCATCACCAATCATGTGACCGCGCCCCATTTCACCCAGCGCTGCCAGATGAACAAAAGCGGGCGGACGGATCTTCATGCGGTACGGCTTGTTGGCACCGTCACTGATCATGTAGATGCCAAATTCACCCTTCGGATGCTCAATGGTGGCGTAGGCCTCGCCCTCGGGCACACAGAAACCTTCCGTGAAGAGCTTGAAGTGATGGATCAACTCTTCCATGTTGGACTTCATGGATTCGCGGCTCGGCGGTGCAACCTTGTGGTTGTCGGTAATCACCGGGCCCGGATTGGCGCGCAACCAGTCGACGCACTGCTTGACAATGCGGTTGGACTGCCTCATCTCCTCCATGCGTACCAGGTAGCGGTCGTAGTTATCGCCGGTCTTGCCCACCGGAATATCAAAGTCGAGCTTGTCATAGACCTCGTAGGGCTGCTTCTTGCGCAGATCCCAGGCTACGCCGGAGCCACGCAGCATCGGACCGGAAAAGCCCAGATTCAGTGCGCGCTCGGGTGATACCACACCAATGCCCACGGTACGCTGCTTCCAGATCCGGTTGTCGGTCAGCAGCGTGTGGTACTCGTCCAGGCAAGCCGGGAAGCGCTGCGTGAAATCGTCAATAAAGTCGAGCAGACTGCCATCGCGTGCCCGATTAAGCTGAGCCGTTGACTTGGCGCTGCGGATCTTGTTGGGCTGATGCCGCGCCATGGTGTCAGGCAGATCGCGATAAACGCCGCCCGGACGGAAGTAGGCAGCATGCAGGCGCGCTCCGCTGACCGCCTCGTACATGTCAAGCAGATCTTCGCGTTCCCGGAATGCGTACAACATCACCGTCATCGCGCCGCAGTCAAGTGCCCCCGCGCCGACGCACAGCAAATGGTTGAGCAAACGGGTAATTTCGCAGAACATGACGCGGATGTACTTGGCGCGCTCCGGCACTTCAAGATCGAGCATCTTCTCGATCGCCAGGCAGTAGGCGCTCTCGTTGCACATCATCGACATGTAGTCGAGCCGGTCCATATAGGGCAGCGCCTGGATGTAGGTCTTGCCTTCGGCCAGCTTTTCAGTGGCACGGTGCAACAGGCCGATATGCGGGTCGGCGCGCTGGATCACTTCGCCGTCGAGTTCCAGCACGAGACGCAAAACGCCGTGCGCAGCCGGATGTTGCGGTCCGAAGTTGAGAGTGTAGTTTTTGATTTCAGCCATATTCGGTGCTGTCAGTCTTGTCATGCCGGGCTTGACCCGGCATCCATGGATTGCGGGTCAAGCCCGCAATGACATTCCTTTAATGCAGGCCTCCGTAGTTGTTTTCACGGATGACACGCGGCGTAATCTCGCGCGGCTCGATCGTGACCGGTTGGTACACAACGCGCTTCTGCTCTGCGTCGTAACGCATTTCGACGTGACCCGAAATGGGGAAATCCTTGCGAAAGGGGTGACCAATAAAGCCGTAGTCGGTCAGGATTCGACGCAAATCGGTATGACCTTCAAAAACGATGCCAAACAGATCAAATGCTTCACGCTCGAACCAGTTGGCAGAATTCCAGACATCGCACACCGACTGGACGACCGGAAAACCGTCATCCGGCGCAAATACCTTGAGCCGCACGCGCTGATTCAGGCTGATCGATAGCAGATGCAACACGATGCAGAAACGCAGGCCACTCTGGGGCTCATCCTTGTAGGTGGAGTAGTCGACTCCGCACAAATCCATCAACTGCTCAAATCGGCAATTCGGATCATCACGCAAAATCTTTGTGGCCTGCAAATAGTCAGCCGCATCAACGACGATGGTGAGTTCGCCCAGTCGAATCACACTGGACTTGAGCAAGTTGCCCAAGGCTGCTTCAACACTGGTTTTGGTGGTCTGTGGACTTACAGCGTAGGTTGTCATCGCCATCCCTTCAGGTGCGTGCAATGGTTTGCGTGCGGCGAATCTTGTACTGCAACTGAATGATGCCGTACAGCAAGGCTTCTGCCGTCGGCGGACAACCGGGCACATAAATATCAACCGGGACGATGCGATCACAGCCCCGCACCACAGAGTAGCTGTAGTGATAGTAGCCGCCGCCGTTCGCGCACGAGCCCATCGACAGCACCCAGCGCGGCTCACTCATCTGGTCATATACCTTGCGAAATGCGGGCGCCATCTTGTTGCACAGCGTGCCAGCGACGATGATCAGATCCGCCTGCCGCGGGCTGGCCCGAAAAACCTCGGCGCCAAAACGGCTGATGTCATAGCGCGCTGCCGCCGAGTGCATCATCTCTACCGCGCAGCATGCCAGTCCAAAAGTCATGGGCCAGATCGAACCGGTCTTGGCCCAGTTCACCACCGAGTCGAAACTGGTGGTGACAAAGCCCTCTTTCAATACGCCTTCAATCATCGCGTCATTCCCAGTCAAGGGCCCCTTTTTTCCACATGTACACAAAGCCGACGACAAGAATACCGACAAACTCCATCATGGCCCAAAAACCAAGCGCGCCGATGTCCTTGAGCGACACTGCCCAGGGAAACAGGAAAGCAATTTCGAGGTCAAACAGGATGAACAGAATGGCTACCAGGTAGTAGCGCACGTCGAACTTCATGCGCGCATCTTCGAAGGCTTCGAAGCCGCATTCGTAAGGAGAATTTTTTGCGGGATAAGGTCGGTTCGGCCCGAGGATGTAACCGATCACCTGTGGGGCGATGCCAACTCCCAAGCCGACCAGAATGAACAGGAAAATTGGCAAATACTGATCAAGATTCATCGAACGATTTTGACCCAAGTTTTTGCTTGGTGCTTTGATCCACATCAAGCAGGTCTGTCTGGTGCCTTCGGCGAGACTCGAACTCGCACAGCTTTCGCCACTACCCCCTCAAGATAGCGTGTCTACCAATTTCACCACG
>QYPX01000258.1 GCA_007280205.1 Comamonadaceae bacterium
CATCCGGCGTGCTCGCTGGCACGCTGGGCTATGCGGGAAGCAGCCAGGGCGCCAGGAACGTGGGCAGCTTTGTGATCACACCCAATGGGCTCACCAGTGGGAACTATGCGCTGAGCTTTGTTGATGGCAGCCTGACGATTTCTGCGGCGGGGCTGTCGGCCATCGTGGCCAGCCTGACTGGAACGAGCTCCAAGGTCTATGACGGAACGACAACTGCGACCCTCGTGCCGGGCAACTTCTCGCTCAGCGGTTTCGCCACTGGCGAAGGTGCCAGCGTCAGCAAGACCAGTGGCACGTATGACACGGCAGGTGCCGGAACCAACAAGACGGTCACTGTCTCCTTGGCCAACAGCGACTACGCAGCCAACAACGGCACGACCCTGTCGAACTACGCACTGCCGAACTCGGTCAGTGGTGCCATCGGAGTCATCACCAAAGCACATTTGACAGTGACGGCTGACGACAAGACGCGACTCTACGGCGCGGACAATCCGACGCTGACCAGCAGCATCACCGGCTACGTCAACAACGAGAACGCCAGCAGCGCCAACGTGACGGGCGCGCCAACGCTGAGCACGATCGCCATCGCAACTACCGTGGGCACGGCAGCCATCACAGCAGCGGCCAACAATCTGACGGCGACCAACTACGACTTTGCCTACGTAGCTGGGACACTCACCATCGACAAGTTCACCTACGATGCGCAGCAAGCCGCTGTAGCGGCCAAGGCTGCTGCCGATGCCAAGGCCGCCGCTGACGCGAAGGCTGCTGCTGATGCCAAGACTGCTGCTGATGCCAAGGCTGCTGCTGATGCTAAGGCTGCTGCCGATGCCAAGGCCGCTGCTGATGCGAAAGCTGCTGCTGATGCGAAAGCTGCCGCTGACGCGAAGGCGGCTGCTGATGCCAAGGCTGCTGCTGATGCCAAGACTGCTGCTGATGCTAAGGCTGCTGCCGATGCCAAGGCCGCTGCTGATGCGAAAGCTGCTGCTGATGCGAAAGCTGCCGCTGACGCCAAAGCTGCGGCTGATGCGAAAGCTGCTGCTGATGCGAAAGCTGCCGCTGACGCCAAAGCTGCGGCTGATGCGAAAGCTGCCGCTGATGCTATGGCTGCTGCCGATGCCAAGGCCGCTGCTGATGCGAAAGCTGCGGCTGATGCCAAAGCTGCGGCTGATGCCAAAGCTGCGGCTGATGCCAAAGCTGCGGCTGATGCGAAAGCTGCGGCTGATGCGAAAGCTGCCGCTGATGCTATGGCTGCTGCCGATGCCAAGGCCGCTGCTGATGCGAAAGCTGCGGCTGCGGCTGATGCCAAGGCCGCCGCTGACGCGAAGGCGGCTGCCGATGCCAAGGCTGCGGCTGATGCTAAGGCTGCTGCTGATGCCGCAGTCATGAGCGCTCTGCAAAATGTTGCACCGCGAATTCCACCGGTCACAGGACCTGTCTTGGTGCCGGTGCCTTCACCAATATCTGCCCCCGCGACCGCACCCACCTCTGAAGCTGGTTCTGCACCAACACCGATGTCTGACTCCGCATCCACATTGACACCAAAACCGCAGTCCACATCTGCGCCCGCAGTCGAAGCAGTAGTGAAATCAAGTGCTGTAAGCGATGCCCCATCATCTGGCGCTGGTGCATCGGCGGGCGTCAACGTAGCGGTGGTGACACAGCCGACCCGCGCCGAAACCGGCTTTGTTGCGGTCTCGCTGCCCAAGGGGACTTCTACCGAAGGTGTCGGTTTCAGGGTGCCGCTACCGGCGGAGGTCTCGAATGCTGTGAGTGTTGGTACGAACCCGGTGGCACCCAGCGGCATATTGGCGCCGACAGCTGCGCCGGCGATTGAAGTGCGCGCCGTGATCAGCGGTCGTACGGTGCCGTTGCCAGACTGGCTGCGCTACTCCCCCGAACAGCAAATGTTTGTGGCGACAGCGGTGCCCGATGGCGGCTTGCCGATCACGATCGAGATCGTCGTTGCCGGCCAGCGCACTTTGATGGTGATTTCCGAGCGACCGAATTGAGTTGAAGGCAAAGGAGCTGCGCTGATCGACATAACCCGGTCGATCAGAAGGTGGCGAACGCAGTGCACCCGTTTCTGATCGTAAGCTGCAGATCGCGCGGGCTTGCTGCCCGGTCCCCAAACCGTCAGCTATTGCGGCTCAATCTTCGCTTCCCGAATCGCCTTGGCCCATTTGGCTGTCTCCAGGCGGCTGCGCTGCGCCAGGGCTTCGGGTGTGCCTGGCTCCACCGCAAAGCCGATGGCCGCAAACTTTTCCTGAATCTCCTTGCTCTGGGCTGCGGCGTTGATGGCGTGGTTGAGCTTGGTGATGATCTCGGTTGAGGTTCCGGCCGGCGCAAACATGGCGAAGTAGGCAATCAGCTCATAGTCTTTCAGGCCCAAAGCCTCGTTGACCGAAGGCAGCTCCGGAACTGCCGGTGAGCGCTTGGCCGATGTCACGGCCAGACCGCGAATCTTGCCGCCTTTGACCTGCGGCAGCATGACCGCAAAGTCGGCACTGAACATCATCACCTGTCCACCGATCAGGTCGGTCATCGCCGCCGGGCCGCTCTTGTAGGGCACGTTGGTCATCTGGATGCCGGCCATGCCCGCCAGCATTTCGGAGGACACCAGTTGCGAGGTGCTGGCGCTGGCAAAGGTCACGAAAGTCGGCTTGGCCTTGGCCAGGTCGACAAACTCGCGCAGGGTCTTGGCGGGCACGTCGTTGTTGACGGCCACGATCAGTGGCACCGAGCCCATGTAGCCCAGAGGCGCAAAAGCCGTGTCCTGGTCGTAGGGCAGTTTCTTCATCAGGCTTTTCAGCGCCGCGTTGGTGCTGTTGGTTCCGATCAAGATGGTGTAGCCGTCCGGCGCGGCCTTGGCCACCGCGTCAGCGCCCAGCATGCCGTTCACGCCGGCCTTGTTCTCCACCACGATGGTCTGCCCCAGTGTCTCCGACATCTTGGCCGCGAAGGCGCGACCAATCTGATCGGTCGTGCTGCCCGCAGCAAAGGGCACGATCGCCTTGATGGGTTTGTTCGGATAGCCCTGGGCCAATACGCTGAGCGAGAAACTGGCCAGCGCCAGCAAGAGAACGGATTTGCACTTCATGGGGAGTTTCCTGTCAAAAAAACGGTTGATCGAACTCATCGATGGATAGGGTGAGGATAGCCGAACTCAGGCACTTGCCGTGTGCGTCCAGCGCGAGGGATCGGGTCACGCCGCCGCCCAGCGCGTCGTGCAACACGAAGTTCAAAGCGCCCAGCTGCGGCAGCACAAAGCGCTCGACCCGGCCTAGGGCGATGCCGACGTAATGGGCACGCACGCGCTCGGCGGTGATCGACTTCTCAATGGCCGGGAAGTCCTTCAGGTCGTAGGCAATCACCGAAATGGTGGACCGGTTTCCTTTGTCACCGGCGCGGGAGTGAGCAATTTCTCGCAGCAGCATCTAGATCTCCAGCAGGGTGACGGTGGTCTGGACCCTGTCACGCGGAATCAGGGTGGAGGCGGCGGCGATCACCTCGCGCACCGACTTGGTGGCGCCGCCACCGGCGCCGGGACCATTGAGGTACATGGCCTCCACTTCATTGGCTACGCGCTCGGCCTCTTTTCTGCTGGCCACGCGCAGCGCAACCCGGACCCGGACTTCAGCGGGTTCGTGCCCAGTGACGTGGGCCGGACCGAGAATCGAATTGACGCCGATGAGTTCATAGCGGCTGTCCAGGGCCTGGATGTCCGAGCACTCCAGGCGTTGGCGCAGCACGTCCAGCGCCAGCTCACCGCGCGCTTGGGCGCCGGGACCAGCGTAGGAAATCTGCCCTTCACCGATAAAGCCATCCCGGTGTCCCACGGTCACTTTCAAGGTTGCCGGCCGTGGATGACCGCTGGCGCCGGCCACCAGAACGCGATCCGGCCCAACCTCGGTCAATGTCACGCCTGAAAAATCCGCCACCACATCGGGCTGAAGATAACTGGCGGGGTTTTCGATCTCGTACAGGAGCTGGGCCGCGCAGGTGGCGCGTGTCACGCAGCCGCCGGAACCTTCGACCTTGGTGATGATGGCGCGCCCGTCCTCAGAGACTTCCGCAATCGGAAAGCCCAGCCGAGCCAGATCGGGTACGTCACGATAGCCAGGGTCGGCAAAGTAGCCGCCCGTGACCTGCCCGGCGCACTCCAGCAGATGGCCGACGACGGTACCTTGCCCCATCTTGTGCCAGTCCGACATGGACCAGCCGAATTCAAAAATCAGCGGCGCCAAAAACAATGCCGGATCGGCGACGCGCCCCGTGACAACCACATCGGCACCCAACGCCAGCGCCTGTACCAGAGCCTCGGCGCCAAGGTAGGCATTCGCCGAGATGATGGAGTTGCCCAGCGACCGCAGCGGCGCGCCGCTCTCCATCAGGGTCAGCTCCTGCTCATGCAGGCAGGGCAGCACATCGTCGCCCAGCACCACCGCCACCTTCAGGCGCTGCAGGCCCAGCTCACGCGCGACCCGGATCACCTCGCGAGCGGCAGCTTCGGGGTTGGCGGCGCCCATGTTGGTGATGATCTTCACGCCCTGGCGCACGCACGATGCCAGCACCGCTTCCATGCGGTCTGCCAGCAAGGGGTCAAAGCCCAGGTGGCTGTCTTTGCTGCGTTCCAGCTGGGCCAGCGCGATGGTGCGTTCGGCCAGACACTCGAACACCAGATAGTCGAGCTCGCCCTTTTCGGCAAGCTCTGCGGCAGGGGGAATGCGGTCACCCGAGTAACCGGCGCCAGCACCTATGCGTAGGGTCTTCATTTGAAAAGGCAATGTACCACGCGCCCCGCGACCAGCGCCTCCAGGCGCAGCGCAATCAGCGTGCGCGCATCGCTTGCGCGCAGTCGCAGCGCCGCGGCCATACGCGGACCTTCGGGCAGATGGATCGCGGTCTCGATCGCCTGGGCCAGCGCGGCAGCGCTGACCTTCTCCATCGGCAAGGCAGCGGGTGCGATGCCGGCCAGGTGCAGGCGGTGCGCATGGTGAAACTGATCCAGGATCAGTGGCAACAGCACCTGCGGCACGCCGGCGCGCAACGCCTGCGCCGTGGTACCGGAGCCGCCGTGATGCACGACCACGGCAACGCGGGCAAAGAGCGCGGCATGCGGCGCGCCGCGCACGCTGCGCCATCCCGTCGGCAGCGCGCCCGCGCCCAGACCGGCCCAGCCGGCATCGAGCAGACAACGGCGCCCACTGGCTGCCAGCGCATCGATCAGAATGCGCTCGATGCGGTCTGTGCCCTTGCCCGACATGCTGCCAAAGCCGAGGTACACGGGTGCTTCACCGGCAGCCAGCCAGGCGTCGAGCTCAGGGTCGAGTGGCGTCGGATCGTCAAAGAAGATGGAGCTCACATACGGGTAGCGGCCCAGCCACTGTGGGTCTGGCGGAAAAAGCACTTCATCGGCGGCAATGACCACGGTGCCGGCTTCAAGCAGGTGGTCCCGCAGGTGCGCCTTGGGCGCCAGAGCCAGGCTGGCGCGCATGTTGTTGACAAGACCGCGCAGCAGCAGGTCGACCATCAGGTGGTTGATGTACCAGAACAGCTTGTTCATCCAGCGCGGCAGGCCGTGCCACGGAATGTTGGGCGGCGGGTGCTCGCTGGAGGGCAGCACACAGCTGCTGTACAGCACGCACAGCTCGGGCAGACCCAGGTGCTCGGCAACGCTGGGTGCGCACAGAGCAAGCCCGCCCCAGACGATGACATCGGCGCTACGGCAGATCGGCAACAGCTGCTGCGCCTGCATGGGGATTTGCTTGCGAAAGTAGCGGTTGATCACGCTGAGCATCTTCAGCGGCCGGCCCGTCATGATGTCGCGGTTTTCCGCAAGAAACACCTGGATGTCTTCGCTCAGCGGCGCGAACTCGAAGCCCAGCGTGCCAGCCCAATCGGCGAAATTCGGCGGCGCCGCGATCAGCACGGTGTGGCCGCGTGCGCGCAGTGTCTGCGCCAGCGCCAGCATTGGCTGCACGTCACCGCGCGAGCCTACGCTGGCGAGCACGATGCGTAAGGGGCGACCGGAATCGGACATGGTCAAAGCATACACACAGCGCCGTGAACTTGCTACATTTCGCGTATCGCGCACAGCATCCGGAGGACCACCCATGATCAAGCTCTATCAGTTCGAACCCGCTTTCGGGCTTGCCAACGCCAGCCCGTTTTGCATGAAGCTCGAGACCTATCTGCGCATGGCCGCGCTGCCCTTCGAGATTCCGTGCACCAGCCTGCGCCATCTGCAAAAAGCGCCGAAAGGCAAGATGCCCTACATCGAAGACGAGGGCAGAACCCTGGCCGACACCACGTTCATCATCGACTACCGGAAGACGCGTTACGGCGACCCGCTTGATGGCTGGATGGATGCGACGCAGCGCGCTGTGGCGCTGGCCTTTCAGCGCTTGCTGGAAGAGAACCTGTACTGGGCTGTGGTCTACACGCGTTGGGTCGAGCCGCAGGGCTGGGAACTGACCAAGGCCGCCTTCTTTACCAAGATGCCGGCACCGCTGAAATGGCTGGTTCCGCCACTGGAGCGGCTCGGCATCATCAAGGCGTTGCATGGCCATGGACTGGGTAGCCACAGCCGCGAAGAAGGCATGGCGATTGGAAAACGCGTCAATGACGGGCTGGCAG
>QYPX01000254.1 GCA_007280205.1 Comamonadaceae bacterium
GAGTACTGCACTGTCATCCCGGAGTACTGCACTGTCATCCGGGAGTACTGCACTGTCATCCCGGACTCGATCCGGGATCCAGTGCATTCTGGGTCATGGATTGCGGATCAGGTCCGCAATGACAACCGGGGTCCGCAATGACAGCCCAGAGGAGGCAAGGACTCAGCCGCGCATCAGATCCGGTGCGCCACCGTGGTCATCACTTTGGCCGCAAGCTTCATCAGCGTCTTGACGGGCGCTGGCAACTCGGCAGCCCCGGCCTGGCGGGCATCCAGCGCGTGCCGTGCCTCGTCATCCTTCATCTGCGCCACGATGGCGCGCGAGGCGTGATCGTGGGTTGGCAGGCTGCTGAGGTGACTCTCAAGATGCGCTTCGACCTGGTTTTCAGTCTCCACGACAAAACCCAGACTGAGGCGGTCGCCAAGGCGCCCGGCGATCAGGCCCAGCCCGAAAGCAGCGCCGTACCAGAGCGGATTAAGCAAGGATTTGTGCTGGCCGAGTTCCTGCAGGCGCTGCTCGGTCCAGGCCAGGTGGTCGGTCTCTTCGATGCTGGCGCGTCTGAAATGGGCGCGCAAGGTCTCGTTTTGGGTCGCGAATGCCTGCGCTGTGTAAAGCGCCTGGGCGCATACCTCGCCGACATGGTTGACGCGCATCAGGGCGCCCGAGTGGGCCTTCTCGGCGTCTGTCAGTACGGTGTCCTGCGTTGAGAGGGTCGGGCAGGCCTGACTGGCGCGTGGTGTGGCAAACAGGGTGCGCAGGGCGGCGTCGGCGGTGCTTAGCAAGAGGTCCATCCGTGGTTTCCTATTGGGTAAATGGTTTGATCAGTAGGGGCGTGCGCGCAGTGACTCAAACCAGAGTTTGTCTTCGACCAGGGATGTCACGGCCTTTTGCTGCTCCTGATCGCGCTCAAGATGTGGTCGATGTCTTCGATTTTCATGGCACGCTGAGTGCAAAAGGGGTGTTCTGGCGCAACGCCGGACCGCAGGCGTCGTCCATCGCCAGCAATTTCTTTGCGACCTGCTTGGGTTCCGCGTTCAGGATTTCGAACCAGCGCTCGATGTAAACCGGGCTGCACAGCTCACCCTCTTTCCAGAGCTGGACCATGCGCAAAGCGTCCTCCTTGAGCGCAATGGCCTCAGCCCCGCCCAAGGCAAATTTCACAGCCAGTTTCAAATGTTTTTCCCGCGAAGCGGCCAGCTTGACCTGGTGCTCAGCGCGTGCCTGGCGTCGCCGGCTCATGTCCGGGCTTTCCGACAACAATCCAAACCCGACACCGAGTACCTGTCCTGCCAGTTCGAAGCTGGAGACCTGCGCGTCCTTGCCTTTCTCCATCTGGATCAGCGTTGTCCGGCTGATGCCCGCCGCCGCCGCCAGCGCTTGCTGTGACATCCCTTTTGAAAGCCGCAGGGACCGAAGGGCTTGACCGATGTTTTGAGGCGAAGCGTTCATGACCAGTATTCTATACATGTGTTGAATACTGGTCACTTCACCTTGTCTAGAAATGGGTTGATTACACGGACACCCAAAGGTCGCTTCAGGGATCCTGCGTCCTCGGAATACAGAATTCTGACGCCATGGTCGGCACAAATAGCAATGATTAGCGCGTCCCAAACCTGGTATTTGTGCCGGGCGGCCAAGTTCCAGGCTTGTGCATAGGCTTGTCTTGATGCGCCCAGCACGTCCGCTGCTTGTGACAACAAGTCAACTGCTTCAAGGGCTTGCTTATGGCTCATTGCATTTTTCCGGAGTACGACACTCATGAATTCGCTCAGCACCTGTCCGACCAGTGCGGCATGCGGACTCAAAGTCATCCGTTTGATCATTTCTTGCGCAATTTCCCGCTTCGCCAGCGGGGCGTCGGGGTCGGTTGCGTACACCAGAATGTTGGTGTCTATCGACCAGCGCGCTGACTCAATCATCGTAGGCATCGCTGCGTTCAAACTTTTTGCCAATCGAGCGCGTCATACGGATAGACAGCAATTTTTCAATCAATGCTTCGCGCTCCGGCAAACCAGGCTCAAGCGAAGTCAAAGGCGTCAATTTCAGGACCGGTTTGCCATGGCGCGTCACCGTCAGTTCCTGCCCTGCGGCGACGCGGGCAGCGACCGCAGAAAAATGATGAATTACCTCGCGTGAGGTCACGGCATTCATTTGGCATCTCCAAAATTGTGTTAAACAAATTGTATTACAAACGGGCAAGACCACTAAATCAAGCGCTCTGCGTCAGACGGCAACGCCTGCCTGCATCAACTTGTTGCAGGCCCACAACGAAAGCACCAGCTTTGCCAAAGTTTACGGGGGTTTCCTTTGCCAAGCCCGTCGGGCTCTGGTTCAATCCTTCTAACTTCCTGAAATAGGAGGTTGGCCCGGGGTCCGAAAGTAACCATCCGGAGCCCTATGTTTAACCTTGGAGTAAATTCATATGAAAAGATCCCTCATTGCTCTGGCTGCCCTGGCTGTCGTCAGCGCTGCTTCCGCACAATCATCGGTGACCATGTTTGGCGTGGTTGACGCTGCTGTTTCTATCGGCAACGGCGACACGTCCAACAAGACCGCTTTGACCAATTCCAGCTACAACAGCAGCCGTTTTGGCGTGCGTGGCGTTGAAGACCTCGGTGGCGGTCTGAAGGCTTCCTTCCATCTGGAAGCTGGCGTGCAGAATGACAACGGCGCTGCCGCTGCTACCAACACCAATAACCAGGCAACTGGTGGTGCACTGGCTGGCATGAACGGTAGCCAAGGCCTGACTTTCAATCGTAAATCGGTTGTGAGCGTGATGGGCGGCATGGGTGAACTGCGTTTGGGTCGCGACTACACGCCGCAATTCTGGAGCTTCACCGTGTACGATCCGTTTGGTACCAACGGCGTTGGCACCACGCAAGCCCTGAACAGCAGCGCTGGTGGCTTTACCATCGTGCGCGCTTCCAACAGCATTGGCTATATCTCCCCCTCCATGAGCGGTTTTGGCGTCTGGGCACAGACTTACTTCGGTGAGAATGCTTCCAGCGCAGCTTCGCAAGCTGGTGACGGCTCTGCCATCCGCGTATCTTATGACCAAGGCCCTCTGAGCCTGGCTGTTGCTTTCAGCAAGACCACCACCGGCGCTGGCACTGACGTGCAAACCACCAACTTTGGCGGTTCGTACAACATGGGCGTTGCTCAGTTGATGGCTTTCTGGAACAAAGATGCCAACACCGGTGCCAAGGACGTTACTGGCTACACCATCGGTGCTCTGGTTCCCCTTGCTCCCGCTGGTACCGTTCGCGTTTCGTTCTCCAACTCTGACAATGGCAATGGCGCCAAGACCGACAAGTTCGCTCTGGGTTATGTCTATGACATGAGCAAGCGCACTGCCGTGTACGGTACGTTCGCCAGCCTGTCCAACTCCGGCGGCGCTGCTCAAGCTCTGAACGGTGCTGCAACGCCCGCCAATGGTTCGTCCACTGGCTTTGACATCGGTGTCCGTCACGCTTTCTGATCCAGCGCTGACGCAAGTCAGTTAAAGACCTAAAAGTCAAAACCCCGTCGCGGCAACGCGGTGGGGTTTTTTTTGTGGGTCAGACGCCAGCATGCTGCCTGCTCTGTTAAATTCTGGCTTTGCTTGGCTCGGATTAATGTTTGCTTTTATTCTTCGTCGCTTGATTCAGGCCATGGTGGTGATGGTGGTGGTGGCGTTTATCGCCTTCATGCTGTTCCAGTACGTGGGCGATCCTGTTGTGTTTTTGCTGGGGCAGGACGCCAAGCCGGATCAGATTCGCCAATTGCGCACCGATCTGGGTCTGGATCAGCCGTTTTTTGTCCAGTTCTGGCACTTTCTGCTCAACGCCGTGCAGGGCGAGTTTGGCCTGAGTCTGCGCCAGGGTGCCAAGGTCTCGCGCCTGATTTCCGAGCGCTTGCCGGCCACACTGGAGCTCGCCCTGGTGGCAGCGCTGCTGGCCTTGTTGATTGGCGTGCCGCTCGGCGTTTACTCGGCGCTCAAGCGCGGTACTTTCCTGAGCCAGTTGTTCATGACGATCTCGTTGCTTGGCGTCTCATTGCCGACTTTTTTGATCGGCATTTTGCTGATTCTTGCGTTTTCGGTCGGCCTGGGCTGGTTTCCCAGTTTTGGCCGCGGCGAAGTGGTGCAGCTGGGTTGGTGGCAAAGCGGCTTGTTCACTGCGGATGGCTGGCACCACCTGGTCTTGCCCGCCATCACACTGGCAGTTTTTCAGCTCACGCTCATCATGCGTCTGGTGCGCGCCGAGATGCTGGAAGTTCTGCGCACCGACTACATCCGCTTTGCCCGGGCCCGAGGCTTGAGCGATCGGGCCATTCATTTTGGCCATGCTCTGAAAAACACCCTGGTGCCGGTGATTACCATTACCGGTCTGCAACTCGGGCAACTGATTGCTTTTGCCATCATCACCGAGACGGTTTTTCAGTGGCCGGGCATGGGCCTGCTGTTCATTCAGGCCGTAACCTTCGCCGATATCCCGGTGATGGCTGCCTACCTGTGCCTGATTGCGCTGATTTTTGTGCTGATCAATCTGGTGGTTGATCTGCTTTATTTTGTGGTTGACCCGCGCCTGCGCGTGGGCCGTGCGGGAGGACATTGATGCAGACAACGGAGCCGTATTCGGCGCTCAGGATTCAGGGGCGCGCCTTTGCGCAGATTGCCGCCTTTCATCCCGAAATTACCGCTTTTCGACGTGATCTGCACGCCCATCCGGAACTCGGTTTTGAAGAGGTTTATACGGCCTCACGGGTGCAGGAGGCCCTGAAACAGTGCGGCGTTGACGAGGTTCACGCGGGCATTGGCAAGACCGGCGTCGTGGCGCTGATCAAGGGCCAGCGCAACAGCAGCGGCAAGATGATGGCCTTGCGCGCCGACATGGACGCGCTGGCCATGACAGAGCACAACGATTTTTCCTGGAAGTCGGGCAAGGCCGGCTTGATGCACGGCTGTGGCCATGATGGCCACACGGCCATGCTGGTCGGGGCGGCGCGCTATCTGGCAGAGTCGCGCAACTTTGACGGCACGGCGGTGCTGATTTTTCAGCCCGGTGAAGAAGGCTTTGCCGGTGCCAAAGCGATGATTGAGGACGGACTTTTTGAGCGTTTTCCGGCACAGTCGGTGTTCGGCATGCACAACTCGCCGGCGATGCGGCCCGGCACGGTGGGTGTCAGCCCGGGGCCCATGATGGCTGCGGCCGACCGGATCACGATCGAGATCACCGGCAAGGGCGGCCATGGTGCCCACGCTTACCAGACGGTGGACCCGGTGCTGGTGGCAGCCCACATCATCACAGCGGTGCAAAGCATTGTGTCGCGCAACGTCAGGCCGATTGACAACGCCGTTATCAGCCTGTGCGCCATGCGTGCTGGAGAGCTTGGCGCCATGAGCGTGATACCGGGCAGTGCCACACTGGTCGGTACGGTGCGCACCTTCAACCCGCAGGTGCAGGCGATGGTGGAGCGGCGTCTCTCAGAACTGTGTAGCGCGGTGGCCCAAGGTTTTGGCGCCAGCGCCACGGTGTCTTACGAGCGCTCCTACCCCGCAACCATCAACACGGTAGCCGAGGCGCGCTTTGCTGCCGACGTGGCGCAGAGCCTGGTCGGTGCCGAGCGCGTGGTGCGTGATCTGGAGCCCAGTATGGGTGCCGAGGACTTTTCCTTTATGCTGCAGGTCAAGCCCGGTGCCTATATGCGCATCGGGCAGGGTGTGGAGGGCGGTGTGGGTAGTTGTTTCCTGCACAATAGCCGGTACGACTTCAACGATGAAATTCTGCCACTGGGGGCAGCTTTGCACGCTAGTCTGATCGAGCAGGGAATGCCGATCTGAAGGTTTTTTTGATACTAATTTAACGGAGACAAGTATGAAATCTGGAACAAAAACGATTCTGACGCCAATCGCTTTGGCGTTGGCAGGCATGAGTCTGGTAGCGTCGGCAACGACGCTGCGCATTGGCAACCAGGGCGACGCGCTGTCGATGGACCCGCATTCGCTCAACGAATCGTTGCAACTGACCGTGGTCGGCAACGTGTTCGAGCCGCTGGTGACACGGGGTCGTGACTACAAGCTCACAGCGGGTCTGGCGACCGACTGGAAACAGACGGCGCCCACGGTATGGCGCTTCAATCTGCGCAAGGGTGTGCAGTTTCATGACGGCACGCCCTTTACGGCGGACGACGTGATCTTCAGCTACGAGCGGGCCAGGGACGATGGCTCAGACATGAAGAGTTATGTTGGCCAGATCAAGGAAGTCAAGAAGATCAATGATCACGCGGTCGACTTCATCCTGAACGCGCCCTTCCCTATCCTGCCTGATCTGTTTACCGGCTGGCTCATCATGAGCAAGAAATGGTGCGAAACCAACCAGGCTACGAAGCCGGTCGATCGGCGCAAGGGCATTGAAAACGCCGCTTCCTTCCGCGCCAATGGCACAGGCCCGTACCGCGTGCGCGAGCGCCAGCCGGGGGTGCGGACCACGTTCACACGCAATGGCAACTATTGGGGCAAGATGGACGGCAACGTTGATGAAGTGATCTTCACACCGATTGGCAACGATGCAACCCGTGTCGCAGCTTTGCTCTCAGGCGAACTCGACGTCATGGAACCGGTGCCGGTGCAGGACGTGGACCGCATCAAGGGCAACGCCAAACTCAAGGTGCTGCAGGGCCCGGAGTTGCGCGTCATCTTTTTGGGCATGGACCAGAAGCGCGATGAATTGCTGTTCTCCAACGTGAAGGGCAAGAATCCGTTCAAGGACAAGCGCGTGCGTCAGGCCTTTTACCAGGCGATTGACATTGACGGCATTCAGAAGACCGTCATGCGCGGCGCTGCCACGCCGGTCGCGCTGATGCTGCCGCCCCAGGTCAACGGCTTTGATCCAACCCTGGCCAAGCGCCTGCCCTACGACGTGGAAGGTGCCAAGAAATTGTTGGTCGAGGCAGGCTATCCGGCCGGCTTTGAAGTCAAGATGAATTGCCCGAACGACCGCTATGTGAACGACGAGCGGATTTGCCAGGCGGTGGCGGCCAATCTGTCCAAGATCGGTGTCAAGATCAATCTGGAAGCCGAAACCAAGGGCACTTATTTCCCGAAGATCCTGAGCCGCAATACCAGCTTCTACATGCTGGGCTGGACCGCCAGCACGGTCGACGTGCATAACGTGCTCTATCCGATCATGTCGTCACCGGGTGAAGGCGGTCGCGGTCAGTTCAATCTGGGGGCCTACAGCAACGCCAGGGTGGATGAACTGACGCAAAAGATCGGTTCCGAGACCGATCTGAAGAAGCGCGGCGAAATGATTCACGAGGCGCTGAAGATTCACCAGGACGAGATTGGCCACTTGCCGCTGCATCAGCAGGCTTTGAACTGGGCTCTGAAGAAGAACATTGACATAGTGCAGTTGCCAGGCAACGAAATGCCGTGGAAGTTCATCAAGGTCAACCCTTGAACCAGGACACCCGGGCCGGATGAAAAAGTGGTTGTTTCGGCTCGGCGATAGCGATATTGGCTACAGCTTTCGCAACTCACCGCTTGCGATGACTGCGGCCAGTATTGCTTTTGTCTGCATCTTCTGTTCCGTCTTCGCCAACTGGGTGGCCCCGCACAACCCGTTTGACCTCAGCACGCTGGAGTTGAGCGACGCGCGCTTGCCACCAGCCTGGGACAAGCTGGGCAGCCTGAAGTACCTGCTGGGAACCGATGATCAGGGGCGCGACATTTTGTCTGCCCTGATGTTCGGCGCGCGCATCTCGCTGGCTGTGGGCTTGGCCTCGGTTGCGCTGTCGGTGCTGATTGGCGTGACGCTCGGTCTGCTGGCAGGTTTCCTGGGTGGCTGGGTTGATGCGCTGTTGATGCGGCTGTGCGACGTGATGCTGTCGTTTCCCGCGATTCTGGTGGCGCTACTGATTGCGGGGGTCGGGCGCGCCCTGTTTCCTAATGCGCAGGACTCGCTGGCTTTCTTCGTTCTGATCATCTCGATCACACTGACCGGCTGGGTTCAGTACGCGCGCACGGTCCGAGGCTCGACCCTGGTGGAGCGGCACAAGGAATACGTGCAGGCGGCCCGTGTGACCGGGGTCTCCAGTCTGCGCATCATGCGGCGTCATGTTTTGCCCAATGTGCTCGGACCGGTGCTGGTGCTGGCGACGATTCAGGTCGCCACCGCCATCATCATCGAAGCCACGCTGTCCTTTTTGGGCGTGGGTGCGCCGCCGACCGCGCCCTCGCTGGGGACGCTGATCCGGGTCGGTAACAGCTACCTCTTTTCCGGTGAATGGTGGATCACCGTGTTCCCGGGCCTGATGCTGATCCTGATTTCGCTGAGTGTGAATCTGCTGGGCGACTGGCTGCGCGACGCGCTCAATCCGAGGTTGCGCTAGAGCGTGCCAATGAATGTCCACCTTCCCGTCATCGCGAGGCCGCAGGCCGTGGCACAGCTTGTCATGCTGGACCGCCAGCTTGTCATGCCGGATTTCCAGCTTGTCATGCCGGATTTCCAGCTTGTCATGCCGGATCTCCAACTTGTCATGCCGGGCTCGACCCGGCATCCAGTGTCTGCCGGCACTGGATTGCGGATCAAGTCCGCAATGACGAAGCGACGGTGTGCAATGGCGAAAAGACGCTCCGTCGTGACGAAAGGACGGCGTTCGATGACGAAAGGACGGCGTGCCATGACGACGGGGTGCCATGACGACGGGGTGGCTTCGATGACAAACTTGCGGAAGTGCACATGAACTTACTGCAAGTCAAGAACCTGGTGGTCGAGTTTCCGCACCGACGCGGCACGCTGCGCGCGCTGGACGATGTTTCGTTCGATATTGCGCCGGGTGAGATTCTCGGCGTGGTGGGCGAATCGGGTGCCGGTAAATCGATTACCGGTGCTGCCATCATTGGCCTGCTGGAGCCGCCCGGGCGCATTGCCAGCGGCCAGATCCTGCTGGAAGGTGAGCGCATTGATCAGCTTGGCCCGGAGCAGATGCGCCGTATCCGGGGCAAGCGAATCGGTGCCATCTTTCAGGATCCGCTGACGTCCTTGAACCCTCTCTACACGATTGGCCAGCAACTGGTGGAGACCATCCGTACCCACTTGCCGCTGAGTGAAAAACAGGCGCAGGAGCGCGCCGTGTCCCTGCTGCGCGACACCGGCATTCCGGCGCCGGAGCAGCGTATTGACCATTTTCCGCATCAGTTTTCTGGCGGTATGCGTCAGCGCGTGGTGATTGCCCTGGCGCTGGCGGCCGAGCCCAAACTGATTGTGGCCGACGAGCCGACCACGGCGCTCGATGTTTCTATTCAGGCGCAGATCATCACTCTGCTCAAAGGTGTCTGCAAACAGCATGGTGCTGCCGTCATGTTGATCACGCACGATATGGGCGTGATTGCCGAAACCTGCGACCGGGTCGCTGTACTGTACGCCGGACGGCTGGCCGAAATTGGCCCGGTGCACGAAGTCATCAACCACCCGGCGCATCCCTATACAGCGGGTTTGATGGCAGCCATTCCGGATATCACGCAGGACCGTGAGCGGCTCAACCAGATTGATGGCGCCATGCCGCGCCTGAATGCGATTCCGAGTGGCTGCGCCTTCCACCCGCGTTGTCCGCAAGCCCTGGAGCTGTGCAAGAGTGATCGCCCGGAACTGCTCAGCGCTGGAGCGACCCGCGCTGCCTGTTGGTTGCACGCAGGCAAGCCCGTGACCTTGCGGGAGCCAGCATGACGGCCCTGGTTCAAGCCAACGATCTGGCGATGACTTTCGACGTGTCGGCGCCCTGGCTCAATCGCGTGATTGAGGGCCGGCCGCGGACTCTGCTGCACGCCGTTGACGGTGTCAGTTTCGAGATTGAAAAAGGCAGGACACTGGCGCTGGTGGGTGAGTCCGGCTGCGGCAAGAGCACGGTGGCGCGGCTGCTGGTGGGGCTGCATGAGCCGAGTCGCGGCAATCTGGTGTTCGATGGGCTCGATGCGCACGCCATCTTCAAGACGCCGGCTGGCTTGAAGTTGCGCAGCCGGATCCAGATGATTTTTCAGGATCCCTATGCCTCGCTGAATCCGCGCTGGCTGGTGCAGGACATTGTGGCCGAGCCCTTGATCGAACATGGTCTGGTGAGTGATCCGGCTGAGTTGCGGGCGCGCGTGGGGACATTGCTGAGCGATGTGGGCCTGAGTCCGCTTGACAGCTTCAAATACCCGCATCAGTTCTCTGGCGGCCAACGCCAGCGTATTTCGATTGCGCGCGCTCTGGCCACGCAGCCGGAATTTCTGGTCTGTGACGAGCCGACCTCGGCGCTGGACGTGAGTGTGCAGGCGCAGGTGCTCAACATCATGAAGGACCTGCAACGAAGGCTGGGACTGACCTACCTGTTCATTTCACACAATCTGGCGGTGGTGCGCCATGTCAGCGACCAGGTCGGTGTGATGTACCTCGGCCGCCTGGTGGAACTGGCTGACAAGCAGGCTCTGTTTGGCAGTCCGCGCCATCCCTACACGCGCATGCTGATCGATGCCATCCCGAAGATGACAGACACCGGGCGTGCCCGCACACCGGTGCAGGGGGAGGTGCCCAATCCCCTCAATCCTCCTTTGGGTTGCGCCTTCAACCCGCGCTGCCCGCATGCCAATGAGCGTTGCCGCAGCGAGCGCCCGCAA
>QYPX01000190.1 GCA_007280205.1 Comamonadaceae bacterium
AAAGCCGTGAGCCGGTCGGCTATCAGCGCGAATTTCTGCTCTCTTATCCGCACGCCGGTCCCTATCTCGACCAAGCCACTCGTGATCAACTGCATCGCATCGGCCGCGCGCATCAAGGCGCATTGCCCGCCGGCACGCTTGCCCGTCAGCTTCTTGGGCGGCTGTTGATCGACCTGTCCTGGGCATCGAGCCATCTGGAGGGCAATACCTACTCCTTGCTGGAAACCGAGCGCCTGATCGCTTTCGGCCAGGCCGCCGAGGGGAAAAACACCTTTGAGACCCAGATGATCCTGAACCACAAGCAGGCCATAGAGTTTCTTGTCGAATCGGTCGCAGACCTCGGTTTCGACTCTTATTCGGTGCTCAACCTGCACGCCCTGCTCAGCGACAACCTGCTCGCCGACCCCGCCGCCTGTGGCCGCATCCGCCAGATACCGGTGGGCATTGGCCGTTCGGTCTACACACCGTTGGCCACCCCGCAATTGCTGGAGGAGTATTTTCAGCGTTGTCTCGAAATCGCCACCGGCATCGACGACCCCTTCGAACAGTCCTTTTTTGCCCTGGTGCATTTGTCTTATCTGCAAGCTTTCGAAGACGTCAACAAACGGGTGGCCCGCCTGGCCGCCAACATTCCACTGATCAAACACAATCTTTGCCCGCTGTCGTTTATCGATGTGCCAACCCAGAGCTATGTAGAAGGCTTGCTCGGAGTCTATGAACTCAATCGGATCGAGCTGTTGCGCGACATCTATATCTGGGGCTACGAGCGTTCCGTCAAACGCTACCTCTCGCAGCGGGAGGAACTGGGCGAACCCGATCCGTTCCGCCTGCGCTATCGTGCCCCACTTCTCGAAGTGGTCGGCGCCGTGGTACGGCAGGACTCATCCGACATGACGCCATTCGTCGAGACCTGGGCAAACGACCATCTCCCCGAGGCGGACCGGCAGCGCTTTATCGCCCTCGTCCGTACCGAACTTGACAGTCTGCATGAGGGCAACTTTGCCCGTTACCGAATTCGCCCATCCGAGTTCGCCGCATGGCGGAAGAGGAAAGGCGGCCATGGCTGAAAAACAAATAAAGCCGGATTGGCGCAAGGTGAAGTTTGGCGACGTGGTACGGCTGTCCAAGGCGCGTTGCACTGATCCGCTGGCTGAAGGCGTGGAGCGGTACGTTGGTCTGGAGCACTTGGAACCAGGCGAATTGCGCATTCGCAATTGGGGCAATGTGGCCGATGGCGTTACTTTCACCAGCGTTTTCCGACCCGGACAGGTGTTATTTGGCAAGCGTCGTGCCTACCAGCGCAAGGTTGCGGTAGCAGATTTTTCGGGCGTGTGTTCAGGCGACATCTATGTGATGGAGACCAAGGATGCACAGGTCTTGATGCCTGAGTTGCTGCCGTTCATTTGCCAGACCGATGCATTTTTTGATCACGCTGTGGGAACATCGGCAGGTTCACTGAGCCCGCGCACAAACTGGACGAGCTTGGCTGATTTTGATTTTGTGCTGCCGCAGATGGAAGATCAGCAAAGGGCAGTGCGTCTTCTTTCTTCCGTTGAGGATCAGTCTGAGGCTGTTCTCTGTGCATTTAAATCGGTGACAAAGCTTAGGAAGTCCCTGGCTTTAGATGCTTTCTCAACGTTTGAATATCCAAAAATAAAAATGGGTGCGGTTGCTGACATCAGAAATGGTTCAACTCCGCGACGGGCTCGGGATGACTATTGGAAGGGATCGATTCCTTGGCTTCCTACAGGCAAAGTGAACGACAGAATCATCATTGCTGCGGATGAGTTCATCACAGAAAAGGCGTTGGTGGAATGTCCACTGACAATAATCCCAGCAGACGCAACTCTGGTTGCCATGATTGGTGAGGGCCAGACACGAGGACGAGCGGCAATGTTAACTATTGACTCGTGCATCAATCAAAACTTCGGTGCGGTTGTGCCTGGAAAGGCGCTTGACCCTTGGTATCTGTTTTATCTGTTGGAATCAAGTTATGAGGCACTGCGCCATTGGTCACAGGGCACGAACCAGCATGCGCTAAGTTGCGGTCTCCTAAAGAGTTTCCCTATCCCTGTTCCACCTCTCGAAGTGCAGAAAGGATTGGTTGATCAACTCAAAACAATCGAAACGACAGAGCGCTGGCTATCGACCAGGCTGGATATGACACACGAGATGCGCCGCGCTGCTCATCTCACGGCACTATCCATGGAGTAAACCGAATGGCAGTTTTCAACGAATCCAACACCGTCGAAGCCTATGTTCGCGACCTGCTCGCAGGCCCCGTAAAGACGGTTCCCGCCAATGTCGCGCGGGAGCCTCAGGCCAGTTATGGCACCAGTCCAAAAGGCATCGGCTGGCGTTACAAGGCACCGGCGGAAGTGCCACGCCAGATTCAGGAAGTGCTGGTCGAGTCCTGGCTGCGTGATGCGCTGATTCGCCTGAACCCGGAGATCGCCGCCCAGCATGACCGTGCCGATGAAGTGCTCTACAGGCTGCGCGCCATTGTGCTGTCGGTGCGCTCCGACGGACTGATCCGCGCCAATGAAGAGATGACGGCCTGGATGCGTGGTGAACGCTCCATGCCTTTCGGCGACAACAACCAGCATGTGCCGGTGCGCCTGATTGACCTGGACGATCTGACGCTAAACCAGTACGTCGTCACCCAGCAGTACACCTACCGCGCCGGGCCCACCGAACGCCGTGCCGATCTGGTGCTGCTGGTCAACGGCCTGCCGCTGGTGCTGATTGAAGCCAAAACGCCGGTCAAGAAGTGCATCAGCTGGGTGGATGGTGCCGTACAGGTCAACGCGGATTACGAGAAGTTTGTGCCCGAGCTGTTCGTCTGCAACGTGTTCTCGGTGGCCACCGAGGGCAAGGAGTACCACTACGGCTCCATTGGCCTGCCAGTAAAGGACTGGGGCCCATGGCATCTGGATGAAGGCAAAGAAGCGGATGGTGCACAACACCACCCGCTGAAAACGCTCAAACTGTCGGCTGAGAGCATGTTGCGGCCCAACGTGGTGCTGGACATTCTGGGCAGTTTCACCCTGTTTGCGACAGACAAGAAAAAACGCCGCATCAAGATCATTTGCCGCTACCAACAATACGAGGCCGCCAACAAACTGGTGGAGCGAGTGGTGGCAGGCTACCCCAAGAAGGGGCTGATCTGGCACTTTCAGGGTTCTGGCAAGTCTCTGCTGATGGTGTTTGCGGCGCAAAAGCTGCGCATGCACTCGCACTTGAAGAACCCCACGGTGATCATTGTGGTGGACCGCATTGATCTGGACAGCCAGATCACCGGCACGTTCACCGGTGCCGACATTCCCAATTTGGAGAAGGCGGACACCCGCGAGAAGCTGCAACAGTTGCTCGGGCAGGATGTGCGCAAGATCATCATCACTACGATCTTCAAGTTCGGTGAAGCCACCGGTTGCCTGAATGACCGCAGCAACATCATTGCGCTGGTGGATGAAGCCCACCGCACGCAAGAAGGCGACCTGGGCCGCAAGATGCGGGAGGCACTGCCCAATGCGTTTCTTTTCGGACTGACTGGCACGCCAATCAACCGCTCAGACCGCAATACCTTTTACGCCTTTGGTGCAGACGAAGATGCTTTGGGCTACATGAGCCGTTACGGTTTTGAGGAGTCCATTCGCGATGGCGCAACGCTGAAGCTGCATTTTGAGCCGCGACTGGTCAACCTGCATATCGACAAAGTTGCGATTGAGAAGGCGTTCAAGGAACTGACAGGTGGTTTGTCAGACCTGGATCGGGACTCGCTGGGAAAGACTGCAGCCAAGATGGCCGTGCTGGTGAAGACGCCAGAGCGTATTCGACGCGTGTGCGAGGACATTGTGCTGCACTACCAGACCAAAGTGGAGCCCAACGGTTTCAAAGGCCAGATCGTCACCTTTGACCGGGAGTCTTGCCTGCTCTACAAAGCGGAACTGGACAAGCTGCTGCCACCCGAAGCAACGGACATCGTCATGTCGGTACAAGCCGCTGACAAGAAAGAGCACCCCGAGTACGCAGCCTATGACCGCAGCCGGGATGCAGAGGAACGTTTGCTGGACCGCTTCCGTGACCCTGCTGACCCGCTCAAGCTGATCATCGTCACCGCCAAGTTGCTGACCGGCTTCGATGCGCCCATCTTGCAGGCGATGTATCTGGACAAGCCACTGCGCGACCACACACTGCTGCAAGCCATTTGCCGGGTGAACCGCACCTACTCCGATCAGAAGACGCATGGCTTGATCGTGGACTATCTGGGCATCTTTGATGATGTTGCGGCAGCGCTGGAGTTTGATGACCAAAGCGTCAAACAGGTGGTCAGCAACATTCAGGAACTGAAAGACAAGTTGCCTGAGGCCATGCAGAAATGCTTAGCGTTTTTTACCGGCGTGGACCGCAGCCAGACTGGTTACGAAGGTTTGATTGCGGCGCAGCAATGCCTACCCAACAACACGGTGCGCGACAACTTTGCTGCCGAATACAGCGTGCTTGGCAAGATCTGGGAAGCGCTGTCGCCAGACTCAGTCCTCGGTCCATTTGAGAAAGACTACAAATGGCTGTCGCAGGTTTACCAGTCGGTGCAGCCATCCAGCGGCCATGGCAAGTTGATCTGGCATTCACTGGGTGCCAAGACGATTGAGTTGATTCACCAGAACGTGCATGTGGATGCCGTGCGGGACGACCTGGACACGCTGGTCCTGGACGCTGACTTGCTTGAGGCTGTGCTGTCCAACCCGGACCCCAAGAGTGCCAAAGAGATTGAGATCAAACTGGTGCGGCGCATGCGCAAGCATCTGGGCAATCCGAAATTCAAAAAGCTGACTGAACGCCTGGACGCGCTGAAGGATAGGTTTGAAACCGGGCAGATCAACAGCGTCGAATTTTTGAAGCAGCTTCTGGAGATTGCGAAAGAGACTCTGCAGGCTGAGAAGGAAGTGCCTCCCGAGGAAGATGAAGATCGCGGTAAGGCTGCGCTGACGCAATTGTTCAACGAGGTGAAAACATCCGAGACGCCGATCATGGTCGAGCGGGTGGTGGCGGACATTGATGAAATTGTGCGGCTGGTTCGCTTCCCAGGGTGGCAGGGCACGCAGGCTGGCGAGCGCGAAGTGAAGAAGGCCTTGCGCAAGGCGCTTTTCAAATACAAGCTGCACGCGGATGAGGAGCTATTTGAGAAGGCCTATACCTACATTCGGCAGTATTACTGAGATCCAAATAGGAAGGCAGAGGACGCGCCTGCTTTATTGACCGCGCGCAGCGTCAAGCACTCGTAGAGACGGCTCGTTTGGCGTGTCCTTCATTTTGTGCGCACGTGCAAACGCCTGTGCTGCCGCCCGTGTCTTAGGACCCATCACACCATCGGGTGTACCAGCGTTGAATCCCTTCTTCTTCAGCAGCGTTTGAAGTTCACGAATCTCATCGCGGTTCAGCGGGCGATCCGGTTTCGGTGGTGAAACCACTACCGGTGTCGGGGATGGCACCGGTGTGGTGATCGGGTGCCCTGATGCCGTCGTGGACGGCCCGCTACCCAAATAGACGATCAGTGCAATGATCGCGATGGCGATGCCGATAATTTTCCAGCCAAGTTCGGAGTTGCTTGCCTCTTGTGACGTAACCGCTGGAGTGACTTCGGTCGACTTCGGCCATTGATGCGTTTCCTGGTAAGAGAGTCCGGTCCCAGGAAGACCAATGGTCTGGCGTACACCCCGAGGCCCAATGTTCATGTTTAGACCCGGCGGACCAACGCCCAAGCTAACGCCCGACTTGCTCAGGTTCAGCCGGAAGAACTTGCCAAAAGAAATCGATTTGCGAAAGCGTAGGCCCATAAACCGCACTTTAACGCCAGGCCTGCTTGGAAAGTCATGCCAGCAACGCCGCTTCGGCTTCCCGCCGCGTGACCAGTCCTGGAAGAACCCTCCCGCCGCCATAGACCCAGCGACGCAGTTCCTGACCTGCGCTGGGCCAGTCGCGCTGATTGATCCGCCTTCGCAGCGTTGATGTCTGCAGCCGCCCTGCACCGAGGTTGAACGTGAAGTCAGCAATGGCCACGAGCCGCCCGTCTGCCTCGGTAGCCAGTACCGGGCAGTACCGCAACGTCGCGACCAGTGCAGTCATCAGGTCGGCAGCAAGATAGACTTCAGCTTCTGCCTCGGTCACTGGTGGGTGATCTGGCTGGCACAGGTGGCCAAACCCGATGGTGTGATAGCCAGCGGGGCAGACGTACGGGTGCGCACGCCCGGGGTCATTCTTGGGCACCCGACAGAAACCCTCAAACCGCTTGGCCAG
>QYPX01000148.1 GCA_007280205.1 Comamonadaceae bacterium
ATTTAGCGCTTCAAATTTTGAAAGCGTCGTGTGAACTGGTTAAGCCATCTGACTTCCCCTGCGTCTGACTCGACAGCACCGGCCTGGGCCGAGGATGCTTTGTTGCTTGACGTGCGCTCAGCCGGGGAATATGCCTCAGGCTACGTAGAAGGTGCGGTCAATCTTCCGCTGGATCGTTTTGTGCAGGAATATGAAAATGTCGCCCCGGACAAGACGCGGCAGATCGTGGTGTACTGCCATTCCGGTGCGCGCTCCGGGCAGGCCGTGCAGTTCTTGCAGCAACAGAACTATGCCAATGTTGTCAATGGTATCTCGGCAGGCACGGTTGCATTGAAGACCGGTCGGCCGATCCGCCGGTGACCGGCAGGCCAAAGATTCTGGTTGTTGGCGCGGGCGCTGTCGGCACCACGCTGGCGGCCTACCTGACGGCTGCAGGCCAGACGGTCGGATTGCTCGTTCGTGACCGGATGCCATTGGAGAACGCAGCTCTCCTGACGGTGGATCGCATTTCCGGCGCGCCGCCATTGACGGCGCGCAAGCCGGAACTTTCTACAAGCATGGACCTGACCGGTGTCGCCTATCTGTTCCTGTGCGTCAAGTACGCTGCTTTGGAACAGGTGCTTTCGCAACTGCCATCGACTTTGCCATCCGGGCTGACACTGGTGTCAACACTCAATGGAATGAGCGCCCTGCCCCTGCTGCAGCGCCGCTATCCGACGGCTCAAGTCGTCAACATGACCGTCATGTTCAACGCCCAACTGGTAGCGCCGCTTCACTCGCGGATGACGACCAGGCCGCAGATCGTCGTGGACAACGCGGATTCGCGGCTGCTTGGCTTGTTTGACCATAGCGGCATGGAGGTCAAGCCAACCCATGGTCGAGCCTTCGCGTGGGGCAAACTTATGTTCAATCTGGCCAACGCAGTCTGCGCTCTAACGCACAGCACCGCCAAAGACCTCCTGAGCGTGCCGGACTTGCGCGCCATTTACGCCGCCGTGCTGGACGAGGCGATTCGGGTCATGAAGCATGCTGGTGTGCGCTACCAGTTGCTGGTACCGATACCCTACCCGCTGTTTCGCCAGATCATCCTGCGCGGCGGTCCTCTGCCCTGGTGGATCGCTCGCTTGCGCAATGGTCTGCAGCAGGGTTCCTATCCTTCCATGGTGGCAGACATCGAGGCTGGACGGCCCACCGAGGTCAATCAACTCAACGGTGAGATTGTCAGCCTGGGTAACGCGCAGGCGCTGGCGACACCGATCAACGCCAGGATCGTTGAGTTGGTGCACGCCATGGAGGGCCACCTTCCGCCGCGCTACATGAGCCCCTCGGAGTTGCGTACTCAGATCGCACCGTACATCAAGTTGCACTAGTTACAAACTCAGCGCGATCGTGGCCACCAAACTGGCATAACCTATCCCGGTCGGAGTTTTCGGAGGACTGGACAATGTTTGGATTCTTTGGCTTGGGTCGCCGCCGCAGAGCCAGGCAGCACGAAACGCAGCGCGAGATGGTTCGTGTCGCCTTGAACAGCGTGCTGCGTCGCCGCGGCATGGCGACTTCGTCGATCGGCTGTGAACTGCTGTCCTTGTCACGGCCCGGCGCATCCGAAGTGATGCTGGTGCAGTTGCTGATACGGGCCTGGGAGGAGCGCCTGATCCACGAAGCGGTCGATCTGGAAGCCGAATTGTTTGATGTGATCTGCCTGTACAGTCGCAGCGCTGCTACAACGGATTTTCTTGTTGGCTGGAAGTTCGCAATTGACAGGGCTGACGCCAGCAAGTCTTCGGAATCGAAATCCGCAGCAGCCAAGCCGGAACCAAAAAGCGCCGAGCCGAGCCTGGCCATGCCGCCCAAACTGGCGGCGGTGCCCAGTACAGTTCCCGCCTTCAAGTTTGATCTGCCGAAAACCGATCTCGATCTCGACGATGACCAAAGGCACCACGAATACGGTTTCCCCGCGACGGTGATACGCAGTCCCTGAACGCCCTGCCCTGGCCACTAGAATGAATTTCCGATTCATTCCTTTGCCGCAGGCACACCATGCGTCTTCTCTCTGTCATCGCTCGCCCGGCGGGCGTGCTTCTTTGTCTTGCCGGACTGGCGGGAACGCTTGCGGCTGCCCCTGCTGCCCCTGCTGCCCTGCCGCTTGCACCGGTGCGCGACGTGACCCAGCTGCTGCACGGCGTGACAGTGCACGATCCCTACCGCTATCTGGAAAACGTGAAAGATCCCGAAGTACAAGCCTGGCTGCGTGCCCAGGGTGAAGGCACGCGCCAGACACTGGACCGCATTGAGCTGCGCGACGAACTGCTCAAGAGCATCCAGAGCCGTTCCGAGGCTGGCGGTGACAACGTCAACCGCGTGGTGCGCATGCCGCAGGATCGCATTTACTACCTCAAACGCCCGCGCGGTCAGAAGCAGTCCAAGCTGATGATGCGCATCGGCTTGCGCGGTGCCGACAGGGTACTGGTTGACCCCGAGGTCGATTCACTGCGCACCGGTGTGCCGCACGCCATCAACTACTTTGTGCCCTCATGGGACGGCAAGCATGTGGCCTACGGCATGTCAGCTGGCGGCTCGGAAGACGCCTCGCTCTATGTCATCGATGTCCAGACGCTCAAGACGGTGGGGTCCGCCATCCCGCGCGTGCAGGAGGCGCTGGTCTCCTGGCTGCCTGACAGCAAGTCCTTCACCTACAACCAGCTCCAGGAGCGCAAGAGCGGCGCGGCCGAGACCGAAACCTTTCTCGACAGCCGCGTCATGTGGCAAAAGCTCGGTGAGCCAGCATCCATGGCGCAGCCGGTATTTGGCCCCACTGTCACCCGCAACCTGGGCCTGGCCGCGCTGGACGTCGGCGGCCTCGTCTTTAGTCCGGACAGCGACTGGATGGTGGCCCGCACCACCGACACCACGCTGCCCGAAGGCTTTTTATTCATTGCTCGCGTCAGCGATCTTGGCAAACCTGCCATCGACTGGAAGAAAATAGCCGGCTACAGCGACAAGATCACCCATATCGAACTCCGCGGCGACGATCTTTACTTCACCAGTTACATCGGCGCACCGCGCAACCGGGTGCTCCAACTCGACTTGAGGCAACCCGAGTTGGCGCGGGCGCAGGTCGTGGCTGTACCGCCGCCGGATGCCGTGCTGGAGCATTTTTCGCTGAACAGGGACGCCGTGGTGGCCAGCATTCGCGAGGGGACGTCAATCGGTGTGCGCCTGTATGCGCCGGGCGACAGCACGGGCCAATCCATCGCCCTGCCTTTTGCCGGTGCCGCTGGCGTGCATGCCGATCCGGGCCATGCCTACAAAGATGTGCTGTACACGCTGAGCGGCTGGACCGAGCTGCCACGCAGCTTTGTCTTTGACGGCAAGACCTCGCTGGAAACCGCCCTGCACACCCGAGGCGTCACTTCAACCATCACCGACGTCGAGATCGTCGACGTGAGGGCGCCCAGCCACGATGGCACGCTGATCCCCATGACCTTGTTGTTCAAGAGGGGCCTCAAGCGCGATGGCAACAACCCGACCCTGCTGATCGGCTATGGCGCCTATGGCTTCTCGCAAACTGCGCACTACTCGGCAGCTAACATGGTCTGGCTGGAGCAAGGCGGCGTGCTGGCCTACGCCAATGTGCGCGGCAGCGGCGTTTACGGCAACGACTGGTACAAGGCGGGTTTCAAAACCACCAAACCCAATACCTGGAAAGACGGCATCGCCTGCGCCCAGTACCTGATCAAGCAGGGCTATGCCTCACCAAAGACCATGGCCGTGATGGGCGGCAGCGCCGGCGGTATTTTTGCTGGACGGGCCGTCACCAGTGCACCGAATCTTTTTGCAGCCGCGATTTTCAGCGTCGGCATGATGGACACCATCCGCTCTGAGGAGAGTGCCAACGGCATCACCAATATTTCGGAGTTTGGCAGCAGCCGCGACGCCGCGGAATTTGCCGCGCTGCTGGAGATGAGCACGTATCACAACATCCTGGACGGCACGGCCTATCCGGCGGTCATGCTGGTGCATGGCATGAACGATCCGCGCGTTGACGTCTGGCAGAGTGGCAAGGCTGCTGCCCGCTTGCAGGCCGCCAGCAGCAGCGGCAAGCCGGTGCTGTTGCGCCTGGACCTGCAGGCCGGCCACGGCATTGGCAGCACGGCAACGCAGCGCTATGCCATGTCAGCCGACATCTACAGTTTTCTGCTCTGGCAAATGGGACGCGCCCAAATCAGGCCCTGAAAACACCCGTCCTTCACTCGAAAGAACCTCATGCGCTACCGTCTGCTGGGCCGAACCGGCCTTTACGTTTCCGAACTCTGCCTGGGCACCATGACTTTTGGTGGCCAGGGTTTCTGGCAGGTCATGGGCGGTCTGTCACAGGATGCCTCCACCGCGCTGGTCAAGCAGTCCTTTGACGCCGGCATCAACTTCATCGACACCGCCAACGTCTATTCCGTTGGCCAGTCCGAGACCATCACCGGCAAGGCGATCAAGAGTCTGGGTCTGCCGCGTGACGAACTGGTGGTGGCGACCAAGGCGACCGGCGTCATGCAGGAGGGCTCCGTCAACTCGCTCGGGCAGTCGCGCTACCACCTGATGAACGAACTCGACGCCAGCCTGAAGCGCCTGCAGCTCGATCACATCGACCTGTACCAGTTGCACGGCTTCGATCCGCTGACACCACTGGAAGACGTGCTGTGCACCCTTAACGACATGGTTCGCTCCGGCAAAGTGCGCTACATCGGGCTGTGCAATATGGCGGCCTGGCAAATCATGAAGGCGCTCGCCATTTCAGAGAAAAATCACTGGGCGCGCTTTGAGAGCGTGCAGGCCTACTACACGATTGCCGGGCGGGATCTGGAGCGCGAAGTGCTGCCGCTGCTGCAGGACCAGCAGCTTGGCCTGATGGTCTGGAGCCCGCTGGCCGGGGGCTTGCTCAGCGGCAAGTTTGCCCCGGACGGCAGCGGACCCGAAGGAACCCGCCGCGCCAGTTTTGACTTCCCAGTGGTTGACAAGCCGCGCGCCTTTCGGGTGCTGGACGTCATGCGACCGATTGCACTGCGCCATCAGGCAACGGTGGCGCAGGTGGCACTGGCCTGGCTGCTCAGCCGCAAGCAGGTCAGCACAGTGATTCTTGGCGCCAGAACACCGGAGCAACTGGCAGACAATCTGGGCGCGAGCGGACTCGAACTGAGCACCGATGACCTGCAGGCACTCGATGAAGTCAGCGCCCTGCCCCCCGAATATCCGGGCTGGATGCTGGCCAGACAGGGCCAGAGCCGCGCCACACCCCCTGTACGGAGCTGAACACCATGAGCGGATCCACCATCTCGATCAAGAGCCACGACGGCAAGAACTTTGACGGCTATCTTGCGCTGCCGCCCCTCGGGCGCGGTCCCGGCCTGATCATCATCCAGGAGATATGGGGCGTGAATGCCCATATCCGCGCCGTAGCCGACCAGTACGCTCTGGACGGCTACGTGGTGCTGGCGCCCGATGTATTCTGGCGTCAGGAGCCGGGCGTCGATCTGGACTACGACGAAGCCGGTACCAAGAAAGCCTACGCCCTGATGCAGGGTCTGAACGGCACGGATGCGGTGGCAGATCTGGTTTCAAGTGCACAGGCACTGCGCAGTCGCAACGAAGTGACGGACAAGGTCGGCGTCGTTGGTTTTTGCATGGGCGGGCGCCTGGCCTACCAGTTGGCAGCAAGCGGTGCGGTCGATGCGGCGGTCTGCTACTACGGCGGCGGCATTCAGAATCAGCTTGAGCTGGCCAGTTCCATCCAGGTGCCCATGCTGTTCCACTACGCTGAACTCGACACCCACATCCCTGAGACCGCCGTGGCAGCAGTACAGGCCGCGTTCAATGGCCGCTCCAACGCCCACGTTCACGTTTACGAAGGCGCAGAGCACGGCTTCAACTGCTGGGGTCGCCCGATGTACCAGCAGAGAACCGCAGCGCTGGCGCGCGGCCGGACGCTGCAGTGGCTCTCTAGCCACCTGGACTGATACGCCGCGACTGCGGCAATTCCTGCTCTTTTTCGGTGTATAAAGCCGCTAGCGGCAGCAGTTCTGGCTGCTACGGAGGTGCCGAATGTTTGCCACGCTCTGTCATTCAGTCTTCAA
>QYPX01000180.1 GCA_007280205.1 Comamonadaceae bacterium
GCCGCCGGGTCCCCCTGCTGGTGCGGCACGTGATCGAGGATGGTGTTGAACAAGGCCGACATGTCGGGTCCCCACTGCTCGCCCTGGGCGCCCTCCTCCATTGACGACCAGCCGTTGATGCCAGAGGCATAGACCACCGGAAAATCCAGTTGCTCGTCGGTCGCGCCAAGTTTGTCAAACAGATCGAAAGCCGCATTGACAACCCACTCCGGGCGCGAACCAGGCTTGTCTACCTTGTTGACCACCAAAATCGGCTTGAGACCCAGGGCCAGCGCCTTCTTCGTCACAAAACGCGTTTGCGGCATCGGCCCCTCCTGCGCATCGATCAGCAGCACCACGCCGTCAACCATGCTGAGCGCCCGCTCCACTTCGCCGCCGAAGTCTGCGTGACCCGGGGTATCAACGATATTGATGTGGGTATCCTTCCACGTGACCGCGCAATTCTTGGCCAGGATGGTGATGCCACGCTCTTTTTCAATCGCGTTGTTGTCCATCACGGTGTCGACCACCTTTTCGTGCTGGGCAAAGGTCCCGGACTGGCGCAGCAGTTGGTCGACCATGGTGGTCTTGCCATGGTCCACGTGGGCGATGATGGCGATGTTGCGAATTTGTTTATGGCTCATGGTTCACTTTCAAAATCTGTTCATCTGCTCAATCTCTACAGGACTGAGCAGTCGTGTTGGTATCAGTTCGCCCGCCTTGACATGGGCAGTGCCCAGCAAGGTGCGCGGGTTGCCGGCATAGACCGCCGCCTGCGCCGTATCGGTCCAGTTGCCGCGCCGGCGCAATCCACTGAGGAAACGCCCCGAATTGTCGGCGTCAAGTTCGACTGGCGTGTGACCGCTCAGCAAACTATCGACCGGCAACAGGCACTTCAGCCGCTCTTCCTCGGTCATGCCTTCAAGCGCTTCCAGGGTCACGCACGATGACAGACCGAAGCCCCCGGTCGCCGTGCGACGCAATGCAGTCAGGTGCGCGCCACATCCGAGCGCCTCACCCATATCCTCAGCCAGTGTGCGGATATAGGTTCCCTTGCTGCACTTGACCGCTATTTTAATAAGCTCTCGTCCCGGCTTTTCGCCTGCCAAGGTGGCTGTCAGCTCAATAATCCTTAGCTCACGAGTCTCTCGCTCGACCTCGATACCGGCGCGCGCGTAGTCGTAAAGCGCACGTCCATCCTTCTTCAAGGCGCTGTGCATCGGTGGCGTCTGCCGGATCAGGCCGGAAAACTGAGATACCACTCGCTGCAGCTTCTCGTCGTCCACCTGGACGGGTCTGGTTTCGACCACACTGCCTTCGGCGTCTGCCGTGCTCGTCTTCACACCAAGACGGGCCACTGCCTCATAGGTCTTGTCGGCGTCAAGTTGAAGTTGGCTGAACTTGGTCGCCGCCCCGAAACACAGGGGGAGAACCCCGCTGGCCAGCGGATCCAGTGTTCCGGTGTGCCCCGCCTTTTCTGCTCGCAGCAGCCACTTGACTTTCTGCAAGGCATCATTGCTGCTCCAACCCAGTGGCTTGTCCAGCAGCAGCACCCCGTGCACGGGGCGCCTGGCAACCCGTGCACGCGGCGTTTGTAGCATGCTAGTCCTCGTTTTTGGAACGTGAAGCGACCGCCTGCGCAATCAAGGCGTTCATGTCCGCCGCGTGTTCGGTCGTTCGATCAAAAACAAAATGCAGGGTCGGCACGGTATGGATGTGCAGACGCTTGAAGAGTCCCGCACGCAGGAAGCCGGCGGCCTGATTCAGACCCTCGGTACATTCCTTGATGTCGCCTGCCAGCAGACTGAAAAAAACCTTGGCGTGCGCATAGTCAGGCGTTACTTCGACCGCCTGGATGGTGACCATCCCGACGCGCGGATCCTTGAGCTCGCGCGCGATCAACTCCGTCAGATCGCGCTGGATCTGATCGGCCACCTTGAAGCTCCGGTTCGGAGTACTTGACTTCTTGCGCACGTCAACTTAGAGCGTTCTGGCGATCTCTCGAATTTCAAAGAACTCCAGCACATCGCCTTCCTGAATGTCGTTGTAATTCTTGATATTCAAGCCGCAATCAAAGCCTTCCTTGACTTCCTTGGCGTCGTCCTTGAAACGCTTGAGTGAGTCCAGCTCACCGGTAAAGATGACCAGGTTGTCGCGCAGCAAGCGCAGCCGCGAGGTACGCCGCACCAGACCCGATGTGACCATACAACCGGCGATGGAGCCGATCTTGCTGACCTTGAAGACCTGGCGAATCTCGGCAGTACCAATGACTTCTTCCTTCTTGTCTGGCGTCAGCATGCCCGACATCGCCAGCTTCAGTTCGTCCACCGCGTCATAAATGATGTCGTAGTAACGAATATCGACGCCGTTGCTCTCGGCCAGCTTGCGTGCGCCGGCATCCGCTCGGGTATTGAAGCCGATGATGACCGCCTTGGCAGCAATCGCCAGATTCACATCCGATTCGCTGATGGCGCCGACAGCGGTGTAAACCATCTGTACCTTGACTTCGTCGGTGGAGAGCTTGAGCAGAGACTGCGCCAGCGCTTCCTGCGAACCCTGCACATCGGCCTTGACAATGATGGGTACCATCTTGACCTCGCCCGCTGCCATGTCGGTAAACATGTTCTCGAGTTTGGCTGCCTGCTGCTTTGCCAACTTGGTATGACGGAACTTGCCGGCACGGTAAGTCGCAATTTCACGCGCGCGGCGCTCGTCGGCCATCACCATGAAGTCATCACCCGCCTGCGGCACCTCGGTCAAGCCCTGAATTTCGACCGGAATCGACGGTCCTGCGCTCTTGATGCTCTTGCCGTTTTCATCGAGCATGGCGCGCACACGCCCGTAGGTCGAACCGGCCAGCACCACGTCACCGGTCTTGAGCGTTCCCGACTGCACCAGGACGGTGGCGACCGGGCCGCGTCCCTTGTCCAGTTGGGCTTCAATCACCAGGCCCTTGGCCATGGCATCGACCGGAGCGCGCAGTTCAAGCACTTCAGCCTGCAGTAAAACCTGCTCCAGCAAGGCGTCAATGCCTTGGCCGGTCTTTGCCGACACGGCGACGAACGGAGAGTCGCCGCCGAACTCTTCCGGCACCACTTCTTCGACCACCAGTTCGTTTTTGACCCGTTCCGGATTGGCGTCCGGTTTGTCAATCTTGTTGATTGCCACCACGATCGGCACACCGGCTGCCCTGGCGTGCTTGATCGCTTCCTTGGTTTGTGGCATCACACCATCGTCCGCCGCCACGACCAGAATCACAATATCGGTAGCCTTGGCACCGCGCGCCCGCATGGCGGTAAAGGCCTCGTGACCTGGCGTATCCAGGAAGGAAATGACACCGCGCGGCGTTTCCACATGGTAAGCGCCGATGTGCTGTGTGATACCACCCGCTTCGCCCGAAGCCACTTTGGCGCGTCGGATGTAATCAAGCAGTGAGGTCTTGCCATGATCGACGTGGCCCATAACGGTGACAACCGGTGCACGCGGCAGGGACTCGGACTGCTGCTTGGACACCTCGTCGTCGGTAAAGGCTTCCGGATCATCCAGCGCAGCAACAATGGCCTTGTGGCCCATCTCCTCCACCACAATCATGGCGGTATCCTGATCCAGCGGCTGGTTGATAGTGACCATCTGGCCCAGTTTCATCAGTTGCTTGATGACCTCCGATGCCTTGACCGCCATCTTGTGCGCCAGTTCCGCTACCGTAATGGTTTCGGGCACATGGACTTCAATAATGCGTGTCTCGACGGGCGCAGCGGGCGCTCTGTTGTCATCCCGATCATGGCCCGTGTTGCCACGTTTGCCGCGCGGGCCAGAGCGCCAGTTATTGGCACGACCCGGACCCGTGGGACCGACCGCACCACGCGTGGGTATGGCCTTCTTTTTAGCCGGGTCACCGGCCCAACTGCTGGAAAGCTTGGCCGACTTGACTTCCTTGCCGGCACCTGCCGTTGCCCCGGCGGCGGGTGCACCGCCAGCGCCGGCGCGAACCGGTTTGGCGGGTGCTGTGCCGGCAGCGGGCTTGTGCAAGGTGCCCTTGATGCTGGCGGCTTTGGCGGCGTCGGCCGCGCCTGGTTTCTTGACTTCTTCAACCTTCTTGACTGGCGGCTTCTTGGCGGGTGCCGACATCATCAGGCGAATGGCCGCAGCCTCCGCCTCTGCCGTGCGTCTGCGCCCAGCCAGATCATCGGCGCGCGCCACCTCCTCGGCAGCCTGGGTCTTGGAATCAGCAGCAGCTTTTTCACGTGCCTGCTCCAGCGCGGCGGCCTGAGCCTTTTGCGCCACTTCCAGGCTGTCGGCCGCAGCCTTGTCGATCGCTTCCTGGACCTGTGGGTCGGCCGCTTTGGGCTTGCCACTGTCCAGGCTGGCCTGCAGCGCAGCCTTCTGCGCCGCAGTCTCGGCAGCCAGCTCTGCGGCGGCACGCGCACCGGCTTCATGCTCTTCACGCAGCCGCCGGCGCTCGGAAAGCTCCTCTTCCTGACGCCGGATCAACTCTGCCTGACGACGTGCTTGTTCCTCGCGGCGTGCCAGTTCGGCGTTATCGATCAACGGCGCGGTCTCAACCGCCTGTTCCGCCTCGGCTGCCTCGACCGGCGTATCGACACCGTCTTCGCGCCGGACAAAGGTGCGCTTCTTGCGCACTTCAACCTGAATCGTCCTGGCCTTGCCAGTCGCATCAGCCTGCTTGATTTCGCTGGTCGATTTCTTCACCAGCGTAATCTTCTTGCGCTCCGACCCGGCAGCACCGTGGGTCGATTGCAAGTACGCGAGCAAACGCTGCTTGTCAACGTCGCTCAGCTTGTCGGAGGCTGCCGATGTGGCAACGCCAGCCGACTTCAATTGCTCAAGCAGCGTATCGGTTGATTTTTTGAGTTCGCTGGCAAACTCGGCGACGGTCGTACTGGACATTTGTTGTGTAACCTTTAGTTCGGCATAACAAGCTCTGCGGGCATTTGTTAGCCATCACTGAAACTTTGTATTCATGACATTTACTTTAAGCTTGAGAAACTGCTTCATTGGCAAACCAATGTTCGCGCGCTTTCATGATCAAGGTCTTGGCCTCGTCCTCAGACTGGCCCGATATTTCGATAAGTTCGTCGACCGCCAGATCGGCCAGGTCGTCGCGGCTGTGAACTCCAGCCTCGGCCAGCTTGGCTATCAGCTCGGGGGTCACGCCTTCGAGGTCGCGCAAATCGAGCGACACGGCCTGTACGCTTTCTTCCAGGGCGATCTCCATGGTCAGCAGCGCGTCCTTGGCACGGGTGCGAAGCTCGTTCACCGTATCCTCGTCGAAGCTCTCGATTTCGAGCATTTCCTCCAGCGGCACATAGGCCACCTGCTCCAGACTGGTAAAGCCCTCGGCGATCAGCAGGTCGGCAATCTCTTCGTCCACATCCAGCTTTTCCATGAACAGCTTGCGGCCAGAGTCGGTTTCGCTGGCTTGTTTTTGTGCAGATTCCGCAGCGTCCAGAATATTGATCTTCCAACCCGTCAGCTCAGACGCCAGGCGCACATTCTGACCACCGCGACCAATGGCAATGGCCAGATTTTCTTCGTCCACCACGACATCCACGGCGTGGCGTTCCTCGTCCACCACAATCGATGACACATTCGCAGGCGCCAGTGCACCAATCACAAACTGCGCCGGGTCCTCGCTCCACAACACAATATCAACACGCTCGCCGGCCAACTCATTGGTGACACCGTTGACCCGTGTGCCACGAACACCGACACAGGTGCCGATGGGGTCCACCCGCTTGTCATGCGACAGAACGGCAATCTTCGCGCGGGAACCGACGTCCCGAGCGCAGGATTTAATTTCCAGCAGACCCTGCTCGATCTCCGGTACTTCCTGTCGAAACAGTTCAATCATGAATTCCGGTGCCGAGCGCGACAGGATGATGGGCGCACCACGCAGCGTGAGATCCACCTCCATGATCATGGCGCGAACGCGGTCACCCATGCGCAGGTTCTCTTTCGGAATCATCTCGCTGCGTCGCAGACGGCCTTCAACGCGTCCGCTTTCGACAATGATGTCGCCCTTGTCCATGCGCTTGACGGTACCGACAAAGATCTTGTCGCCACGCGACATGAAATCGTTCAGCAACATTTCCCGCTCGGCGTCGCGGATCTTCTGCAGGATGACCTGCTTGGCAGCCATCGCGCCAATGCGACCGATAGGCACCGACTCAACGGTTTCTTCGATGTACTCATCGACTTCGATATCGGCAATCTGTTCTTTGGCCTCAAACAACAGGATTTCCTGGTCAGGCAACTGCAGGCCATCCTCGTCCGGCACGACGTGCCAGCGCCGGAAGGTCTCATAGGCACCGCTGTCGCGATCAACCGCTACCCGAATATCGACATCGCCCGCGTAAAGTTTCTTGGTCGCCTGCGCCAGAGCTGCCTCAACCGCGCCAAATACAACATCGCGTTCGACGTTCTTCTCGCGTGAGATAGCTTCCACCAGCATTAACATTTCGCGATTCATGCCATGACTCTCCTGTTTCAATTCAATCTGTGTTCGACTCTGTGCTTCCGCCGGAAGCGCGACCCTTGAAGCTGACAATCGGCGCCAGACGCGCCTCTCGCAACTCATCGAGCGTAAATCCCAAAGCACGCATCGGTGCCGGTAACCTTTTCTTGCTCACCCTCTGGCCTGGCTTGATGCTTGGCGCATCCGTCCAGACGATCTGCCAGCCGTGCGCAGCCTCTTTGCCGTCCTCACCCTGCCTGCGCTCCAGCCTGCCCTGAAACTTCTTTCGAGTGGCACTGACTTGTCCGTCTGCAACCAGCGTCCCGACAGGTTCCTTCAGCGTCACATCAATAACCTGACCTGCAAAGCGCTCAAAATCTTTCTCGCTGCGCAAAGGACGGTCGATTCCCGGTGAAGAGACCTCCAGCCGCTTGAAGTCGATCCCCTCCACTTCCAGCGCAAACAGCAGCTGACGCGTGACTTTTTCGCAGTCCTCAACTGTCACAAACTGCTCCGGAACAGGGCTATTCGATGCTGCCACGGTCACTGCGCTCCAGGGCAGATCCATCGTGACACGCAGCAAGCCAGCGGCGGAACGTTGAATTTCCACCAATTCATAGCCCAGACCGGCTACCGTTTGTTCAATAACTTCTTTCAGTGCCACTTGTATACAGATGCATGCAAAAACAATCGCCCAAAAAAAACGGGCGGTAGATACCCGCCCGTTTGGTCGTGAAACCGGATTGTATCTTAAAACGTCGTAAATACCATGATTTTCAAGGCGATTTTACGGCAAGGTACCGGCTTTGACCAGAATCATCTGGTCGGGCCTGAGATACTTCCGGATCGCAGCGTTGACCTGCTCCAGCGTCAGTGCATTGACCCGCAAGGGGAAGTCGTCGAGCCAGTTCAGGTCGTACCCTCGATTCACGGCCGCCATCAAGGCGCTGGCCATGCCATCGCTGGTTGCCAGATCAACCTTGAAGGAGCCGATCAGACTGCTCTTGCGTGCCTCGACTTCCGCCGCAGTCACGCCGCGCTCGTACCAGAGCGCAAGTTGTCGCCGGGTCGATGCAATTCCCTGCTCCAGCATGGCGGGTGCAAAAGACGCAGTGATTCTCCAGTCACCTGCATGGATCATGTCGTTGCCCAGTCTGGCGCCTACGTCGTAGGTCAGGCCCTCCTTGTCGCGCACATTGGCCATCAGACGTCCGGTAAAGCCGCTGCCAAGAATAGCGGTGCCAAGACGCAACGCCTGGTAATCCGGGTCGCTGTAGTGCAAACCACTGGTCTGCCCCAAGACGACCGAAACGCTGGTCTTTTCGGCAATCGCCACTTCCTGATTCTGTGGCACCTTGCCTGGATCCATCAAAGCGGCGCGCACCGCCTTTCGACCACCCTGCCATCCTGCAAAGGCCTTGCCGAGTTCCGCCTGAAATCGATCCAGATCGAGATCTCCAACCATGACCAGCGTCATCTGCTCCGGTCCGTACCAGGCCTTGTGGAAAGCCAGCACGTCTTCCATCCGGGCTGACTCAATGGCTGCCAGCAAGTCCTCGGGCGCGGGATACCGATTGGGGTGCCCAACAGGATAGACCGCCCGGGAAAAGGCATCGCCGGCCCGGAAATCGGTGTTCTCCAGACTGCGCTTGACACTCCCGGCAAACTGCTTCTTGGCCTTGGAAAATTCCTCTGCAGAGAAAGCCGGCGTGCGCAATTGCTCCGCGATCAGACTGATTAACAGCGGCACATCCTTGCTCAGGGACTTGGCGCTGACTTCGAGCAAGTCGGCTCCAACCCTGAAGTGGATGCTGGCGCCGACAGCCTCGAGCTTTTCAGAGATCGAGAACTTGTCCTGCTTCTGGGTACCCTGATCCAGCAGCATGCCGGTCAGTGTGGGAATGCTCGGATTTCCTGTGGTGCCAGCGCCCTTGCCTGCGGGAAACGAAGCGCGCAAGGACACCACATTCTTCACGCCTGTCGAATAGGCGATGACGTCAATGCCGGCAATCTTCATCCGTCTTGCTTTGGGGGCAATCCTGGTACCTGTGTCGCCGACCGAACCGCCGCCTGGGACCAGCTGTTCCGTTGCAGCGGTGGAGCTCTCGGGATTACGGTAGTAGTACGGAGCGTCAACGCGAGATGCTTTGGTCTTGGCAGCGCCTGCCCCGCCCGCTGTCGTCGGTACGAACCAGCCGGTGGTACTTTGATCTTCGTTCAGATAAAGCCTCGCAACACGCTGTATATCAGCTGTTGTCACCTTTTGAGTTGCATCATCCAGTGAGTAAAACAGCGACCAGTCGCCGGCGGCAATGCACTCGTTAAGATTGCCGGCAATGGCAAACGAGCCATCGCGCTTGAACGCAGCATCAGCCAGGTTTTTTGCTATCGCTGCCTTGAGTTCAGTCTCCGAGACACCTTGCGCCTTGAGTTGCTCAATCTCCTGCAGGATCGCTTTCTCAACTTCATCATGCCTGGCACCAGGTGCCAATGGCGCAAAGATGATGTGCAGGGCCGGATCACTGTTAAAGCCTGCATCAGCTTCGACCTCGGTGGCCAGATTCCTGTCGGTGACGGCTTTGTACAGACGACTGTTCTTTCCGTCGGTCAGAATCGCGCTGAGCAGCGCGAGCGCAGCATAGTCGGCGTGCGTTGCAGCCGGAATCTTGTGCGCAACGGCAACCACCCCGAGTTGTCCCGCGCGCTTGACTGTGACACGTCGCTGGCCGGACTGTGCGGGTTCCTGTGTATAGACCGTCGGAATCGGTTTGGGAGAGCGTGGGTAGACGCCGAAGGACTTCTTGACCAGGGCCAACGCTTGGGTCACCTCAAAGTCGCCAATGATGGAAATCGTGGCATTGTTGGGCCAGTAGTAGGTGTCGTAAAACTCGCGCAGCTTTTCGATCGAAACCTTTTCTATGTCGCTGCGGTGCCCAATGGTGCTGTGATGATAGGGGTGCGCGACAAATCCGGCCTGGTAAATTTCCTTGTACAGGGCCTGCACGGGTGAATTCTCACCGCGCTCAAACTCGTTACGCACCACCGTCATCTCCGGTTGACGATCTTCATCGCGCAGCAGCAGCTTGCGCATGCGATCGGCTTCCATGTCGACCACGGTCGCGAGGTGCTCACTGCCCAGAGTTTCATAATAGTTGGTGCGGTCAAGCCAGGTCGTGGCGTTGTATCTGGCCCCGGTGCGTTCCAGTATTTGATCGACGTTATTGCCCTTGCTGCGGTCGCGTTCGGAGGTGCCTTTGAACATCAAATGTTCGAGTATGTGCGTTGCACCGGTACTGCCGGTAACCTCGTTTTTCGAACCGACCCGGTAGGTCACCATGAAGGTCAGCGTCGGGCTGGAATGCTCGGGTAGCAGCAGCACCTGCAAACCATTTGAATTGAGCGTGTACTCGTCAATGCTGTTGACGGTTCTTACATGAGTAAAACCCTCCACCACCACGGGACTGGCCTGGAGTCCGAGTGCGACAAAGACAAGCCCGAGAAACGCAAGACAAGGTTTCATAAATTGACCACGAAGAGAAAATGTAACCTTAGCATACAGCCTCGCCGTCGAGCGTTGAGCAGGGCAAGTCACTGCGCCGCATGCGACAATTCCTCACCGGTAGCATGGATCGCGTGCTGAACTGACTGTCAATCGAAGAGGAAGATATGGGATTTTTGAGCGGAAAAAAACTGCTGATAACCGGTGTGTTGTCCAAGCGGTCCATTGCTTAC
>QYPX01000185.1 GCA_007280205.1 Comamonadaceae bacterium
CCACCATACATAGAAGGCCCAACTGTTTTCAGTTGGGCTTTTCTTTTGGGAAATCCCCAATGTTTACGCGCACTTACGGCGTTTGCCTTGTGACTTTTCTGCTATCAAAACTACACGTTTTTGGCCGTTTTTGCCAAAAATACCTCCGTTTTCTCTCTCTGTTCTCAGTGACCCTCGTGACTTTTCACAAGGCCACATTCAATAAAATCAACGACTTACGCGGGGGTGGTTTGCAAACGGAGTTTGGTAGGCGGCGGCGACTGAGAACAGAGATCAGCAGAATGTGCCTATTTTCGGCATAGCTCAATTGGATGCCGAAAATGAAGCACGATTTCCGACTGGTCATTTCTCACTGCTCAGAAACGTGAATTTGCACCACGGTAGTAGCACACAGGCTGAAGGCCGACTAACCTAGCGGCGGTTGATAGTCAAAATGACCAAATATCCATCCAGTCGCATCAATGCCTTTTTTGACTCCATGCCAGCTACACAACGATACAGCGCTTCATGGGTTACCCCCAGTTCAGTCGCTAAGGACTTTAACCCTGCACCCAAAGGAAATTTGCCGTCTTTTCCTTCAGTCTCAATCAGGTGAAGCAGTCGATCCTGCACCTTATTGAGGGACAAACGTTCACACTGCAATCTGAGGCGTTTGACTTCCCGGTTCAACATACCGATCCATCGGCTGGAAAATTTGGAATCGTTCTCCATGGCCTCACGCAATTCACGAATAGGCATTTGGGTGATATGTGAGGACGCGACTACCTTGCCATCACAGTGGTAGCGAGCAGACTGCAGGCTGGCCTCTCCAACGAACCCATGCCGCGTACGTTGCAGTACGACCGAGCCACCATGGGCTCCCAGTCGCTCCAATACAACTTCCCCTTCATTGACGAAAAACATGTAGGCAGGCTTTTTACCTGTCGAAAACAGTATTTCTCCCTTTTCATGTGCTGCCGTTGAGCAGAACTCATGAAGACACTGTGGGAGCAGGTCGGCCAGTTCCGGGTTAATTTGAGTAAAGCTCGTGTCCATATGACATTGATCATACGGTGTATTGACTTGTTTGTTCGACACTTTCATCGAGACAAATACATAGAGGCAATATGACAGACTCCATTTTCGAATTTGGGCAAAAGATTCCGGAGTACGAGATACGGGTGCTCAACGAGCGTGCCGTGCGTGCTAGCGCTGGAATCTTGTTCTTCCTTGCCATCGTGTGCTTCATGAATGCATGGCTAACGGGCAACTTTCAGCCTACGCGGGTCTTTGTAGTGAGCTTTCTGATCGAGTTCACCGTTCGTATCTTCGTCAACCCTCGCTTTGCACCAGTCATGATCCTGGGACAGTGGGCGGTGCGAAAGCAACAACCGGAGTGGAGCGGTGCACCCCAGAAGCGATTCGCCTGGGGTATCGGTTTCGTTTTGGCGGCCACCATGCTTTACCTGGTCGTCCTCAACAACGTAATCGGCCCGATCAATTTGATCGTTTGTTCGATGTGCCTGACCTTGCTCTTCTTCGAGACGGCCTTCGGCATTTGCATCGGCTGCAAAATTTACAACCTGTTCAATAAGGAACAAGCCAAGTTGTGCCCGGGAGGCGTGTGCGAATTTCCTCCTGCGCAGGGTTCAGGTGTGAGCATGCCTCAGATCGTCATCCTGGCAGTATTTCTGGGTGCTGTTGGATTCATTGCGCAGTGGATCTACAGCACCGGACCTCAAAGGTCAGATCCGAATCCTCAAACCAGCATTGCTGCACCTGCGGCTCCCATTGACCCAGCAGAAGTCGAGCGCTGCAAAGTACCTGATTTTGCCAAAGCCATCGGTCACGATGAAAAGTGGAAGCTCCACAACAACTGCAAATAGGCCTGCCAGGTTAACCCTTTTCATCCACCCCAAGAAAACTCCCGCACCATGAATATGCATCGCCGCAACCTACTCATAAAAACCGCTATTGCAAGCTTTTCCCTAAGCGCCAGTATGGTCTGGGCAGCCCAGCCTGTTGTTGAAATCATTGCTTTTGCACATCCACCAGTGCAATCCGCATTAAAACCTTTGCGCGACTGGCTGACAAGCCAAGGCAACAAATTGCGGGTGACCGATATGGACATGGAGTCCCCCCAAGCCCAAAAGCGCTTGGCGGACATCGGTCTGACAGGTCACATACCCGTTGTGGTGTTGGTGGACGGCAAATACAAATTCAACCGCAAAGATGGAAGTTCGGTTGAGTTTTTGAGCTTCCCCTCTGGTCCTGGAACACCCGCTGGCATCAAGGCAACTTGGTCTGCAGAAGACGTCCAGGCAATCCTGAAAGCTCGTAAATCCTGAGTGATTCGAACCGGGGTTAGCAAGCTGGCTTCCCCTTTCCAAAGGAATCCATGGCTGATACCAATCTACCCAATGCACCAAGAGCGCAAAGTGCCATCGTGGCTGAGAGCCTTACCCGCAACTTTGGTGATAGGGCTGCAGTCGATCATGTTAGTTTTGAGGTGACTCAAGGTGAAGTATTTGGCTTTTTGGGTCCAAACGGAGCTGGTAAGAGCACCACCGCACGCATGCTGACAGGGTTTGTCCGTCCCACCAGTGGCAGAGCACTGATTGGCGGATTCGATGTTGCCACACAGGCGTCGGCTGCCCGACGCCTTATTGGTGTGGTTGCTGAAGAAGCCAACGTCTATGCCGACCTGACTGTTTTGCAAAACGTCTTGCTGATGGCGGAATTGCACGGCCTACCCAAGCTGCAACGTCTGACTCGCGCTTCGGAATTGTTGCAGACCTTCGATATGCACGAGCGAAAAAAACAGAAGGGGCGGGAACTGTCGAAAGGACTGCGACAGCGTCTGATGCTGTGCATGGCATTGGTCAGCGATCCAAAGGTGCTCTTTCTGGATGAGCCCACCACGGGCCTGGACGTCGTCAGCACACACATGATTCGTGAGGTCATTCAGCGCATGAACCGGGAGCGCGGTATGACCGTCTTTATCACCACGCACAACATGGAGGAAGCCGATCAGCTTTGCCACCGGGTTGCCATCATCGACAAGGGAAAGCTGGCAGCGATTGATACTCCTGCTGCACTGCGCAATCGTGTTTCCTCAATGCGCTCAGTGGAGGTTCGCTTTGCACAGAGTGGCATCCAACCCCAGGACGTCATGGCCGAACCCATCGGTAAAGTCGTCATAGCGGCCAACGGTTTTAAGGTCTTTGCCCCCGATCCTGGTCGTGTCGCACAGGAGATCGCTACCCGAGCGAGTGCAAGGCATCTTTCCATTGAAAGTCTCAACACTTTGTCACCCTCGTTAGAGGAAGTGTTCATGTCCATCACCGGAGGCGCCCATGGCAGCCATTGAGATAAGGCATGAAACTGCATTGAGCGAGTTTCTGCGGCAGATGCGATGTGCCTGGGTCATTGCCAAGAAAAACGCCCGTGTCTATTACCTGAAAGGGCCGGTGGTCACTTTCGGCATCGTGTTCCCCCTGTTTTTCTATCTGTCATTCGCTGCGGGACACACAGCTCCTGTGGAACTCATGGTGCCAGGTATCGCCGCGATGGCTCTCTTTTTCACAGCATCGGCGGTTGGACCGTTGGTAACGCCTTGGGAGCGACAGGCCCGCACCTTTGAGCGCCTGGTTACCTCACCGGCGTCGCTGGCAGCCATGGTTGCTGGTGATGTGGGTTCGGGAGCCCTATTCGGCTCTTTGCTTTCACTGTTGCCACTGTTAGCTGCGCTCACGCTCACCAGCGCACACATCGCTGACCCGTGGTCATTGGTGGCTGGGTGGCTGCTGGGTGCCACTGCGTTTTCTTCGCTGGGGGTCTTGATGGCATCTCCCGCCACCGACACCCCGTCCCAGATCATGATGCTGTCGAATCTGGTTCGACTTCCCCTGATTTTTGTCAGTGGTGTCTTTGTTCCGCATGCCCAGATGCCGCAGTGGGGTCAGTGGCTATCTCCCATGTCACCGTTGTCGTATTGCGCCGACCTGGTTCGGGTCGGTTTTGGTGGTACTGCGTATTTTTCTGTAACCGTGGACATTCTGGCCCTGGCGGGATTCACCACTGTCTTCATGGTCGCAGCCCATTTTTTCCATGGTCGGACGCGGGATCGCTCGGCTTAACTCAGGAGTTGTCATGAGTCTATTAGTAGCCAAAGGGTTGACCAAAACCTACCAGATGGGGGATGTGGAGGTACAGGCGATCAAAGGCGCTGACTTCGTCATTGAACCGGCATCATTTGTGGCCTTCGTGGGTCCCTCGGGTAGCGGCAAAAGCACGCTGCTCAACATGATCGGGTGTCTGGACCATCCAACCTCTGGAACCCTCGCGGTACTCGGAACCGACATTGCCACGCTGGACCGCAGCGCAGCCGCTGACTTTCGTGGCAAGAACATCGGCTTCATCTTCCAGGATTTCAATCTGGTACCTGTGCTCACAGCATACGAAAACATTGAATATCCACTGATCATGGTGCAAGAGTGGCCTGCCGAGAGGCGACGAGAACAGGTCATGCGACTGCTCAAAGCTGTCGGAATGGAGTCCCAGGCTGACAAGCGACCTGACCAGATGTCCGGCGGACAAAAGCAGCGCGTGGCGGTGGCCCGTGCGTTGGTCAGCAACGCCAAAATGGTTCTTGCCGACGAGCCTACAGCCAACCTGGACCATGACACGGCTTACAAGATCATCAACCTGATGAAGAAGATGCGTGACGAGTTCGGCACGACCTTCATATTCTCTACCCACGACCCCAAGATCATGTCCGAGGCAGAGACGATCTTTACGCTGGAAGATGGACATGTCGCCAGCACCAATCACCAGGAGGCGGCTCATGTTTGACGTTCTCAAAATTGCCGGTCGCAACCTCTCGCGTTACCGTCGCCGCACCCTGTTGACTTTGCTGCTGATCATTATCGGCATGGTAGCGGTGCTACTTTTCATATCCGTCACCGGGTCTTTCAAGTCAATGATGGTCGGACAGATCACAGACTCAGTGCTCGGCCACCTGGAGGTGCACCGCAAGGGGTACGTTGCGTCCATTGACACGCTGCCTATGAACCTGAACATGAAGCCTGGAGCAGTCGCTAAGGTGGAAGAACTGTTGAAGCAGGACAAATCGGTAGAGACCTGGTCACCTCGCGTGAAGTTTGGCGGGATGTTCAGCAACTTTATGGAGACCACCAGCATCCGTGTCAACGGTGTTGAGCCAGCCCGTGAAGCTGCAACGGTGCCTTTGCTCAGGGGCCGCATGGTTGAGGGTGAAAAAGAAGGTGCCCTGGTCGAAAAAGGTCAGATCGTGATTCCTGTGCTGCTGGCGCGGGGCATGAAGGTCAAAGTGGGTGACACGGTGGTGCTGGTAGCTACCAACCGCGATGGCTCAGTCAACGGCAAGACTTTCGTGATTCGCAGTATCACCGAAGGCATTTCCGGTCCGGGCGGACGAGATGGATATATCCATATTGATGACGCACGAGAACTGCTGCGATTGAAGGACGCCGAGGTCAGTGAGATCGCCATTCGTTTGAACGACCCGACACAGCTCGACCGTGTGACAGCGTCACTCAAGCAAGCGTTGGGGACTACATCCGGCAAACCACCAGGAGAAGCCCCTGGTCAGATGGCAGGTGGCCCAGGCAATTCCGATGGCAAGCCAGCGTTGGAGGTTCATACCTGGGCTGATCTTTCACCGTTCGCCAGTCTGGCCCGCATGATCGACTTGATGACGGTGTTTATCAAGGTGGTCTTGGTCTCCATTGTGCTGGTGAGCGTCATGAACGTGATGGTCATGGCGGTGTACGAACGTATCCGTGAGATCGGCACCATCGCAGCCATTGGTACAAGACCCTCACGCATCCTGTCGCTGTTCCTTGCCGAAGGCTTGTTGCTGGGCGCTATCGGTACCGTCCTTGGCACGCTGCTTAGCTTGGCGGCCATCTATGGCATCAACCTCTGGCAGCCACATTTCGCGTTTGGGCAGCAGCAGGATCTGGTGATGGCACCGACGATAGGGATGGGTCAAGTGGTCACTGTGGCATTGCTGGTGATGGGTGTGGCCGTGCTTGCCAGTCTGCAACCGGCGTGGAAAGCCTCGCGGCTGGACCCCATCAACGCCTTGCGCCACGTCTAAACCCACCGGAGTCATTCATGAAAAAACTGCTTGTCCTTTTGTGCATGGTCCTGGCATGGCCTGCGTTCGCCATCGACGGAACCCAGCTACTGCAAAAGGTAGACCGTAACCTCGAACCGGAAGCCTACGAGATGTACCGCAAACTGGTCAATATCGAGCCAGACGGAACGCGCAAGGAGTTCGTGCTGTATTCAGTCAAGAAGGGACGGGACAAACTTCTGGCGCTTTTCTTGGAGCCAGCCAGCGACAAAGACCGTGCCACTTTGCGTCTGGGTGAGAACATGTGGCTGTACATACCCAATGTGGGAAAGCCAGTGCGCATTACCAGCCTGCAATCGGTGATTGGCGGTATCTTCAACAACGCCGACATCCTGCGTCTGGACTACGCGACTGAATACGATGTGGATGGCATGACCGAAGACAAGGACAGCTACTTGCTTTCCCTCAAAGCCAAGACGGGTGATGTGGCCTACGACCGCCTGAAAATGAAGGTGGACAAGAAAACCATTCTGCCGACGGTCATCGAGTGCTATGCCGCCAGCGGCATGTTGATCAAAACCTTGACGTACAAGGATGTGAAAGACTTCGGCGGCGGCATCAAAAGGCCAGCCACGCTGGAAACCGATAGCCCTTTGTACAAAGGTTACAAATCATTGATGCTCTACGGCAAGATCAAAGCCCGGACGGTCAAAGATGAGGTGTTCACGCTGGAATACCTGCCGCGCTCCAAAGAACTGAGATGAGCTGCAGTCGCACAAGTCTGTCCATTGCCCCGTTGCTGTTTGCCTTGGCCGCAGGACAAGGTGTTCGGGCCGAGGAAACCTTCGATGTGTCGGCCTTTGAGAAGAAAGCCATCGAATTGACTGGTTTCGTGGAGGTGCGACCCGAAAGTCAGAGTCTACGTCGCGATTCAACGGGTTACCTGTTGCAATACCGTGGAATTTCGCCAACCACGCTGGATCGTGTGAGTTCGGCGGTTGAACTCTCAGGCATCCTGCGCCATGAATCCCTGAGTTTCAACTTTACCGGGCATGCCAGTTCGGTAAGTGATTCCCAGGCATCTGCAAGTGATGGACGCATGTACGAAGCGTACGCAAGCTGGCAACCAGATCCCACCCTGGCAACGGAAGTCGGTAAACGTGCCTTGCGATGGGGCAAGGGGTACGCGTGGAGCCCGGTCGCGTTTCTGGAACGCCCCAAAGACCCGAACGACCCTGAGTTGGCTCGCGAAGGTTTCATGATGCTCACAGGCTCTGTGGTTCAAAGTTTTGATGGCCCACTACAGACATTGACTTTGACTTCGGCATTGCTGTCAACCACTGCGGACTTGAATGCTGACTATGGTGCACAAGGACACCTGAATCCTGCGATCAAGCTGTATGGGCTAATTTATGACACCGACGTGGATCTGATTTATGCCGCGCCAGGTAGTCGTGGAACACGATGGGGCCTGGATTTCTCGCGCAACCTGGGCAGCAATCTGGAAATTCATGGGGAGTGGGCGCACACGACGGACGCAAATCGTTCACTATTGAACCAGGCCAACGAACTGGCAATTCAGACCCGAAGTTATGACAGTTATCTGGTGGGACTGCGATATTTGACTGAACGTGACACGACCGTTGTCTTCGAGTATTACCGCAACGGCAATGGGTATACGGCACCGGAAGTGTCGCAGTTCTACGATCTGGTGCGTGCCTCGGCCACCAATGCGTCACTGGTGCAACCTGCCAGTAAGGCAGCATCCCAAGGCTACAACCAACCCAATGTGATGCAAAACTACGTCTACCTCAAGATCAGTCAGAAGGAACCGCTTGACATTCTGGATTTCACGCCCTCGGTCACGATGATTGCCAATACGGATGATCATAGTTTTTCTGTGACTCCAGAAGCGCTCTATACAGGCTTTAAGAACCTGGAGCTGAGGCTTAGATTGACTCTCAACAGGGGTGACAGTTCAACGGAGTATGGGGAGAAGCCGGTTCAGTCGCGGGTTGAATTCCGCGCCAGGTATTTCTTTTGATCAAAGGACCCCGAGTAGTTTGGTTCCTATCCATCGGGAAAAAGTGCAATGCTGCGTTCAACGCGGCAGTGGTGAAAACGTTTGTCTAATCTTGAAAGGAATTAAAAAATGAATCGTCGTGACTTTGTCGTTGGCTTGAGTGCCGCAAATTTGATTTCGTTCCCAGTTTGGGCGGCAGGTGAGCCCATTGAGGGCAAGGACTACGCCCGTTTGCAGCAATCGGTTCCGGTCGCTGTAGCGGGCAAGATTGAAGTTCTCGAACTCTTTGGGTACTGGTGCCCGCATTGTTTCCATCTGGAGCCAAAACTGGAAGCCTGGGTCAAGAAATTGCCTGCCAATGTGAGTTTTAGACGCATTCCGGTGGCCTGGCAGGACACGCAAGTTCCATTTCAAAAGCTCTTCTTTGCTTTGGAAATCCTGTCTTCCAGAAGTGACATTCACTTGAAGGTGTTTGAAGCGGTCCATGTGCAGCATCTGCCTTTGGACAGCGACGCTGGAATCGCAGCTTTCGCTTCGGCCAACGGAATCGACAAGGTCAAGCTTCTTGACACGATGAAGGGATTTGCTGTGACCACCAAGTTAAAGACAGCAACCCAAACTGCAACTGCATATCAGATTGATGGTGTGCCGACGCTTGCTGTCAATGGTCAGTTTCTGACCTCGCCCGAAATGGCGGGTGGAGAAGATCAGTCCTTACGAGTAGCGGAATCTCTAATTCAAAAAGCCCGCGTATCGCGCTAAATCGAATTGTTGTGCAATTCGTTGACATTTCATGATGCCCCCTCAGTCGGATACCGTCGCAACCAACACGCTATCGCCGATGAAGGGGATTGACTGCCTCAATTGTGGCAGTCCAATCATAGGCAGGTTCTGCTCGGAGTGTGGTCAGGAATTCGTATCTGATCAGCAAACTCTGGCCCAGTTGGTTCGGGGTTTGCGCACCCAATACCTGTCTCGTGAGGGCCAACTCTGGCAAACTTTGGTTAAGCTGTTTTTTGCTCCAGGCGCGCTAACAGCCGAGTACATCGCTGGGAGACGGGTCCGTTACTTTCGACCTTGGCGACTCTATCTGATGGCAAGTGTCATCGTTTTCGCCTTGGTTCAGTTCTTCGGGCTCAATCTGGGCCTTCGTCTTTACGGCGAGCAAGGTGTGCATTTTTTGCGAAGCACAAGGGTAACGTCTGCCGATGACAGTCGCAGTCATGGACTGGGTGTAGCACCCGTGCAGGTCATTCTTGACAACCTGAATACGTCTGGCGTTCAGCGCTTTAGGGACTTGTCCGCCGAGGACCGCTTTGCGTTCCTTCGTGCGCGCAGGGCGCAATACGTTTCGTACTTTGTTCTATTCTTGGTACCCGCACTGGCGCTGACGCTTGGATATTTTTACCGCAATCGGCGTAGACGTTATGCAGAGCATCTGGTTTTCGGGCTGCATTGCC
>QYPX01000214.1 GCA_007280205.1 Comamonadaceae bacterium
ACGGCACGATCGCGGCCCGAGCTCCAAGTTTTGTCGAAGACAACTTCTTCGTGCAGGTGACACGGGTTCAAACGGCGCTGAAGCTGGCCGGGCCAGTGCTGCCGGAGCGCTCGACCGAGGCCGACCTGTGGGACGCGCTGGTGCTGGGTGTGCGCGACTACATTGGCAAGAATGGCTTTCCCAGTGTCATTCTGGGACTCTCGGGTGGCATCGACTCCGCTCTGGTGCTGGCGCTGGCAGTGGATGCCCTGGGCAAGGACCGGGTGCGCAGCGTCATGATGCCCTCGCCCTACACGGCCGACATCAGCTGGATCGACGCGCGTGCGATGGCCGAGCGGCTCGGCGTGCGCTACGACGAAATTTCCATCGTGCCCGAGTTCGAAGCCTTCAAGGCCTCGTTGGCGCTTGAATTCAAGGGGCGTGCGGAAGACGCCACCGAAGAGAACATCCAGGCCCGCATCCGGGGCACGCTGCTGATGGCGCTGAGCAACAAGTTTGGCAGCATCGTTCTGACGACCGGCAACAAGTCTGAGATGGCGACCGGTTACTGCACGCTGTACGGCGACATGGCAGGGGGCTTTGCCGTGATCAAGGATCTGGCCAAGACGACGGTGTTCCGGCTGGCGCGCTGGCGCAACGCGAACGACCCCTATGGCACTGGCAGTGAGCCGATTCCGGAGCGCATCATCACCCGGCCACCGAGCGCCGAGTTGCGGCCGGATCAAAAAGACCAGGACAGTTTGCCGCCCTATGAGGTGCTGGACGCGATTCTGGAGCGTTATATGGAGAACGACCAGAGCATGGAGGAAATCATTGCGGCCGGCTTTGAGCGCGCCGACGTCGAGCGGGTCACGCGCCTGATCAAAATCAACGAGTACAAGCGCCGCCAGGCACCGGTCGGTATTCGCGTCACGCACCGCAGTTTTGGTAAGGATTGGCGTTATCCTATAACCAACCGGTTTCGAGCGTGATAATTGGATCAGCTTTGCCGACAGACTAAAGGAACGCCGACATGAAACAGATTACCGCCATCGTCAAACCCTTCAAACTCGAAGAGGTGCGAGAAGCGCTCGCTGAGTGCGGGGTGACCGGTTTGACGGTCACTGAAGTCAAGGAGTTTGGCCGCCAAAAAGGTCATACCGAACTCTACCGTGGTGCCGAGTACGTGGTGGACTTTCTGCCCAAGGTCAAGGTCGAAGTGGTGGTCAAGACGCAGGACCTGGACCGTTGTGTTGACGCTATCGTCAAGGCGGCTCATACCGGCAAGATCGGTGACGGCAAGATCTTTGTGACCAGTGTCGAACGTGTCGTGCGCATCCGCACGGGTGAACAGGACGAATCGGCGGTTTAAATCTGGTCAAGGCGGGGGGGCGGCGACATGCCAGCGGCCCCAACCAGTTCCGCCAGCAGACCCGGCGCGTCTGTGGCCGAGCGCAGCAGGCCCATTTGCCAGCTTCCCATGAAGTCCTGCGCGGTGGCACTGTCCAAAAAATCAAGCAGTTTGTCGTAGTAGCCGGCCACATTAAGCAGCCCTATCGGTTTGTCGTGGTAACCAAGTTGGCGCCAGGTCCACACTTCAAACAACTCCTCGAAGGTACCGATGCCGCCGGGCAAGGCCAAAAAGGCGTCGGCACGCTCGGCCATCATGCGCTTGCGCTCGTGCATGGTGTCCACGATGTGCAACTCGGTGCAAGCCAGGTGGGCACACTCTTTGTCCACCAGTGCCTGGGGAATGACGCCGACCACCGAAGCGCCTGCTGCCAATGCAGCGTCGGCTACCAGCCCCATCAAGCCGCTCTTGCCACCGCCGTAAACCAGCTGTCCGCCATGGTGTCCGATCCAGCTGCCCACTTGCTGTGCAGCCGTGGCAAATTCGGCGTTCATTCCTGGACGCGAGCCGCAATAGACGCAGACGGTGAAAGCTGGGGGCATGGTTGTTAAGGAGTATGGGGTCGCGTTGAAACCAGTCGCGTTCTGGCCAGGGCATCGTGCCAGAACTGTCGCTGCGGATGAAAGTAGCTGAGGATAGCCCAGATCGCCACCCAACCCAGGGCGATGACCACCGATTCGGCGCCGGACAGCTGGAAAGGTGCCATGCCTACCAGTGCTGGGACGAACCAGAGCCAGCAAAGCAGGTAGCGCAGCAGGGCGCGTCCTTGGGTGAGCGGTTTGCCAGCGAGGTCGAGCACCGTGATGTGCCAGGTTTTCATGGCCAGGGTTTGACCCCTGGCCCAGAACCAGACGAAGTAAATGCCGGCCACAACGAAGATGAAGGCCTGCAAGGCATGGCGCTTGTCCATCGGATTGCGGGTTTGGGTCAAAGTCACAAACAGATAGCCGGCAATGAAGACGACGCCGAACATCAATACGCCTTCGTACAGCCAGCAGGCCATGCGGCGAGCCAGGCTGGGGGTCGGCAAAGCGGGTTTCATCGGGGCAGCGCGGGCACCGCTCAGTTTTTCTGGGGTGCGGCAGGCTCAAGCGCGGGCTGGGTCTGCGGTAGCAAGGTGTTGTGATTGATCTTCGGGTCTGATGCTGCCATTTTGGGTGCTGTCTTCGGGCTGTGCCGTGTGACTGGTACCACTGCCAGTTTCTGGGCTGGCACGGGCTTTGCGGCAGCGGCAGCACCCACCGGCTTGCTGACCGCGGAGGTGGCGAGTTTTTGCTTTTCCTCGGGGCTGAGTTCCTGGTAAGCCTTCCAGGTGGCGGCTTTTTGGTCAGGCGTGAGCTGTTTGGCCTGGGCAAAATTCAGCCTGGCTTGGGCGCGTTGTTGCTGACTCAGGGAGACCCACTCGGTCATGCGGCTGTGCAGTTTGAGCTGCTCGCTTGGCGCGAGGCGGGGGTAATTCTGCGCCAGCGCGATCCATTTGCGCTTATGCGAGATTCCCAGGGAGTTCCAGTTTGCAGCCAGGGGCTTGAGGGAAACTTGCTGCACGGCCGTCAGGTCCTGCCATGCCGGCTTGGATGAACTCGCGGCGGCTACCGGACTTTTCGCCGCTGGCACAGAACTGCTGGCCCTGCTCGCTGCCACGGTCTGTGCCAAGGCACACGAGGCTGGCATGCTCAGCGCTGTCATCAGGCAAAACGCGGCACCAGCCAGCAGTTTGCCGGCTTGCCATGGGACCCGACGCTGATTTATTGCGCGCGTGAACATGCTGATGTCCAAACTCTCAATCTTGCCCGGCTCTGCTCTTGAGGAATTGTGTGAAACCGGGATCTGTATAGGCAGCCGGCGGCAGGTCATCGGTCAACAAGGCGGCGTCAATTTCGGCTATTTCGTTCGCACGTTTGTCGTTCTGGATCACATTGATCGCGACCAGACCCAGCACCAAGGCCAGCAGAGGCGCGGCGGCTGCCACGCGGTCCCACCAGTTGAGCTGCTCGGTGCCAAAAGTCAGTGTGGCCGCAGACCCGGAGCGGGTCACGCTGCTGGCGGTCTGCGCCGCACTCCTGCGCTGGCTCAGAGCCCTTGTCCTGGCGGCGCGCAGTCGTTCGGAAATGTCGTAAGGCAGTTCGTCCGCAGCATCGGACAGGCGTGCTGCCACCTGCAATCCGAAACGGTCCTGCGCCACGAGGTTTTGGTAGAGGTATGAATTGGTCATAGTGTTATTCCCTTCGCCCTCAATGCCTTGCCGAGAGCCTGGACGGCTCGTGAGCAGTGCGTCTTGACACTGCCTTCCGAACAACCCATGGCCGCAGCAGTCTCTGCCACGTCCAGTTCCTCCCAGTAACGCATCAGGAAGGCTTCCCGTTGACGCCCAGGGAGTTCCTGGATCTCGCTCTCGATCGCACGCAAGGTTTGTGCCCGTTGTGCTGATGTTTCGGGGTTTTCCGCTTGTTCCGACTCGGTCTGCGCATTCAAGGTACCCAGCAGGTCAAATTCTCCGTCCTCCCCCTCGGATTCGAAGTCGCTGAGGTTGGAGAACAGGGTGTTCCTGGTCTTTTGGCGTCGAAACCAGTCCAGCGTGCAATTCGACAGAATTCGCTGGAACAGCATGGGCAGCTCAGCCGCTGGTTTGTGACCGTAGTGCTCGGCAAGCTTCATCATGCTGTCTTGCACGATGTCCAGCGCCGATTCCTCGTTGCGCACGTGGTAGACCGATCGCTTGAAGGCGCGCTTTTCGACGCTCTTCAAAAAATCAGAAAGTTCCTGTTCAGTTGCCAAGAGGTGCTTGCCTTGCAAGATGGTGGGCGGAGTGGCGCAGATTATGGCATTGCGATTCAACTTTGCCGCCCATTTTTGGCATTCGTGACAGCAGTGCCATAATGCTGCCTGCAAATCAAAAGGCAAACGGGTCATGGTCCGGCGCAAGAATCAGTGCGCTTATGGCTTTGGCTCTAAGTCCCAACGCGGCACCACAAATGTTTGCGAAGGGGCACCCAAGGTTTTTCGTCAGAGAAATTCACAAAGGTTGATCATGAAAATATCAAAGGCTGAAATCACTTCCGCTGCGACCGCAGGCGGCACCGGCAAAGTGACCGCCACTTCATCGGGCGAGCAGGAACTGCGTGGCGCCGAGATCCTGGTCAAGGCCCTGCAGGCCGAAGGCGTCAAGTTCATCTGGGGCTACCCGGGTGGAGCAGTGCTCCATATTTACGACGCTTTTTACAAACAGAGCACGATCAAGCACATTTTGGTGCGCCATGAGCAGGCGGCGGTGCACGCAGCTGACGGCTATGCGCGCGCGACAGGTGATGTGGGGGTGGCGTTGGTCACCTCCGGGCCTGGCGTTACCAATGCAGTGACCGGCATTGCCACCGCTTATATGGACAGTATTCCGATGGTGATCGTGACCGGCCAGGTGCCAACCCACGCCATCGGGCTCGATGCTTTTCAGGAGTGCGACGCGGTAGGTATCACGCGCCCGGTGGTGAAGCACAATTTTCTGGTCAAGGATGCCCGTGATCTGGCAGATACCATGAAGAAGGCGTTCCATATTGCCCGCAGTGGCCGTCCGGGTCCCGTGGTGGTGGATATTCCGAAAGATGTTTCCTTCAAGCGGGTGCCTTACTCAGGCTATCCTGAAAGTGTGGAGATGCGTTCCTATAACCCGGTTCGCAAGGGCCACGGGGGACAGATTCGCAAGGCGCTGCAGCTCTTGTTGGCGGCCAAGCGTCCCTATATTTACACCGGTGGCGGTGTCATCCTGAGCAACGCCTCCCCGGAGTTGCGTACGCTGGTTGACATGCTGGGATATCCCTGCACCAATACATTGATGGGCCTGGGAGCCTATCCGGCGAGCGACCGCAAGTTTCTGGGCATGCTGGGCATGCACGGTACGGTGGAAGCCAATAACGCGATGCAGAACTGCGATGTCTTGCTAGCGGTGGGCGCACGCTTTGATGACCGCGTGATCGGCAATCCCAAGCACTTTGCCCAGAATGAACGCAAGATCATCCACATTGACATTGATCCGTCGAGTATTTCCAAGCGTGTCAAGGTGGATATTCCGATTGTTGGCGATGTCAAGGAAGTGTTGTCCGAGATGATCGCGATGATCCGGGAAGGTGCGGTCAAGCCGGACGGTCAGGCTCTGGGAGCCTGGTGGGAGACGATCGAGGCCTGGCGCAAGCGCGACTGTCTGAAATACGATCCTGGTACGAATGAGGTGATCAAGCCGCAGTACGTCATCGAGACGATCTGGAACATGACCAAGGGCACCGACACCTACATCACCTCGGATGTGGGGCAGCACCAGATGTGGGCCGCGCAGTACTATCGCTTCGACGAGCCCAGGCGATGGATCAACTCCGGTGGTCTGGGAACCATGGGCGTGGGTATCCCGTATGCGATGGGCATCAAGACGGCCAAACCCGACAGCGAGGTGTTTTGCATCACCGGTGACGGCTCGGTGCAGATGTGCAT
>QYPX01000101.1 GCA_007280205.1 Comamonadaceae bacterium
CAGTTTCAGCAGTGGGTCGTCGGCATACTGGTTAAAAACTTCAAGAATATCCGGCACCGAAATTTCGCAACGCAGGTGCAGCAGATGCTCGATGCGCAGCAGTCCTTCGTCGCGGCATTGATGCAGGGCGGCAATCGAGGTGTGCTGGGTCTGGGCCCGGGCGCCACCCTGATCCAGGTCTCCGATGACCACCGAATCAAGTACCGTCGTGATGCCGGCCGCAGCGCACTGGGCGTCATGCACGACCATGGCGGAGTGGGCATTCCACAGCACGCCGGGGCGTGGTGCCAGGTGTTTCTCCAGGTTGTCGGTGTGCAGTTCCACCAAGCCTGGCAGCAGCCAGTCGCCGGCCCAGTCCTCGGCGTCAAGGACCGACGCAGGCTCCGCGGCTATGGAACGAATGAGTTCGTCTTCCATTACCAGGCTGCCGGTGAACTCGTCGCTGGCGGTCACGATACGGGCATTTTGAATGATGCGTTGCGTCATGTTGTACTTCCCTGTCTGCTTGCTACCGGTTTGCTGTATTGCTCGACGTTCAATGAACGCGTCGCCACCGCTTCACGCACTTCGTCGTCATGGAAGATGCCAACGACAGCACTGCCCTGCTCGCGCGCAGCGCGAATCAGCGCCACCACCACGCGTCGGTTATCTGCGTCGAGAGAAGCGGTCGGCTCGTCGAGAAGCAACACCGCCGGCGCGGTGATCATGCCGTGAGCAATATTGACACGTTGCTGTTCACCGCCAGAGAACGTGGCAGGTGGCAGGTGCCATAGATGTTCCTGCAAGTTCAGCCGCTGCAACCATTGCGCGGCTTGGGCGCGCGCCTCGTCAGCCGCCACACCGATGCGGCGCAAGGGGTCGGCGACGATGTCCAGGGTTGAGACCCGCGGTATGACGCGCAGAAACTGCGACACATAGCCCAGCGTCCGGCGTCGCACCTCGAACACCTCGCGCGGCGTGGCGTTCGACATGCTGACCCAGTCACCCTGATGGCAAATGCGCACGTCACCGCTGGTGGCGCCGTAGTTGCCGTAAAGACAGCGCAGCAAAGAGCTTTTGCCACTGCCGGAGTGACCGGTCAGTGCCAGGCACTCGCCGGGTTGCACGCTCAGGTTGATACCCGAAAAAACAGGCAGTTGCAGGCCATTACGCCCGTGCAAAGTAAAGGTCTTGGCCAGGGCCAGGGCTTCAATGAGAGCGGTCATGGTGTCAGCACCGAGGAAACGAGCAGTTGGGTATAGGCATGTTGCGGGTCGTCCAGCACGCGGTCGGTCAGCCCTTGTTCGACCACGCAACCATCTTTCATGACCAGCATGCGTTGCGCCAGCAATCGCGCCACGGCCAGGTCGTGTGTCACCACCACGGCCGCAAGTTGCAACTCGCCCACCAACTCGCGCAGCATGTCGAGCAGCCGCGCTTGCACCGACACATCGAGTCCGGTGGTGGGCTCATCCATGAAGATAAGCCGAGGCTGGGTCACCAGATTGCGTGCAATTTGCAAGCGCTGTTGCATGCCACCCGAGTAGCTGCCGGGCAAATCATCAATGCGACCGGTGTCGAGTTCGACCCGCGCCATCCATGACAAGGCCTCGCCGCGCAACAGACCATAGTTGCGTGCACCCAGCGCCATCAGACGTTCGCCGACATTGGCGCCGCCCGATACGTTCATGCGCAGACCATCGCGTGCATGCTGCTCGACAAAACCCCAATCGGTGCGGGCCAACCGGCGCAATTGCGCTTGCGACATCCGGGCCAGATCGACCAGATCGCCAGGCCCGCTGGCAAGATCGGCGCGCACCTGGTAGTGCACCGAACCCTCGTCGCAGCCCAGACGTGCAGCCAGCAAGCGCAGCAGGGTGGTCTTGCCGGAGCCGGACTCGCCCACGACCGCCAGCACCTCTCCCGGATAGAGGTCAAAACTGACATCGCGGCAGGCCCAGCGGGGCTGGCCCTGCTGAACGTAGGCCTTGCCGGCGTTGCGGGCCGACAGCAGCACGGCGGGCTTCATGCAGCCTCCTGTTTTACAAGCTGCTGGCTACCAAGGTGCCCGGCCTGGCGCCGTTCTTCACAGTAGTCACTGTCCGAACACACAAACAAGCGGCTACCTTGATCATCGACGATCATCTCGTCGAGATAGCTCTCGGTAGCACCACAAAGCGCGCAGGCGTGCTCCCAGCGCTGCACTTCAAACGGATGATCCTCAAAGTCCAGACTGCGCACCGCGGTGTAGGGCGGAACCGCGTACAGGCGCTTTTCCCGTCCGGCACCAAAAAGCTGCAGGGCCGGGTTCATGTGCATTTTCGGGTTGTCAAACTTGGGGATCGGCGACGGCGACATCAGATAGCGCTCATTGACCAGCACCGGGTAGTCATAGGCACGCGAAATCGCACCCAGCTGCGCGATATCCTCGTACAACCTGACGTGCATCAGGCCGTACTCAGTCAACGCATGCATCTGGATGGTCTCGCGCCGGCGCGGCTCCAGGCGCGCCAGTGGTTCGGGCATGGGCACTTGATAAACCAGAATCTGGGCGTCGGTCAGCGCCACTTCGGGGATGCGGTGGCGGGTCTGGATCAGCGTCGCCTCCCGTGTTTTTTCGGTGCTCGCAACGCCGGTTGTGCGCTCGAAGAAGCGCCGGATATTGACCGCGTTGGTGGTGTCATCGGCCCCCTGGTCGATGACCTTGAGCACATCACTCTGGCCGATGATGCTGGCGGTGATCTGCACACCACCGGTGCCCCAGCCGTAAGCGAAGGGCATCTCGCGGGATCCAAAAGGCACTTGATAACCCGGCACGGCCACCGCCTTGAGCAAGGCACGCCGGATGCGTTTCTTTGTGCGCTCGTCAAGGAAGGCAAAGTTGTAATGTTGCTCGATCATGAGCGCTCCCTTGACGCGCGCTCGCGCAGTTTGCGCACCAGTTCCAGCTCGGCCTGGAAGTCCACGTAGTGCGGCAGCTTCAGGTGCTGCACAAAGCCGGAGGCCTCAACGTTGTCAGCGTGCGAGAGGACAAATTCCTGATCCTGCACCGGCGCAACGTGCGTCTCACCCAATTCGTCAGCACGCAGTGCGCGGTCCACCAGCGCCATCGCCATGCTCTTGCGCTCGCCTCCGCCAAACGCCAGACCATAGCCCTGGGTGAACTGCGGTGGCAATTCACGGCTACCGTTGAACTGGTTGATCATCTGGCACTCGGTGACCTCCAGGTCGCCAATGTCAATCGAAAAGTCGAGTTCATCTGGCGCCAGTTCGACACTGACAAAGCCTCGCCGGATCTCGCCAGCAAACGGGTGCGAGCTGGCATAACCGCGCTGGGTTGAGTAGCCCATGCCCAGCAGCCAGCCTTCATCGCCACGCGCCAGCGCCTGCAGGCGCAGTTCGCGCGCTGCCGGAAACATCAAGGGCTCACGGGTAAGGTCGCCGATCGACGCATCCTCATCCGGGTCCGGCGTTTCGAGCAGCCCTTCGCGCGCCAGCAACTCATTGATACGCGGCACCGTCGCAGGGGCATCGCCAGGGTCAGCGTCCGCAGGCCGGCCAGCGCCCAGTTGCGCAGCCGTTGCGACGGGCGGCGTGTCGTTGGGGCTGCCTTCGGCCAGCAGCGCAAAGTCGAGCAAGCGTTGCGTGTAGTCGTAAGTGGGCCCCAGCAATTGCCCGCCTGGCACTTCCTTGAAGGCGGCTGAAATGCGCCGCACCAGGTCGATACGGGCGGTGTCGAGCGGCAGCGCATAGCCCAAGCGCGGCAAAGTCGTGCGGTAGGCACGCAGCAAGAAGATGGCCTCCATCAGGTCACCGCTGGCTTGCTTGATGGCCAGTGCCGCTAGTTCGGGGTCGTAAAGTGAACCTTCACTCATCACACGATCGACCGCCAGAGAAAGCTGCGCACGAATCTGCGCCACCGACAAGGCGGCAATCGTCGTGTCACCGCGACGCTGTGTTTCCAGCAAGCGCCAGGAACTCTCAATCGCGGCGACGCCGCCTTTGACTGCAACGTACATCTCAGGCCTCTTCCAGTGGGACCGCACGCGTGGTGCGTGGCAAACCAACGATCTGCTCGGCGCAGGTAAAGATGATGTCGACACCCTGCGGGAACGTCGCATGGTTGACTTGCCACTGCCGCCAGAAGTCAGCCGATAGCCCTTGCAAAGCAACCCGCCTTTGCTCCTCAATGCCAGGGCCACGCCATTGCATGTCGGTACCACCTTGCAAGCTCGGCAATTCAATTACCAGTGTGCTGGAAAATTCGGGAGATGCCGCGCTGCCGGCGGCAAAATCGGCCAGTGCAGGAGCTGAGCCGACGTCTGTCAGCGCCGCAAAACTCGCCATCGCCGGGTGCGGTGCCACCGTCGCGCCGGTATGAAAGCGCAGCCAGTGCTGCAAATCCGGATCTGAGTTCTGCCACCAGACCGGGGTCTCCTCGTCACACAGGGTCAGCAACAGGCGGGCCATCGCACCACCGAGCGCCACACCAGGCAGCGCAGGCGCCAGCGTGCGTACTTCTCCTGGTCGTGCCAGCGCATCAAGCAGCGCGCGAAACGCAGACTGTGTTTCATGCACTTCGTCCAGCAGACCTGGCGCAAGGCTTGTTGTCGTATTCATGCGTCACCCCGTACCAAGGTAAAGAACTCAACTTTGGATGGCGCCACCTCACGCCGCCTGTTGGCGCGGGCCTGCGCCTGCATCGCTTGCAAGGGTTGGATCAGCATGCGCTGCAGTTCCTGATGCCGCGCCGGATCTTGCAGCAAGGCGTCAAACAGTGCCGCCAGTTCGGCGCGCCGCTTGTCGCGTCCCAGCGCATAAGCCACACCCAGCGCTCCGTTACCAAGGCGCACGGCACAGCGCACGACGCTGGCTTCGCCAAGATTGAAAGGGTTGCCTGTGCCACCAACACGTCCGCGCAGCATCAGCATGCCGACCTCCGGTGGCCGAACCTGTTCCACGACTGGCAGTTCGCCCAACAGCAACCGCTTTGCCTCAAGCTCACTCAGGCTCGCACGCGCCAGCACAGCCAGCCATGTGCTACGCGCCGACACTTCACCGGATGCAGTCTTGTTTGTCATACAGATGTCTAAATCAGTCGCTAAAGTTCAGTCCTATCCCAACTGACAGCGAAGCCGCGATGGAACAGGTGCCTAGTTCACGCCGGCAACATGAAACATTGATGACATCAAACCAAGTTATTTCCAATAGTGCCCCCGGCCGTCGCAGCGGGGTTGCCGTGTGGCGCCAGATTGCCGACACGCTAACAACCGAGATTCGGGACCGCGCTTACGTTGCCAGCGGTCGCCTGCCAGGTGAAATGGAATTGGCAACTCGCTTTGCCGTGAACCGCCACACCTTGCGCCAGGCGGTGGCGGCACTGCAAAGCGATGGCCTGGTACGCATTGAACCCGGGCGCGGTACCTTCGTGCAACACGAATTGCTGGACTACGCGCTATCGAACCGGACCCGCTACAGTGAGAATCTGCAGCGTCAGGGCCTGTTGCCAAGCCAGCAGTTGCTGACAGCCCGGGAGATGCTCGCAACGGAACACGCTGCGCGCGAGCTCAAACTCGACAGAGGCGCCAAGGTGTTGATGGTCGAACTGCTCGACGAGGCCGATGGAGCCCCGATCGGTCTGGCCACTGCCTATTACCCGGCAGCGCGCTTTGGTGGCCTTCTGGAGATGCTGGCGCTGGGAAAGCGCAGTACCGATATTCTGAAACACTTTGGTGTGCAGGACTATTTGCGTTGGCAAAGCCGCATCACGACGCAGATGCCAAGCGAAGAAACGGCACGGCTGCTCAAGCAGCCCGCCAACCGACCGTTGCTGTGCGTCGAGTGTCTTGACGTGGACATGCTGGGCCAACCCATCAAATACGGGGAAACCGTGTTTTGCGGTGATCGCGTGCAATTGATCGTGAACGCCAGGGAGGATGCATGACAGCGCGCTACGCCGTCTATTTTTCACCGGCAAGGCATTCCCCCTGGTGGACTTTTGGCGCGCTCTGGCTGGGGCGCGATGAGTTTGCCGATGCAACCCTGCAACAGCCCATACCCGGCCAGGTTGAGCTGGCCGACCTTTCTTCCATCACAGCGGAGCCGCGTCGCTATGGTTTTCACGCCACGCTCAAAGCGCCCTTTCACCTGACGGGCGGACACACCTTCGATGACCTGGCGGTACGCATGCAGGCGCTGGCAAAGACACTCAAGCCGGTTGCTTTGGGGCCTTTGCATGCTGTCATGCTGGGCAACTTTGTCGCGCTGGTGCCAGTCAAGCGCATTGATCCAACGGCATCGCTGGCCGCAAGCTGCGTGATTGGACTCGATGACTTGCGCGCCGCCTTGTCCGAAGCCGACCTGGCACGTCGCCTTGCCGCCCCTCTGAACGCCAGGGAACAGGAATTGTTGCGGCAATATGGCTATCCCTACGTGCTGGAACGATTCCGCTTGCACTTCACCCTAAGCGGCCCCGTGCCGGCACACACTGCGCGCTGTGTCATCCAGGAAGTGGCCGAGTCCGTCAAGCAGCTCAATGCGACTGCGCCATTGAAACTTGACCGTCTCTGCCTGTTTACCGAGAGCGCAGCGGGTCGACCCTTCAAGCGGCTGATCGACTTTCCCTTGGGTGCGTGAGTGGCTTGCGGCGTCGAGCCTGTCATCACGCCGACGCATTGCACTGCTCACAATCGTTTGCGCCGACTTGTGCGCGTCGTATCAATCAACTTATCAGGAGTGATTCATGAACATTGAAAATGCAAGCAACAACATTGACGACCAGGACCCGTCCGAAAATGGTGCCGCAGAAGACGAACCGCAAATGGAACAGGAAAGTGAAGTAGAAACCGACAGCTCGAAAGTTGACGACCAACCGGTTGACCAGCAAATGGCCGGCATCGCGGGCGAGGAATTTCAAGGTGCTCTGAGCTCGGTAGGCGAAGCGGTCCGCCAAGTCGGCGAAAGTTCCGACTGGGAAACTCAAAGCGAAAGGCTGATCCGTAAGGTCACCGACAAGGCTGGCCAGATGGGTTGAATCCTGGCTTGTGAACAGTCAAACTTGGCGCGCCCACGGGCCCAGGGTCAGTTTTTCCAGCATGGCAATAGACTGTTCGAATTTGGCGTTGGCCAGCATGGATTGCTCGATGAATCCGATTCGAACAGCTCTTGCGTACTGTTCCCGGGCCAAGTCGAAGGGCAGTCCGAGTATGAGCTGAGAAGTTCGGCCAACGGTGGACACTACCTTCGAACAATCCGGTGACTGCGGTCGTAACTGTTCCATTACAGGGACCTGATTTTTGATACCAGAGCCTGGATGAGCTCCAAAATTTTGGACATGATCAGTCCTCGTGAATGCGGTGCATCTAGTATAAGGGTTTACCCTTATAAATGAGATTAAGCTCCATAATTTCTGACGCTTTCGTCTTGGCTAATCGATGAGCACCCCACCCTGCCGAAAGCGATAGGGTCCAGCATATTCACCGATGGCGCAGGTATGACTGACCAATCGACCATCACGCCACATGTGAAGTTGATAGCCGGGCGGCTCCATCACAAAACAATCCGGCCCATCGACACGCAGGTCCAGCGCAACCTGATGTGCCGGGCTCGGGCAGGTGGAGGCCAGCGTATTTCCAAAACGGCACTGTATGGAGCGATGTATGTGACCACACAGCAGTCGTTCCACATGGCTGTACCTGGAAACAATCAATTCGAGCGCTTCCCATCCCTCCAGGCCGAGCGCGTCCATGTGGGCAATGCCGGTAGCAAACGGCGGGTGATGCATCGCAATCAGGGTCGGACTTTGGTCTTCGCTCAGCCGCTCATCAAGCCATGCAAGGCGTTTTGAGCATAACTTGCCACGCCCCTCCGTTGGGACGGCCGTGTCCAGCGCGACGAGCCGGATGCCTCCGAGGTCAACAGCGTACTGCAGGAAATCATCGCACTGCTCCAGATACTCAAAGCCGTGCCCGCAGAACGCCTCACGCAGAGCGTCGCGTTCGTCGTGGTTGCCCACCACAAAGTACAAAGGCATGCCCAGGGGTGCCAGCAATTCTTTGAGCAGGTCGTACTCGTTCTTGCGACCATAGTCCACCGTGTCGCCCGTGACCAGAACGACATCAGGCAAGGGGTTCAAACGCATGATGTTGGCGACACAGGCACTTAGCATAGCGGCCGTGTCAACGATGCCATAGGCGAGTTTGCCGCCGGCCTTGATGTGGAGGTCTGATATCTGGGCAATCAGCATACAAGACTGCCGGTATCGACTTCAAGCCCAATCGAATCGCCCACCGTGAAGGTCAGTTTGGGTGGAAGCTTCAAGACCACTTCCTCAGCACTGTCGAGCCGTACCTGGACCCTGTTGTGGTCGCCCAAGAAGAAACAGGAGATAACCTGACCGCGCATCGAAGATTGGGATAGCGGTACGACGCGAACTTCCTCGGGTCGAAAGCTGTTCTTCCCGACGGTATTCATGGTTCCGATGAAATCGGCCACGAAGCGGTTGGCCGGGCGAAAGTAAATGTTCCGCGGGGTGCCGACCTGAGAAATGCGCCCTTTTTCCATCACCGCAATGCGGTCGCCCAGCGCCATCGCCTCGGCCTGGTCATGGGTAACGTAGACGGTAGTGATGCCCAGGCTTCTCAGCAAGGCGTTGATGTCAACTCGCAAGGTCTCGCGCAACCTGGCATCCAGCGCGGTCAGGGGCTCGTCCAGCAGCAGGGCACGTGGTCGGGGGGCGATGGCGCGCGCCAGTGCCACGCGCTGCTTCTGGCCGCCCGAGAGTTGGGTAATCTGCCGGTCAGCGAGTGACTCGATGTGCATCATCTCCAGCATCTCACCGACGCGCTTCCTGCGCTCAGATTCAGGCATCTTGCGCACGACCAAACCGTAGGCAATGTTCTCTTCAACCGTCATGTTGGGAAACAGTGCATAGCTTTGAAAGACCATGCCGATGTTGCGTTTCTCAATTGGAAGCGCCGTGACGTCTTCATCGTTGAACAGCACCCGACCGGAGTCAGGAACATCCAGCCCTGCAATCAGGCGCAAGGTGGTGGTCTTGCCGCAGCCGGACGGGCCAAGCAGCACCAGCGTCTCGCCAGACTCGATGTGCAAGTCGGTCGGCTCCAGCACGACCTGATGTTTGTAGCTCTTGGTGCAAGCCTGGACCAGGATGCGCACCCCATGGTTCGAGTTCATCTGGAAACCTTTCGACCGCCGGCAAGTTGCAGCGCTATCAGCAGCGGGACAATCATCATGAAGAAAACAATCGTGTAGGCACTGCCGACTTCGATGCGCAGCGACGCATAAGCGTCGGCCAGTCCGACCGGCAGGGTCTGTGTCAGCGGCGTATGCAGCAGCAGGGTCATGTTGAATTCGCCAATCGACAAGGTCAGCACCATCAAGGACCCGGCGATGATGCCGGACCTGCAGTTGGGCAGGACGATGCCTGTGAAGCGTTGCAGGAAAGTAGCGCCAAGACTGCGAGCACCTTCTTCGAGTGAATGCATGTCCACCGAAAGCAGGACCGCCAACACCGAGCGCACCATGAACGGCAAGGTAAAGAGGATGTGACCGACGAGAATGAACGTCCAGTGCGTGCGGAAGTTGCCCACCGCCCCATAGGTGACGATCAGGGCCAGTGCCGTTGCCAGACCGGGCAGGGCGACCGGCAGCATCAGCAATTCCTCTATGGTTCTCGCCATCTTGCCCTGGACGCGTGACAGCACATAGGCTGCCGGCACGCCAAGCACCAGCGTGCTGGCCAAACAGGCCAGGGCAATGCCCAGAGAGAGCCACAGACTGTCCTGATAGCTCTCCCAGACCTTGAAGACCCATTGCAACGTCAAGCCGCTGGAGAGCCCTACGAACTGGTTCCTGGTCAGTCCTGTCAGTATGGACAGGATGACGGGGACCAGCAGGAATGCAGCCACGCCGATGGTGAAGGCGAGCAGCGACCAGAAGACCGGTGAGCGATGGATTTTGGCTGTTCCTGTCATGCTGCCGCGGCAACCACATTGCCCGTCAAGCTACGGGCAAAGGCGAGTGCCGACCATGTCAACAGGCCCAGAACGAACGAGAGCGCTGCCGCCATGGCGATGTTGGCCTGCAGCGTGAATTCGGTATAGATGATCATCGGCAAGACATCAATCTTGGTGGCCAGGGTAAACGCTGTGCCAAAGGCGCCCATGGAGGTCGCAAAGCAGATGGCGCCGGCAGCAAGAAGGGCCGGCTTGAGCCCGGGTATCAGCACGTCAACCAGCACCCTCCAGTTTGAAGCGCCGAGGGACCGTGCCGCCTCTATCAGTTGCGGGTCGAGCTTCTCGGCAGCGGCGATGACGGTCAGTATGGTGCGCGGGATGGAGAAGTAGATGTAGCCAATGAACAAGCCAACCATTGAGTAGGCAAAGACCAGTCTTTCGCCAATCAGCGCGTTGCTGATGTTGGGTATCAGGCCCTGGCGACCACCCAGCATGATGACCATGAAGCCAATGACGACACCGGGAAACGCCAGTGGCAGCGTCAAGAGGGCAGTAAGGACTTGGCGCCCGGCAAACTCGTGACGCGCCAGGAAGACACCGGCCATGCCCGAAATGATGAGCGTCGTCACGGTGACGACAACTGACAGCGTGACCGTGGAGACCATGCTGCGCCAGTAACGTGGCTCCACGAAGGCGGCCATGTAGGCTGACCAACCCAATTCGCCACTGCCGCCAATGACGAAGAGTTTGGCCAGAGGAATGGCAAAGAAGGTGAAAAACATGAGCGCGACTGGCAGGGTCAACCCCATCAGCCAGGCGCGGTCTGTCTTCATCAGCCAACTTCTTTTTGGTAACGGCTGCCGATGGCCTTGGACGCGTCGGCCAGTTTTTGCACATCTATCGCCTTGGCGCGCTGATAGTCGGCATCGGGCAAGAAACGCTTTTTCATGTCATCGGACATCGCCTTGGCAAAGACCGGGCGCAAATAGGCGTTGGCCCAATGCCGTTGACCATCGTCCGACAGCACAAAGTCAAGGATGCGTTTGCCCTGCTCTGGGTTGGGACCGTTCTTGACCAAACCCATGACGTAGGGAAGCTGCTGCGTGCCTTCTTGCGGAATAACGAACACCGTGGGTGCCTGATCGGTGTACTGGCCACGGTAGGCGTTGAAGTCGTAGTCGAGCAGGATCGGGATTTCGCCCGACAGGACCCGCGCATAGGCGGTCTGCGTCGGAACGATCGGGTTGTTCGACTGGAGTTGCTTGAAGTATTTGATGCCGGCGTCCAGGTTGTCGTAGCTGCCACCGAGTGCCAGGTTGACGGCAATGACGCCCACCTGGCCCACCGCAGCGCTACCCGGGTTGAGGTAGCCGACCAGGCCCCTGTACTCGGGCTTGAGCAAGTCGGCCCAGCTGCGTGGCACTGGCTTGCCGCCCAGAGCCTGCGTGTTGACAAAAAAACCAAGCGTTCCTGAGTGAATGCTGAACCAGTAGCCTTCTGCGTCCCTGAGCGACACTGGAATCTCGGCAAAGCGTTTGGGCTGGTACGCTTCAATAACGCCGGCTGCTTTGGCTTGCGGGCCAACCTGACCGCCGAGGTAGACCACATCGGCCACGGGCTTGGCCTTCTCGGCGATGAGCGCTGCCAGCGATTGCCCGGAGTTCTTGTTGTCGGGAGGTACCTGAATATTCAGGCGCTGCCCCACCATGCGCAGCATGCCGCCCCAGTCTGCCCATTCCGGGGGGCAGTTGTAGCAAATCGCTCGGGACGACTGGGCCAGTGCCGGGAATGCCGCGGTCGTGCCTGCCAGAATGGCGGTCGACAAAAGATCGCGTCGGTTCATCATTGGAGTTTCCTTTCAAGGTGGATAGAGAGAGAAGATTCAGGTCACGGATTTTCTGATCCGTGCCGAGATCAAGTCGATGACGGTGACCGTGACGATGATGATGATCATCACGGCGCAGGTTTCGGCGTACTGAAAGCCGCGGATGATCTCCCACAAAATGACGCCAATGCCACCGGCGCCGACCATACCAACGACCGACGCCGAACGTACATTGGATTCAAAGCGATAAAGCGAATAAGAAATCCACAGCGGCAGAACCTGCGGGATGATGCCGTAAACAATTTCCTCCAGCGCGTTGGCACCCGTGGCACGGATCCCCTCGACGGGTTGCACATCGATCGCTTCAACGGCCTCTGAAAAGAGCTTTGCCAGAACGCCAGTCGTGTGAACGAAGAGAGCCAGTACACCGGCGAATGGCCCCAGGCCAACCGCGACAATGAACAACATGGCAAAAACCATCTCGTTGATTGCGCGCGCTGCGTCCATCAGCCTGCGCACCGGTTGATGGACCCAGGCCGGCGTGATGTTGGCTGAAGAAAGCAGGCCGAAGGGTATGGCAAAAATAACCGCCAGCGCAGTGCCCCACAGGGCGATTTGCAGGGTGACGACCATCTCCTGCAAATACAGACGCCAGTCGCCAAACTTCGGTGGAAAGAAGTCGGCCGCGTACGTGGCCATATTGCCCGCATCACGCACCAGGTCGAACGGGCGCATATCGGCGCCGCGCCACGAACCGGCCAGCAAGACCAGCAACGCGCCCCACGCCAGCAATGCCAGCACAGAGGTGCGTGGCACCACCTTCGGCTGCACTACTTGACCTGAGCCAGCGCAGCCAGCTGTCTGTCGACGTCAGCCAGCTTGGCCTGCTTTTCGTCAGCGCTCATGGCGACATCTGCTTCATACTTGTTGCGCGTCTTGAACAGTTCAAGCTGTCGAATCGGAATCAACTGGCTGTTGCTCGACGGCTTGAAGCCCGACAGTTTGTTGAGTTTGATGAGATTGTCTTTTTCCTGCTGACTGCTCTTGCCATAGGCGTAGAAGAAATCACGCACTTTGGCCTTGCTGGCTTCCGGCAGGTCCTTGCGAATCACCAGCGGGTCCATCGGGATCAGCGGCGACGTCCAGATGATGCGGATGTCGTTGAACTTCTCTGGCAGTCTTTCCTTGATTTTGTCCAGGTTCTCACTGTTGTTGGTAGCGACGTCAACCTGCTTGTTGGCAACGGCCAGCGCGTTGGCCTCGTGGTTCGCGCCGCGTGAAAGTTTGAAAAAAGTCTTGGCGTCTATCCTGTTTTGCGCAAACACATAGTAGCTCGGTACCAGAAAGCCCGACGTGGAGTTTGGGTCACCATTGCCGAATGACAGGCTCTTGCCGTTTTTCAACATGTCGTCGAGCGTCTTGATCGGGCTGTCCTTGTGGACAATCAAATGTGAGTAATAGCCTTGCGTTCCATCGGCGTTGACCATTTGGGCAAACACTTCACCGCTGGCACGATCCACGGCCTCCATCGCCGACTTGTTGCCGAACCACGCTACGTGGACTTTGTTGAAACGCATACCTTCGATGATGCCGGCGTAGTCCGATGCAAAGAAAGCATTGACTTTCATGCCGGTTTTCCTGGCCATATCGTCCAGCACCGGCTGCCAGTCAGATTTCAGGTTTTGGGATGATTCGGTTGAAATGATGCCGAAATTGAGTTCCTTCAATTCCTGGGCGGCCACCGGGTTAAGAGCCATCAGTGCGGCGCCGGTCAGACTGACGAGTAGTTTCTTGAGCATGGGTAGGTTCCTGTAAAAATATTCCGAGGGATGACAAAGAGAATTTGCCGGTCAAGCCAAGCGGGCGATGGCTGCTGCGCCGCTGAGCGGTGCTGGCCAGACCAGATGGGGCAGCGCAGGCTTGCGATCCTGCAGGCTGGAGATGTGATCGCCCAGCGACAGGATATCGTCGGCATCGGCGCCATAGAGTTCGCGCAACAAAGCAGGCGTCAATGCCACCGACGGACCGTCGTACACGACACGTCCCTCGTGCAGGGCGACGGTACGTGCACAGTACTTGATGGCGACATTCACCTGGTGCAATGAGACCACCACGGTGCATTGGTCTTCCTGGTTGACGCGCGCCAGAATATCCATCACTTTGCGCGACGATTCCGGATCAAGCGAAGCGATAGGTTCGTCCGCAAGAATCACTTTTGCGCCCTGCACCAACGCACGCGCAATAGCAGCGCGCTGTTGCTGGCCCCCTGACAACGTCGAAGCGCGCTGTGCCGAACAGTCTTCGATGCCGACACGTTGCAGGGCACTGTTGCCACACGCCAATTCGGTCGAAGTAAACCAACGCATCAAGCTGCGCCACATGGGCACGCGATGCAGTGTTCCCGCCAGCACATTGACAATCACGGGTAGTCGGTCCACCAGATTGAACTGCTGAAATACGAAGCCAATGCCGGCGCGGGTCTGACGAATGTCGGCTGCAATTTTGCCGTCTTGCTGCACCGTACGACCGTGCACTTGAATCAGCCCCTCACCAGAGCCGTCTGCAGCCACCAAGCCCGCCATGTGACGCAGCAAAGTTGATTTTCCGGAGCCGGAGGCGCCAATCAGGGCCACCATTTCACCGGCCCGTATATCCAAATTGACTTCCTGCAGCGCCTTGCGACCGCCTGGAAACGTTTTGCTTAGACCCTTGATGCTGATTGCAGTGACCACCATGACTCCTGTTCAATGCGCTGGATGTTCGTTGCGCAAAAGATAGCGGCCCAACATGTCAATTCGATGTCAGATCGATGTTCCCCCCAAGGTGTTCCAGGCCCGCAGTGCCCGCAAGAGGGGACGCTTCTTGGTCTGATGATCCTGCATGCGCCGCAGAATGTCATCGAGCGTTCGCATCGCTTCGGTGATGTGCGGACCCTTGTTCAGCATCACGCATTCGGCCCGCTCACCCATCGCCGCATCGGTGATTTCCGCGCGCGACGGCAAGCCGGTCTTGGCCAGTGTCTCCAGCACTTGCGTCGCCCAGATCACCGGCATGTGCGTGGCCTCGGCAGCCCAAAGAATTTCTTCCTGAACTTCCGCCAGCCGTTCATAGCCGCACTCCACCGCGAGATCGCCGCGCGCGATCATGATGCCCGCGCTCTTGCTGGCCATGGCAGAAAACAGCAATTCAGGGAGGTTCTCAAACGCCCGGCGCGTCTCGATCTTGAGCACGATGCCGAGGTCGGGAGTACCGAGTTCCTGCAGGCGCTCGCGCAATGCCTGCACATCAGATGCCTGTTGCACAAAAGACAGGCCCACCATATCGGCAAGCTGCGCGACCACCGCCAGGTCTTCGATGTCTTTCTCGGTCAACGCTGGCAGGCGGAGTTGACTGTCGGGCAGGTTGATGCCCTTGTCGCCCGCGAGTTTTTCGCCGCTGTCCCGTGCGTGGGTAATCTGAACTTCCAGCCACGCCGGTTCGACGCGCTTGATCACGCCACCAATGCGGCCATCATCAAACCATATTCGCTCACCGACACAGACCTGCGCAAAGACCTCGGGCAAGGTGCAGGCCACCGTCGGCATCGGCCGTGGCGCCCTTCCCTTGGCCTTGCGTGGTAGCGCATCGACCGTCGGCCCGGTCAGGCGCAGAGAGCCACCGCGCTCCAAATGCAGCAAGCCGTCTTTGCAGGGCAGATCCGTGACATGGGTCACCGCATGCTCGGCGCCAGAATGACAGCGCTTGAGTTTCGTCTGCGGCACCAGGTAAGCCGTCTGGTCGCACTCTGCCAGAAATCCTGCTTCGTCCTGCTGCACCAGCCGCAGATGACGATCAGCGTCGCGGGCATCTGTGAACTCGATCCGGTCACCAAGCTGCAACTGTGCCAGCCACTGTGCTTCAACCCCGACGTGTTCGGTGGCGCCCGTCACCGGCACGCTGGTGCCAGCCACCCGGATGCCGACGCACGCAGGCGACAACACACGCCCCAAATCGTCGCGTTCGGGTCTGAGTTTGAGTACCGCTGTATCCGACGGAATGTGGCCGGTACGCAGCTTCGGCCCACCCAGGTCCATCAGTATCCGGACCGGTCGGTCCATGGTTTTGGCCGCCCTGCGCACGTGCGCCGCCATCGCTTTCCATTCGGGTGGTCCGTCATGCGCACAGTTGATCCGGGCGATGTCCATCCCGGAGACGACCAGGCTTCTGACCAGTCCGAAATCCTTGGCTGCTTCTGAAGGCAGCGTGACCATGATGCGCACGACCCGGTCCGCCGGCGCCGCTCCCAGCAGTTCGGCGGTATGTCGCTCAAGCAGTTTCAGACTGGTCTTGATACCAACCGGCTCATCCGTGGAATGCGGCTGCCACGGTTGCCCGGTCAAGCGGTGCAGGATGCCGAGCACCTTGTCAAGATTTGCCAGGACGTGCGACTCGGCTCTGCCAAGCGACGACAGGCCAACCCGAGACAACCACTCCTGCAGATCGCGCCGGTCATGGCGCCGCAAGGCCAGGTAATGGACCAGGTTGCGCGCGCTCGCTCGGTAGGTCGGATCCACGCTCTGCAGTTGTGTGGACAGGCCAGCCTCACTGGCCAGCATGCTTTGGCGCAGCGTCCACAGCTGCTCGATGATGCCCTTGCATTCGGCCTCATCCCAAGTGTCAACGGCGGGGCGCTGTTTGGGGGTTTTCATTGCTTCGCTTTCAGGTTGCACTGATGTCAGTGTCTGCCGTTCCCACAGCGCGCATGGCTGCTGTTTGAAAAGGCGTCTTAGTTGGCGAACGTTAACAGCGAAATATGTCAGCCAGATGTCACATTGATTACGCAGCAAGCAATCGATCTGTCACTTGCCTGACATGTTTCACCGGCAGAATGCGGGACTCTCGGCAGCCCCAACGGTTCGCCGTGCCGCGCCATCAAGAACACCCCAAGAATCCTCACCATTGCACTGCTCTTCCTGTCGCTCAGTGGGCAGACTGCCGCTGCAACGCTGGAAGGTCAGGAATTTGACGACACGATCCGTCTGTCCAATCGCGAACTGCGCCTGAATGGTCTGGGTGTGCGCAAAATGTTCTTCATCAAGGCCTACGTGGCAGCTCTCTATCTCGGCGATAGAGTGGGCAGTTCACTCGAAGTGGCGCTGATGCCAGGACCCAAGCGCTTGCAGCTACGGATGCTTCAAAATGCCGGCCCGGATGATTTCACCAGTGCGCTGGTCACCGGCATTCGAAAAAACACCAGCGATGCCGAACTGGTCCGGCTCGGTGATCGCATCGCTCAGTTGCAACGCACGATCAACCGCATCGGCAGGACGGTCAAAGGCGACAACATCACGCTTGACTACCTGCCTGAGTCCGGAACACGGCTTGCCGTGAACGGGGTCAGCCAGGGTCAAGCGATTGCCGGGGCTGATTTCTTTGACGCCTTGCTTGGCATCTTCGCCGGCGACAGGCCGGTCGATTCGATGCTCAAGAAGGGTCTGCTGGGACAGTGATTGCCGACGATCAGAAGTCAGCCTTCAGCGAAACCTGGAAGCTGCGCGGCGTCTGATACACATAGGTGTCGTAAGCCAGGCTGGAACCTGTGCTGATTGCCGTATTGGCATTGTTGTTCAAGACGTTGAACACGTTGAGCTGAAGTTTCAGCTTCTTGCCAAACACGCTGTTGGCGCTCAGTTGATAGGCCAGGGCGAAGTCCAGCGTGCCATAACTGGGGGTCTGGTAATAGTCATAGTAAGCCACGCCGTTGATCGGCGCCTTGCTCGCGCTGAAATCCTTCTGACGGACCGGACCGTTCACCTTGTAGATCAGCGAACCGGACCATGCGCCTTCGTTGTACAGGGCCCCCAGTGCCGCCGTGAATTCCGGCGCATTGGCGAGTTGCAAGCCGGTATCGGTCGCTTTCGCTGTGTTGAGTGATCCATTCAGATAGGCAGACAGACCGCCACCCAATACGTAGGCCATCTGGGCTTCCACGCCCTGGTAAGTGGCGCCACCGATATTGGTGAAATAGGTGTCGGTGCCTGAGGTCACCGACTGCAGCTTGTTGGTGAACTCGATACGATAGACGTCCGCATCCCAGGTCATGCGGTCCGACTTGCCAACAATGCCGACTTGATAGTTCGTGGTCTTTTGCGGATCCGTGCTGTTGAGGCTCGGATTGGCAACGTAGAACGTGTTGAGGTCAGGAATCTGGAAGCCCTTGGCATATTGTGCGTACGCCGACATACCGTCGTTGATCTTCTGGTTGATGGTCAGGAAGGGCAGCGTGGCAGCGTAGGTCAAACTGCCAGCATCGTTCACGATGCGCGTGGTCTGGCCAACCGGTGAAGTCTGCGAACGGGTGATGTTGACATACTTCAAGCCTGGAGTGACCTGCATATCCGCCGTCACATCCCATGCGTACTCCACAAACGGCTGTGCGGTGCGGATATGCGACTGCTGATCAAATTTCACGCTGTTGATTGGACGGTCACTGTTGGGCAAGGTAGCGGTGGCCGGTACACCGGCAATGGCCTTTTCAAAACCGGTGTTGTACGCCATG
>QYPX01000072.1 GCA_007280205.1 Comamonadaceae bacterium
GGCGTGGCGCGCGCAGTGTATCGGTACGAAGGCCAGGAGAAGGGGGGGTTTACCGCGGGTGGCCTGGGCCTGCCGCCGGTCGACCCCATCATGCGTGCCCATCGGCGCCTGGGCAACCACGTGACGCTGATTGCGGGCTTCCGCAACTCCGACCTGCTGTTCTGGGTGAAAGACGGCGAGCGCGTTTCAGCACTCAAAGCCGAGTTTGGCGATCAGCTTGACGTCATCTACACCAGCAACGACGGCAGCTTTGGCGAGAAGGGTTTTGTCACGACGCCGCTGGAAGCCATGCTGAAAGACGGCATGACGAGCAAGGGCCGCAAAATTGCCGAAGTGGTCACCATCGGCCCGCCGCTGATGATGCGCGCGGTGAGCGACCTGACCAAGCCCTATGGTGTCAAGACCGTGGCCAGCCTGAACTCGATCATGGTCGACGCGACCGGCATGTGCGGCGCCTGCATGGTGCCAGTGACGATTGCCGGCAAGATGGTGCGCAAGCACGCCTGTGTGGACGGCCCCGAGCTCGACAGCCACATCATCGACTGGGACAAGTTCCTGCCACGCTTCAATCAGTTCAAGGTGCAGGAGCAGGAGAGCAGGGTGATGCACGGGTTTGCGTGAGACGTGACTGTCATTGCGGACCTGATCCGCAATCCATGGCGCGCGTGGCACCTTCAGAAGAAATGGATCCCGGGTCACGCCCGGGATGACAAGTCCTGGATCGGGATGGCAACGTTGTTTGTCATTGCGAGCGTAGCGTGGCGATCCATGAATCCCGCGGCGATTCAGTTCAGTAGTCAGCGACTACGTTTCATCGATGTCCTCTTTGGAATATTCAGGCCAACTTTTTCGCGCCATTCCCAGTGTTCTTCAAGAGTTTTCCCATGCTTCTCCGCGTTGCATTGCTTGTGAGCTATTGCCAGGTTTGAAATGCTATGCGTTTCACCCTGAATCACCGGCGTGAGGTGATCAATCTGAGTGACATCCTTAGCCTTGGCCTTGCCAAACAACTCAGTCAATTGCTTTTGACTCAGCCACAGGGTTTCGACGTGCTTGGTGGTGATTCTGGTGGCCATGATGGTCTGGGGAATGCGTTGTTGACAGTGAGTGCCGGTCAGAGGAAGCCGATACGGGGTTTGGCTTTGCGCGAATTGTCTTCGGTGATTAGTTGCTTGATGGCGTCGAACACCTGGGAGAACTGCTCGTCGTAACGGGTTTCCATGGCTTCGATGCGGCGTGCCAGGTCGCGGTTGGAGTCCATCAGGCGGCGCAGCTGCACAAACGTTCGCATGATGGCAATGTTGACCTCGACTGCGCGTTGTGAGCGCAATACGCTGGAGAGCATGGCGACACCTTGCTCGGTGAAGGCGTAAGGGATGGCAGTGAGCTTGCGTCGGGATGCGGTCACAATTTGTGACTTCATAGCCTTGTTTTCAGCGTATGAGGTCACAGTTTGTGACCTCATACCTTCCCATTCTTCGGACGTGAGCTGGAACATGAAGTCCACAGGAAACCGATCAAGGTTTCGTTTGACGGCCTGATTCAGCACTTTGGTAGCCACGTCATAGAGGTCAGCCAGGTCGGCATCGAGCAAGACCTTTTCGCCACGGACCAAAAAAACAAGACGAGCAAGGTTCTCGGGCTTGGGAATGACTTGCGTCATAGAGTCAGCACCTCGGCGCGTTCATTGACATTGCGCTTCTTCGGCTTGGGGATCGGGGTGATGAACTCGGCGCGCCTGCGGGTTTCAAGAGTTTGCTGGGTGGGTTGACCGCCTGGGTCCAGTTCCCAATGCCGACGCAGGCACTCATAGGGTGAGTTCAGAACAGGTCGGTCAAAGAACGGATTGGACATAGTCGATTCAAATTCATGCCTCGATAGTGGCAGCGAACAGAATGTCAGTCTCCCTCATGCCTGCCTCCCGATACTTTCTGCATCCTATGCCTCTTTTTGGCGCTTCTTTAACGGTTTAAGAGTGGGCTGAAGCAATCAAACCTGCATCGACTTCATTCGCCACCATCAAAAACGGATTGACGATGCGCAGCGTGCCGCCAAGCAACTGGTTGTGCTGCAGGTCTTCGCTGTAGAGAACGTCGGCGCCGGTCTGCAGGGCGGCGGCCAGCACCAGACAGTCGTAAAAACTGTAGTGCGTTTCCTGTTGCAAGTCGAGTGCGCTGCTTAGCAACCCAGGGCTGGAGCCGACGCGGTTCAGGGGCTGCATGGCCGCGTCGACAAACTGTTTGCATTGATCGGTGCTGAAGCGCTGCGCAAACTTGCGGGTGGCGACGTTGGCAAACTCCTGAATCACCTGGTAACTGGTGCAACCCAGGTGGCTGGCCAGGGCTTGCTCTATGAGTTGCAGGGCACGCTGCTTCTTCAGCGGCTCGCTCGCCAGCAGGGCGTAGACGAAGACGTTGGTGTCCAGAAAGAACAGCTCCCCTGCGCTGGCTTGACCCGCAGCGCTCATGGCTGGCGCTCGTTCATTTCATCGCGCGTGAAACTGCGACCTGCATCCAGTTGGCTGAGTTGCGTCATGACGTCGCGAAACCGGGTAACGGCGGCCTCGTCCTGCGTGCCGGCGTAGGTTTCCAGCCATTTGCGGAATTCGACGTTCAGTGTGCTTTGCGCGGCAACCGCTTTTTCACGGGCGCGGTTGATCAGTTGTTCGTCGGCGGAAAGGGTGATGTTGCGAAGCATGATATCGGAATGTAGTGCGCACTATTTGTGATTTAGAGTGTACGCAAAAACTCCAATACTGGCAAGCAAGGCGATCGGATCAGTTCGGTTGCATCGCCGACAGGCTTGACACCGGGCGGCGCAGGGTTGGGTCGAAGGGGTTGATCTTCGGGCTGATCAGTTGTGCTTCGCGCTTGAGCAGTTCCACCACCGTCGGCAGTCGCTCGGGGCTCAGGCGTGCCGAAATGGTGCCGACACTCAAGGCGGCCACAGCGCGACCGTCGCGGTCGCAGACCGGCACCGCCACCCCTGCCATGCCTTCGAGCAAGCCGGTGTTGCGGGCCGCATAGCCCAACTCGCGCACGCGCTCGATCTCGGTGCGAAGATAGACCTCGTCGAAGACGCCGAGTTCACGCACCCGTGGCAGGTTGTAGCGGATCACTTCCTCTCGCTCGGCCTCTGGCAAAAACGCCAGGATCGCCAGGCTACCCTGGCCGATGCCCAGGGCAACACGGCCACCAATGTCACCGGTGAAGGAACGGATCGGGAACGGCCCCTCGCTGCGGTCCAGGCAGACCGCATCAAAGCCGCTGCGTGCCAGCAGGAAGAGGGTGTCGCCCAAACTGGCGCAAAGGCGCAGCAGCGTGGGGCGGCAGAGTTCGCGCAGATTCACCGGATTGCCGGCACGCGCGGCCAGCACAAAGAAGTCGATGCTCAAACGGTAGTGTTTGCTGCGTTCGTCCTGTTCCACCATATCCTGTGCAATCAGCGCTTGCAGCGTGCGGTGCACCGTGGCCTGCGTCAGGCCGACGGTCTGGGCAATCTGCGTCACGCGGGCGCCTTGCGTCTTGGCGTCGGCCAGAACGCGGATGATGGCAAAGGCGCGTTCCAGGGCGCCCACACCGGGGCCAATTTTTGTGTCGTTAGATGGAATCATCTAAACATTATGATGTATGTAATTCCGTCAAATGGAATAAATAACAAAAATATGTCGTTCGATGGAATACCCTGTTGACGGGGGAATCTCTTTCCAACACCATTTGCCTTGAATTTCACGGCGCCGCGGCGGCGGCCGGAGCCAGTGGTGGAGTGATGACAAGGAGAGGTGGATGTCTTTTCTGACGCTTGCAGATGTGTCCAAGGTGTACGGTTCGACCACAGTGGTGTCGCACCTGAGCCTGAGCGTTGCCAAAGGGGAGTTTGTTTCCTTGCTCGGACCCTCCGGCTGCGGTAAAACGACGACGCTGCAGATGATTGCCGGCTTCACCGAGGTCAGCAGCGGACGCATCCAGCTCGACGGGCGCGACATCACCGACACGCCACCCAACTCGCGCGGCCTGGGCATCGTGTTCCAGAGCTACGCGTTGTTTCCGCACATGTCGGTGTTCGACAACGTCAGTTTTGGCCTGGAGATGCGGCGCGTCTCCCGCGACGAGCGCCAGCAGCGCGTGAAGCGCACGCTGGCCCTGGTGCATCTGGAAGAGCTCTCGCACCGCTATCCGCGTGAGCTCTCGGGTGGCCAGCGTCAGCGCGTGGCGTTGGCGCGTGCGCTGGTGATCGAGCCCGCCGTGTTGTTGCTCGATGAACCTCTCTCGAATCTGGATGCCAAGCTGCGCGAGGAGATGCAGTTCGAGTTGCGGCAAATCCAGCGCAAGGTCGGCACCACCACCATCATGGTCACGCACGACCAGACCGAGGCCATGTCGATCAGTGACCGCGTGGTCGTGATGCAGGCGGGGCGCGTGACGCAGATCGACGCGCCGTTCAAACTCTACGAACAGCCGCAATCGCGTTTCATCTCGACCTTTGTCGGCAAGGCCAATCTGCTGCCGGGCCGGGTCGGCAGTGCGGGTGCTCGCGCCCGCATCGATCTGGGTGCTCTGCAAGTCGAAGTGGATGGCACCGGACTTGCACCAGGATCCGAAATCATGCTCAGCCTGCGGCCGGAAAAAATCAGCTTTGTTCCGGCAGGGCAGGGTCAAATCGACGGCGTGGTGGCAGCGCGCTTTTTTCTGGGAAGCCAGTGGCTTTATCACCTCAGCACGGCGCTGGGTACCTTGCAGGTGGCGTACCCCAACGGGGATGTGCTGCCGCCCGAGGAGCAGAGCCGCACCGGTCTGGCATGGGACGCCGCTTCCCTGCGTGTGCTGACATGAAACTGGGCCGCCAAGCCACGCCCTGGGCGCTGTCGGCGCCGGCGCTGTTGCTGTTTGCCTGCATGCTGCTGGTGCCGCTGGGCCTGACGGCGGTGCTTTCCTTCAACGTCTTTGATCACAGCACCGGCGTCAAGAATGAGTTCACCCTGGCGCACTACCTTGCTGTGCTGAGTGACGAGTATTACTACGGCATCTTCTGGCGCACCTTCTGGATCTCGGGCGTCACCACCCTGATCTGTCTGGCCATCGGCGCGCCCGAGGCCTACGTGCTCAGCCGCATGGGCAACCCCTGGCGCTCGATTTTTCTGCTGGTGGTGCTGGCGCCCTTGCTGGTCTCCGTGGTGGTACGGGCTTTTGGCTGGAGCATGCTGCTGGGTCCTCAGGGCTTGGTCAACCATGCACTGCAGGCAGTGGGCCTGGGGCCGGTGCGCATTCTCTACACCGAGTGGGCGGTGGTGATTGCCCTGGTGCACGTGATGCTGCCCTTCATGGTGATCCCGGTCTGGACGTCCCTGCAAAAGCTCGACGCTGCTGTTGAAAACGCTGCGCTGTCGCTCTCGGCATCGCAATTCACGACGCTGCGCCGCATCGTGCTGCCACAGGTGCTGCCCGGCATTCTGTCGGGCAGTCTGATCGTGTTCGGACTGAGCGCCAGTGCGTTTGCGATTCCGGGACTGCTCGGCGGCCGGCGTCTGAAGATGGTGGCCACCGTGGTCTACGACGAGTACCTGCATGAACTCAACTGGCCGCTGGGCGCGGCGCTGGCGCTGATCCTGCTGGTGGCCAATCTGCTGGTGATGCTGAGCTACAACCGCGTGCTCGAAGGCCGCTACAAGAAATCACTGGGCTAGTCATGTCAAAGAACGGACCCCTTGCCCTTGCCTTCAATGCGTTGGTGATCAGCTTCATGCTGGCGCCGCTGCTGATTGTCTGCATTGTTGCCTTCACACCCGCCAACACGCTGACGATACCCACCACCGAGTTCTCGCTGCGCTGGTTCAGGGCGGTGTTCGCGCACCCGGACTTTGTCACCTCCTTCTGGAACAGCCTGTGGCTGGCGATTTCTTCGGCCACGATCGCCACACTGATCGCCATTCCCGCTGGTCTGGCCATCACGCGTTTCGACTTCGCCGGGCGCGACGCGCTGAACGCGCTGTTTCTGTCACCTCTGATCATTCCGCATCTGGTGCTGGGCGTGGCCATGCTGCGCATGTTTTCACTGATTGGCGCCACCGGCAGTTTCCAGTGGCTGGTGCTGGCCCATGTGGTGGTGATCACACCCTACGTGCTGCGGCTGGTGGTGGCGGCTTCCGTCGGCGCCGACCGCAGTTGCGAGCAGGCAGCGCTGTCGCTGGGCGCCAGCCATGGCACCGTGTTTCGCCGCGTCACCCTGCCCATGATCCTGCCGGGTGTCACGGGTGGCTGGCTGCTGGCTTTCATCAACAGTTTTGACGAAGTGACGATGTCGATCTTTGTCACCTCGCCTGCCACGGTGACGCTGCCAGTGCGCATGTACATGTACGCCACCGAATCGATCGACCCGCTGATGGCTGCAGCGTCGGCGCTGATGGTCGGATTCACGGCGGCGGTGATGGTGCTGCTGGACCGGCTGTACGGCCTGGACAAGATTCTGGTGGGCGAGAAATGAGCCAGCCGGTCACCGGCCAGGCCCTGTTCAGGCGATTGAACGAGGCCGCGCGTGAGCGCATCCGCTTCACGCTCAACGGTCAGGCCTTGCACGCGCTGCAGGGCGACACCATCATGACTGCGATCCTGACGCAGCAAAGTCACCTGCGCCACTCGGAATTTGGCGCCACCGCGCGTGCCGGATTTTGCCTGATGGGCGCCTGCCAGGACTGCTGGGTGGACAGCGAGTCCGGTGAGCGTTACCGCGCCTGCTCCACCCTGCTGCTACCCGGCATGCGTTTGCTCACCCAGGCGGAGCCCACAGCATGAGTGGTGCTTTGCAGCCTGTCATTGTGGGCGCGGGTCCGGCGGGAATCCGGGCCGCGCAGACACTGGTGCGACATGGCCTGCGCCCGGTTCTGCTGGACGAAGCCAGCAAGGCGGGTGGACAGATCTACCGCCAGCCACCGGACGGCTTTCGGCGCAGCGGTAAATCGCTCTATGGCTTCGAGGCGGGGCGTGCCGCATCGGTGCACGCGGCGATGAGCGCCATCCAGGATGGCGTGGACTACCGTCCCGAAACCCTGGTCTGGAATGCCGAGGGCGGACAGCTCGACCTGCTGCAGTGCAGCCAGACCAAAACCCTGCCCTATTCGCATCTGATCGTCGCCACCGGCGCCACTGATCGTGTGCTGCCCTTTGCGGGCTGGACCACACCCGGGGTCTACAGCCTGGGCGGCGCCCAGGTGGCGCTCAAGTTTCAGGGCTGCAGTGTCGGCGAGCGCGTTGTCTTCATGGGCACCGGTCCGCTCCTGTACCTGGTGGCCTACCAGTATGCGAAGGCCGGTGCCAAGGTGCTGGCCGTGCTTGACAGTGCTCGCCTGAGTGACCAGATTGCGGCCTTGCCGGCTTTGCTGCAGCAGCCAGCCACGCTGGCCAAAGGCATGTACTACGTGGCCTGGCTGCGCTCTCACGGCGTTCCATTGCACGGAGGAGTGCGACCGCTGCGTGCCCTGGGACAGGAACGTGTGACAGCGCTTGAATGGCGTGACGATGCCGGTGAGCACCATCTGGACTGTGATGCCATCGCCTTCGGCTATGGCCTGCGCTCGGAAACGCAACTGGCCGACATTCTGGGTTGCTGCTTTGCCTTCGACGCCTTGCAGCGCGCCTGGCTGCCTGAGCGAGATGGCGCCGGGCGCAGCAGCGTCGGCGGCGTCTATCTGGCAGGCGACGGTGCCGGCATTCTGGGCGCGGATGCGGCCGAGTGGGCGGGGGAGCGTGCGGCGCTGGCCTTGCTGGCCGATGCCGGCGTTCAACTCGACAGCGCGAGCGTCGCTCGCGTCCTGACGCTGGAGCAAAAACTGGCACGCCAGCGGCACTTGCGCATCGGTCTGGAGCGCGCCTTTCCCCTGCCACCCGATTGGGCCGCGCAGGCAAGCGACGCGCTGCTGATCTGCCGCTGTGAAGAAGTCACGGCCGGCGATTTGCGCGCAACCGTGAAGGCGACGGGTGCGACCGAGATCAACCGGCTGAAAGCCTTGTCGCGTGTTGGCATGGGGCGTTGCCAGGGCCGCATGTGCGCGGCGGCGGCGGCCGAGATTCTCGCGCAGTGCACGGCTCAGCGCATAGAACAGACCGGTCGCCTGCGCGCGCAAGCACCGGTGAAGCCGATTCCATTTGCCTTGGCCGAACAGAAGGAGCCCTCGTGACCGAGCGCCTGCGCAGCGACGTGGCCATTGTGGGCGGCGGCATCGTCGGCACCTCGGCTGCGCTGGCGCTGCGCCGCATGGGTCTGTCAGTCACCTTGCTGGAACGCGACTTCTGTGGTTCGCGCTCCAGCGGCGTCAACTACGGCGGTGTGCGCCGGCAGGGGCGCTCGCTGGTCCAGTTGCCGCTAACCCAGCGCGCCCACGGCATCTGGGGACGCCTGCCGAAACTGATCGGCATCGATGGCGAGTACATCCGCTGCGGCCACCTGAAGATCGCGCGCAGCCAGGCCGATATGGCGTCTCTGGCAGCTTACCGGGAACGCAGCCGGGGCTTTGGCATGGACCTGCAACTTTTGGCAGCCAGCACGCTGCGCGAGCGCTTTGCCTGGCTTGGCGAGCGCGCCGTCGGCGGCTCGCTGTGTCCGCAGGACGGGCACGCCAATCCGCGCCTGGTGTCGCCCGCCTTTGCGCGCGCTGCAGCCAGGCTGGGCGCAGACGTTCGGGAGCAAACCCGGGTTGACGAATTGGCGCATGACGGCAAGGACTTTGTGCTGTTGACCGCCACCGGTTTGGAACTGCGCTCGCGTTTCCTGCTCAATTGCGCGGGTGCCTGGGCCGGGGCGATTGCAGAGCACTTTGGGGAGCTGGTGCCGATGGTGTCGGCGCACCCGGTGATGGCCGTGACGGAGCCGCTGCCGATGTTCATGAACCTGAGCCTGGGTGTGGAGGGCGGTGGTATTTATGCACGCCAGGCGCCGCGCGGCAATTGCGTCATCGGCGGCTCGCGCGGCTTTGCGCTGGACGCCCTGCGTGCGCGCCCGAGTCGGGACGCGATCTCGCTGGTCCTGCGCGGCACGGTCGAGTTATTGCCCAGGCTGCGCCACGCCCACATCATTCGCAGCTGGAGCGGCACCGAGGGCTATCTGCCCGACCACGAACCCGTGATTGGACCGAGTGCCAAGCAGCCCGGTCTGTTCCATGGCTTTGGTTTTGCCGGCGCCGGCTTTCAGATCGGCCCGGCCGTCGGCGAAGTGCTGGCCGAGCTGGTGCAGGGTGGCGCCAGCAGCACGCCCATTGCCGCGTTTTCCATTTCCCGTTTTTCCCCTGTTCCCGCATCCGCTACTTCAACCTAAAGGAGATTTTTCATGAAATACAGTTCTTCCATTTTCAAGACGACACGTCCAGCGGCGCTGAGCCTCGCAGTGGGCACGCTTGCACTCTCGGCCGGGCTGGCCGGCGCACAAACCAGGACGCTCTACATCGGCATGAACGGTGGCTCGATGGAGAAGACCTGGACCGAACACGTCTTCCCCGCGTTCGAGAAAGCCAACAACGCCAAGGTGGTGGTGGTGCCCGGTGGCTCGGCTGACATCCTGGCCAAGGCACAGGCGGCCAAGGACAAGCCGCAGATGCATGTGATGTTCCTTGACGACGGCGTGATGGTTCGCGCCATCGGCATGGGCCTGTGCGAGAAGATGAAGCCCAGTGCGGCCCTGAACGAAGTGTTTCCCACGGCGCGCTTCAAAGGCGACATGGCCACCGGCGTCACCATGGGCATGACAGGCCTCGCCTACAACAAGAAGATGTTCACTGAAAAGGGTTGGGCTGCACCGACCTCGTGGATGGACCTGGCCGACCCGAAATTCAAGGGCAAGGTGGTGTTCCAGTCGCTCTCGTCATCAACCTTTGGCCTGCACGGGTTCCTGATGTTCAACCGCATCAAGGGCGGCACCGACACCAATGTCGAGCCCGGTTTCAATGCCTGGAAGAGCAGCATCGGCCCCAATGTGCTGGAGTACATCCCGAGCTCGGCCAAGCTCTCCGAGATGATTCAGACCGGTGAAGCGGCGATTGCGCCACTGACACCGACCTCGGTGGCGACCTTGCAGGAAAAGGGCATTGCGGTGGAGTATGCGCAGCCCAAGGAAGGCTCGGTGGTGCTGATGGTGGGTGAGTGCGTGATCGCCAACAACAGCGAGCCCGCGCTGGCGCAAAAGCTGGCCGAGTACCTGCTGACGGCCGATGCCCAGGCTGCCGCATTGCAACACGGCAACCAGATCCCGTCGAACCCGAAAGCACCCGCTGTGGGCGACGATGCCAAGCTCAAACTCAAGCAGTTCGGTGAGTACATGAAGACCGCGGTGGTGGTCGACTGGAACGCCATCAACGAGAATCGGCCGGCGTGGAATGCACGCTGGAACCGCACCATCGAAAAATAAAGACTGACCATGAGCTACTGCACCGACATCCAGACCCTCTTCAAAACGCTGGGCCTCGCCGCCCCGCCCGACAGCGCGGACGGCATCGAGGTCCGCACGCCGATTGACGGCAGCCCCTTGGCGCGAGTGGCAGTCACCACAGACGCCCAGGTCAACGCCGCCATCGCGCGCGCGCAGGCACGCAGCCTGAGCTGGCGCGAGGTTCCGGCGCCCAAGCGCGGTGAACTGGTGCGCGCCTTTGGCGAAGCGGTGCGTCGCCACAAGGAGCCGCTGGGTCGCTTGATCTCGCTGGAGACCGGCAAGATCGTGCAGGAGGGCTTGGGTGAGGTGCAGGAGGTGGTGGACATCTGCGAGTTCGCCGTGGGTCTGTCACGTCAGCTTTACGGCCTGACCATTGCCAGCGAGCGGCCCGAGCACAAGCTGCTGGAGACCTGGCATCCGCTGGGTGTGGTGGGCATCATCTCGGCCTTCAATTTTCCGATGGCGGTTTATGCCTGGAATGCGGCGCTGGCGCTGGTCTGTGGCAACACGCTGGTCTGGAAGCCGTCGGAAAAAGCGCCTTTGTCGGCATTGGCACTCTCCGGGCTACTGCTCAAGACCGCGAGCGAGCAGGGAATCGACCCGGTCGGCCTGGCCGAACTTCTGATTGGCGAACGCGTTGTCGGCGAGGCGCTGGTCTCGCATCCGGCGGTGAAACTGGTCAGTGCCACCGGCTCTACCACCATGGGGCGCGCCGTCGGTGTGGCTTGCGCCTCGCTGTTCAAGCGCTCGCTGCTGGAACTCGGTGGCAACAATGCGGCAATAGTCTGCCCCTCGGCCAATCTGGAACTGGTGGTGCGCGGCGTCGCATTTTCGGCGGCCGGCACAGCGGGACAGCGCTGCACCAGCTTGCGTCGACTGATCGTGCACCGTTCGGTCTATGCGGCGCTGGTAGCGTCCCTGGTTCGGGTCTTTGAGCGCCTTCCGGTGGGTGATCCGCTGGCCGCCGGCACGCTGGTGGGTCCCTTGATTGATCAGCGTGCTTTTGAGGCCATGCAGCAGGCGCTGGAGCGCGCACGCCAGGCCGGGGCCAAGGTGCACTTTGGGAATCGTGAAGTGGTGGGCGAGGCTGCCGCGTTCTACGTGCGCCCGGCCATTGTGGAGTTGGCCACGCAGACCGGGCCGATGTTGCAGGAAACCTTTGCACCGATTCTGTACGTGGTGCCTTACGACAGTTTTGATGAGGCGATCGCGATCAACAACGCGGTCAGCCACGGCTTGTCGTCCGCCGTTTTTACACAGGATTTGCGCGAGGCAGAAATCTTTACCTCGGCGCGTGGCTCCGACTGCGGTATTGCCAACGTCAACATCGGCACCAGCGGTGCGGAGATCGGCGGCGCCTTTGGTGGCGAGAAGGAAACCGGCGGTGGCCGTGAATCCGGCTCCGACGCCTGGAAAGCCTATATGCGCCGGGCCACCAACACCATCAACTACGGCAGCACACTGCCGCTGGCGCAGGGGATCAGGTTTGAGGTGTAGGCGGGCATTTGCCCGTTCAGGATGAATTGGTCGGCCAGCCGATAGCCCATGGCTTTGTAGCCCCTTTGGCGCTTGTCCCACATCCGCAGCAATACTGGGTGGCCGGTGTCTACGAAATCGATGATGCGCACATCGGTCTTGCTGGCGTGCTCGCGGTGCAGACGGCCAGCATACTGCTGCAAGGTTCCTTTCCATGAAATCGGCATAGCCAGTACAAGTGTGTCCAGCGGCGGGTGGTCAAAACCTTCGCCGACCAGTTTGCCGGTGGACAGCAAGACGCGTGGCTCACCTTGTGGCAGTGCGTTCAACTGGTCAACCACTGCAGCGCGCTGCTTCTTTGGCATTCGGCCGTACAAGGTGTAAAGAGTCTCCACCTTGCCTGCCAATTCCAAAGCGATAGCTTGTAGATGCTCGGTACGTTCGGTCAACAGCAGCACTTTGCGTCCGGCCTGGAAAGCTTCCATCACATCGGCGGCAATGGCGCTGGTGCGATCGGAATCATTGATAAGGTGACTGAACACATCCTGAATCCCGGCTGCAGGGGGCAATTCGATATTTGTTGCCAGCGTATGCGGCACGATCAGCAAGTCATGCTGTGCATTGGTGGACTTTGTAGCGGTATGCCGGGTTGGACCGCACTGCATGAAGATGATCGGTTGCTGGCCATCACGACGAATAGGTGTAGCAGTGAGTCCGAGCAAATACTTCGCCCTGACTCGTTTGAGAATGGCATCAAACGATGCTGCCCCGATATGGTGGCATTCGTCTACGATGACATGACCATAGGTCTCGACCAGTTCGTTGACCTCACCTTTGCGTGATAGAGACTGCATGACCGCGATGTCGATTTTTCCTGTGGGTTTGACCTTGCCGCCGCCAATCGTTCCGACCAGGCCCTTGCTCGCGCCAAGGAAAGCTTGCAGGCGCTCCTGCCATTGCTTGAGCAACTCCGTTCGATGCACCAGTACGAGGGTGTTCACACCACGTTGCGCGATCAGCGCGGCAGCGGCGACGGTCTTGCCAAAAGCAGTCGGTGCGCAGAGCACTCCGGCATCGTGTTGCAACATCGCGGCCACGGCGGCCTGTTGGTCGGGTCGGAGTGTCCCGGCGAAAACTGCATCGATGGGCTGCCCCGCATAACGCTCGTCGATGATTTCGCATCTGATGCAGTTATCGCGCAGCAGTTCCTCGGCGGCATCAAGACAGCCCCGAGGTAGCGCGATGTGATTCGGGTAGTTTTCAGCGCAGCCGATCACGCGGGGTTCGTTCCAAACGCTGAAGCGCATCGCTTGCGCCTTGTAAAACTCGGGGTTCTGAAAGGCTGCGAGACGGATCAGACGGTTGGCCAATGGTTGTGGCAGGTGGGCTTTCTCAAAGTAAACGAGATTGGCCAATGTGACCGTAAGTGACTTTGGCATTGGTATGGTCAATTTCTTAGCCAATGACCGAGACCGCTTCCATGGCTCCTTCTGGTCTTCCTCATCAATAAATGTGACATCCAGTGGGTGCACGCCGCCCGTAGCGCACAGGATGGTTGGCTCAACGTCATGTGCGGGCATAGTCCGAATGGACGCCAGGAACTCCCACTGATCCGGATAGGGATGCCATGCAGCGTCCACAAACACGCTACAGTCGTTTTCACGTGGTCGCTTTTGCAAAGGCAAAGCAATCAAATTGCCGAAGCCACCTTTTGGCATCGTGTCTTGATTTGGGAACAAACGGTCATAGGATTCCAGTTTCAATTGTCTTGTGCGGGCACAGGTATGACTGATGAGAGCTGTGCCAAGGCGGCGGGCATCCCGGGCTGAAACACTTCCCGAGAAGAATACCCAAGCGTGTGCGCCATTGCCAGATCTGGAGATTTCGAGCGCGACTGGTACACCCAACTCGTGGCAGGATTGCGCGAATGCCTGTGCATCTTCGCGCCAGTCGGATCCATCGAAATCGCAGGCGAGAAAATAGCAAGTGTCGTCCGGTAACAGTGGATAGACACCGACCGTGCGTTTTCCGACAAGGTGCTCATAGATGACGGCGTCTGATAAGGGTGTCAGCAGGCGATTGCCGCAATCCGTGCATTTGATGTGCCGCTTGTCGCACACCCCGGCGAGCCACTCATTGGCGCAGGCCGGGGTGTAGCCCGACTTGCCGCCTTCCTTGGCTTCCCAACGGACCGGGAACACGTCAACGCGGCCACGGAACAAGCGACGAAAGAGCGCGATTTTGTCTTTGGTGCTGAAGCGCGCAGGCTCAGACTCTGCAGCAATGATTGCGGACGATTTCGGCTCTGGGGGCAAGCGCCAGTGGATCCTGTGTTCGTCCAGGAGTTCGACGAGGCGGGCGTTTTCAGCCCGCAGCGTCGCTAGTGAATCATTCACCGCCGCCTTTCGATCTCACTGCGCAGTTGTCGACCAAGTGGCGTTAAACGGTAACGTTGTCTCGTGCTGCGAGGGGTGTCTGGAAGAGTCATTTCCAGGTAGCCCGCTGCTATGGCGGGCACCAGGTACGCTTTACGGAAATGCTCTGCATTCCTTAGCCCCATCGCCGCCTGCAAGGCAGGCCTGGGCATCTCCCCTATCGTTACCTTTAGCAAGGCTGCGACTTCCCCGGTGACATCCGTGGTGACATCCGTGGTGACATCCGTGGTCGGCTGTTGCGCAAGCGGATGCACCGGCAGTCGAATCACATAGGCGCAGCGATCATCGTCTGTCTCAAACAACGGAGCCGGTGATCCATTGGCCGCCATTACATTCAAGATCTTGGGCATGCCGGTAGAACGTCCCTCGGTCAGTTCCAGCTCCTTCAAAAATTCACCAATGCGCCGGTTGCGGTAACGGCGGCTGACTGCGCGGCCGGCTTCAAAATCGGCCAACTTGATCGAGCGATCTGGCCCCGGAAAACTCAGTACCACCAGCTCTTCGCGGCTGATGCGCACCTCAATCGGTTCACGCTCTTCATACGATCGGTGGTACACGGCATTCACCAGTGCCTCTTCAATCGCCACGTAGGGGAAATTCCAGAGCCGCGTGGCCTCGGCCCGGTCCGGGTGTTTGATGACGGTTTCAAACAGATAATTGCCTTGGATATACTCCAGCGCCCTGCGTGTGATGAGGTCCAACGGACCTTTGAAAATCTTTTCCACAAAGCGGTCACCACCTGCGCCCTCTGGAAACCACACCACGTCAATCTGCGTACACGGAAAAAATCTTTCCGGTGTCTCGTTGAAAAACAACAAGCCTACATTCTTTGGCCAAGGCGATTCAGTCGGGCCACCCACCACATTCATTTGTCGGCCCAACGCTTCTACCGACAAAGCGGGTACTTCTTCGGCAAGTGCGCTACCTACCTCACGCAGATAGGCTTCCATCAGCGGCTTTGACAAATCGCTGACACTCGCGGTTTGGGCAAAGCGGTCGTCCCACGGTACCTTGGCCGTGAGGCTTAACAACTCTTGCTCGGTCTCGCCCTTGGCCTCTACCGTACTGCTGTAGCGGCGGATGTAGTAATGCCAGGTCTTGTGTTTGGCCTTCACGCTGGCAGGCACCTTGTAGGGCCGGGTCTGCCCGCCTGGGGCCCATAAAACCATCAGGTTACGGCCTTCCACCACTTCCACGCTCAGCGCCGGAAAGTAGGGTGGCTGAATCAACTGGCAGCCGGCCAGAAGCTCCTGCTGAATATTGTCGAGTTGATTGCTGGGTAGTCCCACCGGTGGAAACACTGGACGGCCGTGTGAATCGCAGTCCTGCCCGATGACCACATAACCGCCACCCAGATTCTCAAAGTCATTGGCGAAGGCGCAAACTGTGCGCAGGATCGGGTCCGGGTTCCAGCCTGCCTTGTATTCGATGCGCTCTCCTTCAACCTTGCGTTGGTGCAGCAGGTCGAGCAAATTGATGGGCAGTTTGTCGGCCATGATCTATCGACGAAAAAAGCTTTGCCGAAAGCACATCATGCGCGGGACGCTGCAAAAAATGCAACACTCTGAATCCCCGCCACGGTCAGCAGCAACGAGCCAAACAGATGCAGCGCGGCCGTGCCAAAAGCCAGCGCATAACGCTGTTGGCCCAGCATGCCAACCACTTCGGCCGAGAAGCTTGAGAAGGTCGTGAGCGCGCCCAGAAAGCCGGTGACCAGTGCCAGGCGCCAGACCGGGTCCAAGTCGGGCAGGCCCTGAAAAACAGCAACGCAGACGCCCACCAGGTAGCCACCGATCAGATTGGCAGCGAGCGTGCCCAAAGGGATCACAGCGCCCGGGCTGAGCCAGAGCCCGAGGCCCCAGCGCAACAGGGCGCCAAGGCTGGCGCCGATGCAGATGGCAATGACGGACAACATGACGCTGCCCTATCGCATCATCTGCTGCGGCAGCCAGGTGACGATGCCGGGGAAAATGTAGATCAGCGTCACGGCAACGCACATCAGGAAAAACATGGGCATGGTCACCTTGGCAATCCAGGTCAACTGGCGCCCGGTCATTCCTTGCAATACGAACAGATTGAAGCCTACCGGCGGTGTGATCTGCGCCATCTCCACGACGAGCACGATGAAGATGCCAAACCAGATGGCGTCGATTCCGGCGGCCTGCACGGTGGGCATCAGCACGCCCATGGTCAGCACCACCATGGAGATGCCATCCAGGAAGCAGCCCAGGATGATGTAGAAAATGGCGAGCGCCACGATCAACTGCGCCTGGCTCAGACCCAGCGATGCGATCCACTCCGCCAGATGGCGTGGCAGACCGATGTAGCCCATGGCCAGTGTCAGGAAGGCGGCCCCGGCAAGGATGAAGGCAATCATGCAATACAGGCGTGTCGCACCCATGATGGCATCGCGAAACGTGGCCCAGTTCATGGAGCCTTGCAGCGCCGAGATGACCAGCGAGCCCAGTACGCCAACGGCGGCAGCTTCGGTTGCGGTGGCAACGCCGGAGTAGATCGATCCCAGCACGGCAATGATCAGTGACACCACCGGAATCAGACTGGTGGAGGCTGCGAGCTTTTGCATGAAGCTGTACTTGCCATCGGCGGCCGGCACTTGCTGCGGGTTGCGCAGTGCCCAGACCATGATGTAGCCCGAGAACAGCATGGCCAGCATGATGCCCGGCAACACACCTGCAATGAACAGCCTGGAAATGGAAACTTCGGCCGCTACGCCATAAACGATCATGATGATGGAAGGTGGTATCAAGAGGCCCAGCGTGCTGGCACCGGCCAGGGTGCCGATCACCATGTGCTCCGGGTAGCCGCGCCGCGTCAGCTCAGGCAGGGTCATCTTGCCGATGGTGGCGCAGGTTGCGGCACTCGAGCCAGACACCGCGGCAAAAATCGTGCAGCCGATCACGTTGGTGTGCAGCAGGCGGCCCGGCAAGCCCTGTACCCAGGGTGCCAGACCCTTGAACATGTCGTTGCTCAGGCGGGTTCGAAAGAGTATTTCTCCCATCCACACAAACAGCGGCAGCGCGGTAAGCGTCCAGCTTGAGGAGGAACCCCACACGGTGACGGCCATGGCGTCGCCCGCCGGGCGCGACGAAAACAGCGTCACCGCGATCCAGGCAACGCCGGTCAGGGTCAGGCCGACCCAGACACCGCTGCCCAGGATCAGCAGCAATGCAATCAAAAGTGCAGCGGTTATGACAAGATCATTCATGGTCTGAAGACTTCACTCGTTGCGCAGGGCTTCGTCGCTGCTGCGCTCGACGCGCTTGCCGGAAATTTCAAGCACCAGTTCGTCCAAAAACGCAATGGCCAGGATCACTGTACCGACGGCCATGGCGATCTGCGGGATCCAGAGCGGTGTGGCGTCGTTGGAGGTTGATATGTCGTGAAAGGTGTGCGATTGCCAGGCCAGGCGGCAACTGTAGAACGCAAACATGGTTGACAGCGTCGTGGCAAAGCCAAACGCCCAGATCTCAAGACCTTTCTTCCAGCGGCCTTTGAGAGCGCTCAGAACCAGTGTCACACGAATGTGTTCGCCGCGCTTCAAAGTGTGGGCCAGCGCCAGGAAGCCGCTGGCCGCCATCAGGTAACCCGCGTAGGCATCGGTGCCGGGCAGGTGAAAGTGCAACTGTCGCCCCAAAATCGATAGCAGCACCATGCCAAGCAGGCCAACCATGAAAAGCGCCGCCAGGGCGGCGGCGCTGTTGTACAGGGCGTCAAGCGCTTTGCGCATGGAGGACCCGTTTCCGATCAGGGCTTCAGGAAAGCGTCCACCAGGCTCTTGCCTTCGGGTCCGGCCTTCTCCAGCCATTCTTTGAGCATCACGTCGCCCACCTTCTTCATGTCAGCCTTGAGCTGAGCCGAGGGTGCAACGATGTTCATGCCATTGGCCTTGAGTTTGTCCAAAGAGTCGGTATTAGCCTTCTTGGAGGCAATCAAGCCACGCGCTTCGGCGTCTGCGGCGGCCTTTTGCAATGCCTGCCTGGTGGGCGCATCCAAAGCGTCAAGAGCGGCCTTGTTGACGATCACAGCGTTCTTGGGCAACCAGGCCTGGGTGTCGTACCAGTACTTGATGTGCTCGTAGGTCTTGGTATCAAAACCGGTGGAGCCGGATGACATATAGGACTCGATCACGCCGGTGGCCATGGCCTGCGACAACTCGGCAGCCTGGACCGTGACGGGTTGCGCGCCAACCAACTCGGCAATGCGGGCCGTGGCCGGGCTGTAGGCGCGCCATTTGACGCCCTTGAGATCAGCGCCGGAGCTGATGGGTTTCTTGACGTAGATGCCTTGCGGTGGCCACGGCACAGCGTACAAAAGGGACATGCCCTGCTCAGCCAGCTTCTTCTCCAGGAAAGGTTTTTGCACCTTGTAGAGCTTCATGGCTTCGTCGTAGCTGTCGGCCAGGAAGGGCAGGCCGTCGGCACCAAAGAGCTGCCATTCGTTCTGAAAGTTCACCAGCAGAATTTCACCGATCTGCGCCTGACCACCCTGCACGGCGCGCTTGATTTCCGGCGCCTTGAACAGTGAGCCGTTGGCGTGCACCGTGATCTTCAATTTGCCGGCGCTGGCCTTGTCTACATCGTTGGCGAACTGGGTCAGGTTCTCGGTGTGGAAGTTGGTTGCCGGATAAGCGGCCGGCAGATCCCATTTGGTCTGGGCCGCAGCTGTGCCAGCGACTAACGTGATGGTCAAAGCGGTGACGGTGGTGCTCAAGGCGAACAGACGACGTTTCATAAAAACTCCGGTTGATTTGGTTGGCGAATCGGGTACCTAAATGTAAGCCATGTGGCGTCGATTTAAGGGCCACGGTTCTCGGTGTTTTCCCTAAATGTCGACAAATTGTCGATAAATCGTGCTTGTGCTGCCTACAATCGTTTTCACGCAACAAAGATGCCAACCAGGAGTTTGTTCATGGCCAAGAAATCAGCGCTACCGGTATCGACTGCGCTGCAGCCGGCGCAAGCGCCGCCCATCGTCTCGTCGGCCCATCTGGTGTCGCCGCGCAGCGCCGAGATGAGCGAGTTCGAGTTCGGCCTGATCGTGGCTGGTAACGCTTTTCACCGCTGGATCGCGCACTGCATGAGCAGCGCCGGCCTGAAAGACCTGACGCCGCTGGACGTGCTGGTGCTGCACCACGTGACGCACCCCGCCCGCGACAAGCGGTTGGCCGACATCTGCTTCATCATGAATGTGGAAGACACGCATCTGATCAATTACTCGCTCAAGAAGCTGCAGAACCTGACCGTCGTTGCTTCAAGCAAAAGCGGCAAGGAAGTGACCTACGCGGCGACCGATCTGGGGCGCAGCTATGTAGCGCGTTATCGCGAGATCCGCGAATCCTGTCTGATCAATGCGCTCAATGCCGACGATGCGCTGAACCGCGACATTGGTGAACTGGCACGCTTGCTGCGTCTGCTCTCGGGTATTTACGACCAGGCGGCGCGCTCGGCCGCGAGCCTATAGAACTCACTTTTGAGCACTTTGAAAAAAGATGGAGAGCTATCCAATGAGCACCCCACCCCAATCGCCTCCACGCTGGCAATTCTGGATCGATCGAGGCGGCACTTTCACCGACGTGGTGGGGCGCCGACCGGATGGCTCTCTTGTGACGCACAAACTGCTGAGCGAGAACCCGGAGCAGTACCGCGACGCAGCTGTGGCCGGCATCCGGCACCTGCTGGGTTTGCAGCCCGGTCAGGCGGTGACCCCAGAGCAGGTGGCCTGCGTGAAGATGGGAACCACGGTGGCCACCAACGCGCTGCTGGAGCGCAAGGGCGAGCCGACGCTGTTGGTGACAACGCGTGGTTTTCGGGATGCACTGCGCATTGCGTACCAGAACCGTCCCCGCATCTTTGACCGCAACATCGTGCTGCCGGAACTGTTGTACAGCGCGGTGGTCGAAGCCAGGGAGCGCTGCGGTGCGCATGGTGATGTGATCGAAGCGCTTGACGAGGCACAGCTGAAGACAGAACTGTTGGAGCAGTACCAGCGCGGCCTGCGTTCGGTCGCCATTGTCTTCATGCACGGCTATCGCTATACGGCCCATGAAGTGGCGGCCCGGCGCATTGCGGCGGAGGTCGGCTTTAGCCAGATCAGTACCTCGCATGAGACCAGCCCGATGATGAAGCTGGTGAGCCGGGGCGACACCACGGTGGTTGACGCCTACCTGTCGCCGATTCTGAAACGCTACGTGCAGCAGGTGGCGCAGGAGATGCCCGGAGTGAAGCTGTTCTTCATGCAGTCCTCCGGTGGCCTGACGGATGCCCACGCCTTCGCCGGCAAGGACGCCATTCTGAGCGGCCCGGCCGGTGGCATTGTCGGCATGGCGCGTACGGCGGCCATGGCCGGCATCGAGAAGGTGATCGGCTTTGACATGGGAGGCACCTCCACCGATGTCTCGCATTACGCCGGTGAGTTCGAGCGCGAATTCGAAACCCAGGTCGCCGGTGTGCGCATGCGCGCACCCATGATGAGCATTCACACCGTGGCCGCAGGCGGTGGTTCGATTCTGGCCTTTGACGGTTCGCGCTTTCGGGTCGGTCCGCAGAGTGCCGGCGCCAATCCGGGGCCGGTGAGTTACCGCCGTGGTGGGCCCTTGGCGGTGACCGATGCCAACGTGATGGTCGGCAAGATTGTTCCGCGCTATTTCCCCAAGGTCTTTGGCGTGGCCGCCAATGAGGCGCTGGACGGCGAAGTGGTGCGGGAAAAGTTTGCGGCACTGGCCGCGCAGACCGGCCGCGCGGCCGAGGACGTCGCCGAAGGCTTTATCAGCATCGCGGTGCAGCAGATGGCCAATGCCATCAAAAAGATTTCGGTGGCGCGCGGCTATGACGTCACGCGCTACACGCTGCAATGCTTTGGTGGCGCCGGTGGCCAGCATGCCTGCCTGGTGGCCGACGCACTGGGCATGACGCGTGTCTTCGTGCATCCGCTGGCGGGCGTGCTGTCAGCCTACGGCATGGGACTAGCGGACCAGAATGTGATTCGTGAACAGGCGGTGGAACTCAAGCTCGACGCGCAGGCGCTGCCGCAAATTGCGGCGCAGCTGGACCGTCTGGCTGCTCAGGCACAGGACGAGCTGCTGCGCCAGCAGGTCAGCCAGGGCGCGGTAGCCGTGCACCGGCGCGTGCATGTGCGCTACGAAGGCAGTGATGCTGCGCTGGTGGTGCCCTGTGCACCGCTCGCCGGTGACGCGCCCGAGGTGGTGCTGGCCGCGATCCAGTCCGCTTTTGAGGCAGCCTACCGGCAGCGCTTTTCTTTTCTGATGCAAGGCAAGGCGCTGGTGGTGGAGGCCGTTTCTGTCGAAGCGGTGGTAGCGGGCGATGCCCCGACCGAGCCGCGTCAGGCATTGCACGCTGTGCGTGATCTGCACGCCTGTGGCGCGGTGCGTGAGACCGTTCCCATGTACAGCGGTGGTCAGTGGGTGGATGCGGCGCTGCTGCTGCGCGAGGACCTGCGTCCGGGCGACATCGTGATGGGTCCGGCCATCATCGCCGAACAGAACGCAACCACCGTGATCGAACCCGGCTGGCAGGCCAGCGTGACCGAGCTCGATCACCTCGCGCTGCTGCGTCATGTCCCGCGCAGCGTGAAGTTTGCGGTTGGCACCAGTGTCGATCCGGTCTTGCTGGAAGTCTTTAACAACCTGTTCATGAACATCGCCGAGCAGATGGGGCTGCAACTGCAGAACACGGCGTACTCGGTCAACATCAAGGAGCGGCTGGACTTCAGCTGTGCGCTGTTCGATGCGGCGGGCAACCTGATTGCCAACGCCCCGCACATGCCGGTGCACCTGGGCTCCATGGGCGAGAGCATCAAGACCGTGATTCGTGAAAACGCCGGCAGCATGAACCCTGGCGATGTTTATGTGCTGAACGACCCGTACCACGGTGGCACGCACCTGCCCGACATCACGGTCATCACGCCGGTGTACCTTGACGACAAGCCGACTTTTTATGTGGGCTCGCGTGGCCACCACGCCGACATTGGTGGCATCACGCCAGGATCGATGCCGCCGTTTTCCACGCGCATCGAGGAAGAGGGCGTGCAGATCAACAACGTCAAGCTGGTGGACCGTGGCGTGTTGCAGGAGGCCCAGATCATCGCGCTGCTAAGTGGACGCGCCGTCGCCGGGCCGCCCCAAGACGGCGCAGCCCCCTCGGGGGGCAGCGAGGACACGATAGTGCCGAGCGTGGGGGCCATGTACCCTTCACGCAACCCGCAACAGAATCTGGCGGATTTGAAAGCGCAGATTGCCGCCAATGAAAAAGGCGTGCAGGAACTGCGCAAGATGGTCGAGCATTTCGGCCTCGACATGGTGCAGGCCTATATGCGCCATGTGCAGGACAACGCCGAGGAATCGGTGCGCCGCGTCATTACAAGCCTGAAAGACGGCAGCTTCACCTTGGCGCTGGACAACGGCGCGCAGATCCAGGTGGCGATCCGTGTCAACGTAACAGAGCGCAGTGCGGTGATCGATTTCACCGGCACTTCAATGCAGCAGAGCAACAACTTCAATGCACCCAAGGCCGTCTGCATGGCCGCGGTGCTGTACGTGTTTCGCACGCTGGTGGATGACGACATTCCGCTCAATGCGGGTTGCCTCAAACCACTTTCGGTGATCATTCCCGAGGGCTGCATGCTCAATCCCAATCCACCGGCTTCGGTGGTTGCGGGCAATGTGGAAACATCGAGTTGCATCACCAACGCGCTCTACGGCGCGCTGGGTGAGATGGCGGCCAGCCAGTGCACCATGAATAACTTCACCTTTGGCAATGCACGCTATCAGTACTACGAAACCATCTCGGGTGGCTCCGGGGCCGGTAAGGGCTTCCACGGCACCGACGTCGTGCAAACCCACATGACCAATTCGCGCATGACCGATCCCGAGGTGCTGGAGTTCCGCTTTCCGGTGCGGCTCGACAGTTACGCGATTCGCGCCGGATCGGGTGGTGCCGGTCAATGGCATGGCGGCAATGGTGGCGTGCGCCGGGTGCGGTTTCTGGAACCCATGACTGCCAGTATTCTCTCCAACGGCCGGGTTCATCCTTCTTTTGGCATGGCCGGCGGGCTGTCCGGGCAGCCCGGTGTGAATCGGGTGCTGCGCGCCGATGGACGGGTGGAAGAACTGGCGCACATCGGGCAGGCCGAGATGCAGGTGGGCGACGTGTTCGAGATTGCTACGCCGGGTGGGGGAGGGTACGGCCGCCCATGATCATGTGGTGGCCGCAGCCTGGGTTGTGCGGCCAAGCATCCTCCGACGACGCATTGCCATGGCTCTATGGGGCAAACGGCTCAGTGGCTCACAGGGGTTCAGTACCGATTCTGATCATGCGAGTGCGCCGCCGGTGTGCCAGCAGGAGTCCGCCGAAGAACAATACCAGACCGGGAATGGCCCACGGCCACGCCGCTTTGAGTTTTGGCACCAGGAAGTGCCAAACCGCATAGCGCATTGCCGTTTTTTGCAGGTCGAAACCTTGCGGGATCGGTAGCACGCCGTTGGCGCGCACGTATTCCTCGTAATCGATGAGCATGGATTTGAAGCGTTCGGGCTGGCTACTGCCCAGATCGTGCACCTCGCCCGGATCGGTCTTGAGATCGTAGAGACGCCACTGTCCATCGCCCAGGGGCGCAATGTTCTTCACCAGTTTGTAATCGCCCTTGAACAGCGCCGCGGATCCCGCCAACTCGTAGCCAAGCGCTTCATCGGATGCATGAACGTAGTCCGTCTTGCCCTGCAGCATGGGCAACATGCTGCGCCCGCTCAAGGGTTCGACTTTGTTGCCGCGGTAGGTTCCGTCATGCGGCTTGATGCCTGCGACATCGAGCAAAGTCGGGACAATGTCGTTCACATGGGTCAGCGCCTTGATCGTGCGCGACAAGGGCATGCCCGGCACGCCCGAAATGATGAGTGGAACGCGCAGGCCGCCCTCGCCGGCAAAGTACTTGTAGCCATTCAAGGGTGAGTTGGTGGCGCTGGCCCAACTCGGGCCATTCGCCGAAAACGTGCCTTTGCCTCCGGGTGGATCGGCGTCGGTATCGTAGTTCATGCGCACCCAGGTACTGGAGGCGGGAATATTCAAGGGATCGGCCGGATCGGAGCCGTTGTCGGACAGAAAGACAAATACGGTGTTGTCGTACTGACCGCTGGCCTTGAGGTGGGCCAGCAAACGGCCCACCTGAAAGTCCATCGCTTCGGCCATACCGGCGTAGACCTCCATGTGGCGCGCTTGCTGGCGCTTCTTGTCCACAGTCAGCCGATCCCAGTCTGTGGTGCTCGCCAGTGCAACCATGTCGGTCCCTGGCGGAATCAAACCCAAAGCAGCGGAACGGTCACGCCGCGCTTGACGCAGGGCGGTCCAGCCCTGGTCGTAGCGGCCGCGGTATTTTTGGACGAATTCGGCTGGGGCTTGCAGCGGAATATGGTTGGCCTGAAAACCGATGTAGGCAAAAAATGGCTTCTTGTCCCTGTCGCTGGCGGCAATGTACTCGATGGCCTTGTCAACAAAGAATTTCGACGAGTAATAGTCCGCTGGCAATCCGGCTTCGCGGCCCTGCTCGAACCAGTAGGCTTTGTCGTACAGCATCATGTAGGTTCGCTTCTCCCAATTGTCCGAGCCGCTGTCGGCTTGAATGAAAGAGCGCTCAAATCCACGGTTGCCCGGCAGTTTGTCTGGCGTTTTTCCCAAGTGCCACTTGCCGGTGATGTAGGTGTGGTAGCCGTTGTCCTTGAGCATCGTGGCCAGAGTGACGGCGTTGTCGTTGAGCGTACCGGCATAGCCCGGCTGTCCCTCATGCTCGGCAGGCATGGTTTCTGGCATGTTGCCCACGCCATTGCGGTGATTGTCGACGCCGGTCAGCAGCATGGAGCGCGTTGGCGAGCAAACGGCGGCCACATGAAAGTTGGAAAACCTGGCGCCGTGTTTGGCCAGCTCGTCAAGGTTGGGCGTGGCGATCTCGCTGCCGTAGGCGCCGACATCGGTGTAGCCCCAATCGTCAGCCACCAGCACGATGATGTTAGGGCGTGGCTTGTCGTTCGCCGCGGAACAGACCAGGCAAGCGCTTGTCAACAGCACGCTTACAAAACCCTGGCGAATCGGTCCGCTTGCGTAACGCATCTGTGTTGTCTCAGTGAGAACGGCATGTGATGTCACGTGAACCGCTATTATGTTTTCATTTTGAAGCTTCAACCTGGAGGTGCCCATGACAGCTGACCTGGTGATTCGCAGTGATTCTGCCGGAGTTGCGACCCTGACGCTGAACCGCCCCGACAAACTCAATGCCCTGACGCCGGCGGTCTTTGTTGCGTTGCGCGCGCACCTCGACGCCATTGCGGCAGACCCTGGCGTGGCATGCGTGGTACTGACGGGTTCAGGACGTTCGTTTTGCGCCGGCCATGATCTGGCGGCCATTGCCGAGCACACACTGGCACCGAGTGCGCACTTCGAGGCCGAGACCATCGATGCCCTTGAAGCCCTGCCGCAGCCTACCATTGCGCGCCTGCATGGCCATTGCTTTACCGGCGGGCTGGAGCTGGCACTGGGTTGCGACATTTTGCTGGCCGCCGAGTCGGCCCGGCTGGGCGACACCCATGGCCAGTGGGGGCTGGCTCCCATATGGGGCCTTTCGGTGCGGCTGCCGCGCCGTGTTGGAGTGTCGCGCGCCAAGGAGTTGATGTTTACCAGTCGTCGCATCAGCGGAAGTACCGCATTGGCCATCGGCCTGGTGGACTACTGCGTGGCAGATGACGAACTGGATGCGGCCGTTGCGCGCCTTGCGGCAGAGGTGCTGGCCAATTCCCGCGGTAGCAATCGGATTGCCAAGGCTTTGGTGGCAGCGGCCGGCGAGCGCAGTTGGCAGGACGCGTTGCGCTTTGAGCGGCAGATGCCGTTTGGCATGCCTGAAGACATGGCGCAGCGTATGGGAGCAGCGGGTCGACCGGGCTAGATGTGCGTCTATAGCAATGACGGCTTCACCGTCACAGAAGCCCTGGTCCAGGCGACCACGGGCAAGAGCTATAACCGGGGCTGATGGCGGTCGGTTTCGACGGCTGGGCCAAGGGTGGCGATGTCAACGACTACAGTGCGGCGATCGTCGTTTCACCGAAGGCGCAACTCGGCATCGTGGTGATTGGCGCCTCGGGCTTCGGCTCGACGCGATCGAGTGACTCCGTTGCGACCAGGATGCTGGTCATCCCGCAGTGTGGTTTCTCTGCCGGCGGGGAGCGGTCTTGGCTACATGATACTTTTTGGAGACCCCGGGCAGGCTGAGATACACGTTACTCAGCTTGGACGCCACCAGGCAGCCGTTGGGGAACAGCCGCTTAGGCAATTCGTGCAAAAGAAGTCGATTCCCGTGAACGTCGGCAATGTGTGGTCGTCTAGCGTTGAATTTGATTCTCGGCAGATCGCTAGCCACGCCGCTGCACAGCGCCTGCTCCGTAGTCCACAATAGAGACTGATGAAACCCATGCCACTCCATCATCAGCCGTTGGCCGAGCGGCTGCGTCCCAAGAATCTGGCTGAAGTGATCGGCCAGCAGCACCTGCTCGGTGAAGGCATGGCACTGCGCATTGCGTTCGAGTCGGGTCAGCCCCACAGCTGCATTCTGTGGGGGCCGCCGGGCACCGGCAAGACCACCATCGCACGGCTGATGGCCGATGCCTTTGACGCGCAGTTCATCAGCATTGCAGCGGTGCTGGGCGGAGTCAAGGACATACGCGAAGCGGTCGAGAAGGCGCTGTTGGCGCAGGAGCAGGGTCGGCGCACCATCGTCTTTGTCGATGAAGTGCACCGTTTCAACAAGAGCCAGCAGGATGCTTTTCTGCCGCATGTGGAGAGTGGCCTCTTCACCTTCATCGGCGCCACTACCGAGAACCCATCCTTTGAAGTCAACTCGGCTCTGTTGTCGCGCGCAGCGGTCTACGTGCTGCAGCCTTTGTCGCATGCCGACCTGATGCAGATCATCGAGCGGGCGCAGGCCGCGGACGCCCTGCCCAAGATCGAAGCAGCAGCAGCAGAGCGCCTGGTGGCTTACGCCGACGGCGATGCCAGGCGCTTGCTCAACACCCTGGAGACGCTGGCAGTCGCGGCCACCCAACAGGAATTGACCGAAGTGGGCGATGTCTGGCTGCTCAAGGTGTTGGGGGAGCGAATGCGCCGCTATGACAAGGGCGGCGAACAGTTCTATGACACGATCTCCGCCCTGCACAAATCGGTGCGTGGCTCCGATCCGGACGCGGCCTTGTACTGGCTGGTGCGCATGCTCGATGGCGGTGTCGATCCGCGCTACCTTGGGCGGCGCCTGATCCGCATGGCGAGCGAAGACATTGGTCTGGCCGATCCCAGGGCGCTGCGGATGGCACTCGACGCAACCGAGGTGTTTGAGCGCCTGGGCAGCCCCGAGGGTGAACTGGCGCTGGCCGAATGCGTGGTTTATCTGGCCGTGGCGGCCAAGTCCAATGCGGTTTACAAAGCGTTCAAGGAGGTCAAGGCCTTTGTCAAGGACGATGGCACGCGGCCGGTACCGATGCACTTGCGCAACGCCCCGACCCGGCTCATGAAAGATCTCGACTACGGCAAGGGCTATCGTTACGCGCATGACGAGGCGGGCGGTTTCGCCGCCGGCGAGAGCTATCTGCCCGACGGCATGACGACGCCGGGCTTTTACCGTCCGGTGGAGAGGGGCCTTGAGATCCGGATCGCAGAAAAGCTGCGTCAATTGCGGCAACTCAACATCGACTCATCTAGACCGATCAAACCTCCGGTTGGGTAGCATTGAGTTGTCATAATGGCGCCTTGAGCACCATTTACATTGACTATTGAGGAGAACGATTGTGCGTTTTTGCAAGACCCTTTCTCTGTGTGTCCTGACAGCGCTGGTGGGACTGGCTTCCACCGCGGTCAGTGCTGAGCAGAAGCTGTTTGTCTATACCTCGATGAAGGAGTCGATGATCGGCGACCTGAAGACCGCTTTTGTCAAGAAGCACCCTGACGTCAAGGTCGATTTTCAGTCTGCCGGCGCCGGCAAGTTGATGGCCAAGATTGCCGCCGAGCGTGAATCGGGCAAGATCATGGCCGACGTGCTGTGGACCAGCGAGGTGCCCGATTTCTATCAACTCAAGGCACAGGGCATGCTGCTGCCCTATATCCCACAGGACATCAAGGCCCTGCTCAACCCGCTGCCCGATTACGATGGATCTTTCACCGCAGTGCGCCTTGGCACGCTAGGCATTGCCTACAACACGCGACTGATCAAGGAAGCGCCCAAGACCTGGGCCGATCTGCAGAAGCCCGCTTTCAAGGGCGCCTACGGCATCGCTAATCCGGCCCTGTCGGGTACCGCTTACATGAGCGTGGCGGTTCTTTCCAAGGCCTTCGGCTGGCCCTACTTTGAAGCGCTGCGCGCCAACGGTGCCAAGATGGGCAAGGGTTCGGGGCAGGTGGTCGATGACACCGCATCGGGCGATCTGGTGGCCAGTCTGGCAGTGGACTACATCACGCTGGACAAGATAGACAAGGGCGCGACCCTGGCGTTGGTCTATCCGCCCGAGATGCTGGTCATTCCGAGTCCGATCGCGGTCTTTCGCAACAGCCCGAACGTCGATGCGGCCAAGAAGTTTGTTGACTTTGTTCTGTCCAAGGATGGGCAGATGATTATTGCCAATGAAGGAACGTTGCCGGTTCGCGCTGACGTCAAGGTGCCGGAGCGCTACAAGCTGCCGCCCGTGGAAGAAGCGATGAAGCGTGCCATGAAGATCGACTACAAGCAGATCATGGCCGAGAAAGAGGCGACCATCAAGAAGTTCACCGACATCATGCAAAAGTGAATTAAGCGGTGGCGAGTGTTCAGATTGAGGGGATAAGCAAGAGCTACGCGGGGAGCTCGGTTCTGTCGGGCCTGTCGCTCGAGATCCAGGACGGCGAGTGCTTTACGCTGCTGGGTCCGTCGGGCTGCGGCAAGACCGTTTTGATGCGCCTGATCGCCGGCTTCGAGTCGCCCGACAGTGGCAGTATCGCGATCGGTGGGGAAGTGGTTGCCAGCGCCTTGAGCGGTCAGGCTTTGCCGCCCGACAAGCGCGGTCTGGGCATGGTCTTTCAGGATTACGCCGTCTGGCCGCACATGAGCGTGTTCGCCAATGTGTCCTACCCGCTCAAACTGGCGCACACGGCAAGCTCCGCCCTGCAGGAACGCAGCCACCGCGCGATTGATCTGGTTGGTCTGAGCGGTCTGGAAGCGCGCTTGCCGTCGCAGCTTTCGGGTGGCCAACAGCAGCGCGTGGCATTGGCGCGTGCGCTGGTGTCCGAGCCGCGCTTGCTGCTGCTCGATGAGCCACTGAGCAACCTTGACGCGAATCTGCGCGAGGAAATGCGTTTTGAGATCAAGGCCTTGCAACGCAAACTCGGCATTACGATTCTCTACGTGACGCACGATCAGGAAATTGCGCTAGGGATCTCGGATCGGCTGGCGGTGATGGATGACAAAGGCGTGCTGCGGCAAATCGGCGCGCCGCAGGAAGTTTACGAACACCCGTCTGACGATTTCGTTTTTCGCTTTCTCGGCATTGCCAATTTTTTGCCGGTCAGACGCGATGGCGCTGCGCTCTATATCGGCGGCTCCAGCGCAGCCTGGGTCGGCCCCGCGCCCGACAAGCAGGCGGACCAACTCAGCGCCGGCTTTCGCCCCAGCGACGTGTTGCTCTCGCGCAGCGGTGGCGGCTTGCCGGGCGTCGTCCGGCGTGCCAGTTTTCTGGGCGCACAGGTCGACTACCTGATTGATATCGCTGGCACCCTGATCCGCGCCGCGCTGCCCAGCCACGAGTGTCTTGAGCGTGGCCTGCTGTTTGTTGAGGGCGATCCGTGCTGCGTCGGTCTGGCGACGGTGCAGTGGTTTGTCGGCGACATGGCTTCGGGCGCCAGGGTGTAGCGCATGGTCAGCACCGGTTCACGCTCCCGTTTCGGCACGTCGCAGATACTGTTTGGCCTGTCGGTTGGCATTCTGGTCGTGGTTGTCGCCGTTCCGATGCTGCTGATATTTTTCAACGCTTTCTGGGTAGATGGCCATTTCAATCTGGTCGACGTCCTCAAGGTCCTGCGGCACCCGCAGACCTACAAGGCCCTGCTCAATTCGTTGGTGCTGTCGGCCGGAGTCACGATCACCGGGACCATTGTCGGAACCTTCTTTGCATGGCTGGTGACGCGCACCGATCTGCCCTTCAAGAAGACCATGAAGCTGTTGTTTCTGGTGCCCTTCATGTTGCCGGCCTTCATTGGCGCACTGGCCTGGAAGATGCTGCTGTCGCCGCGCGCCGGTTACATCAACCGCTTCTTCATCGATGTGCTGGGTTTTGACGGGCCCATCTTCGATATCTACACCTACGCCGGCATCATCCTGGTGGAGACCATGTACCTGTTCCCCTTTGTCTTCATCCAGGTCAGTGGCGCGCTCGAGCGCATGGACCCGACGCTGGAAGAGTCGGCACGCATTTCGGGTGCTGACCTGTTCACGATCACGCGCAAGATCACTATTCCGCTGGTGCTGCCCTCCATTCTTTCGGGCTCGCTGCTGATCATGCTTTACTCGATGGCGCATTTCGGTACTGTGGCGGTGTTGGGCGTGGAGACCGGCATCTACAACATACCGACGCTGATTTACGAAAAGATTCACCAAAGCGCCGGCAGCTTTGATTCGATCCGCTCGGCGACCGTTCTGGCGACCGTTCTGGTGCTCACCGCTGCGCTGATTCTCTGGCTGCAGAACCGTATTCTCAGCAAGGGCCGCTACCAGATCATCGCCGGCAAGAGTTTCCGGCCGACCGAACTGAAACTGCGTGCCTGGCGTGTTCCGCTCTTCATCTTGTGCGTGACCTACATCGCGTTCACGATCGTGCTGCCGACGGTGACCATTTTTCTGGTCGGGGCGCTCAAGACCTACGGCCTGCCGTTTACCGCTGCCAATCTGACGTGGTCGAACTACCACCACATCCTGTTCGAGTGGGACCTGACACGCGACGCGATCTGGAACAGCATCAGCCTGGGCTTGTCAGCGGCACTGATCACCATGTTTGCCGGCGTCATCATTTCTTATGTGATCGTCAAGATGAAAGTGCGCGGCAAGGGCATGCTGGAGTTTCTGGGCATGCTGCCGTTTTCGGTGCCGGGCTCGGTGATTGCGCTGGGCGTCATTCTGGCCTGGAGTGGCAAGTTTGGTGTCAACCTGTACAACACGGTGTGGATCATTTTGCTGGCCTATATCGCACGCTACATGGCGTTCTCGCTGAAGGCCAATTCCGCTGCACTGGAGCAGGTTCACGATTCGCTGGTCGAGGCGGCGCGCGCTTCCGGCGCCACGGTGTGGCAGGCGCTGAAAGACATTGTCATTCCATTGGTGCGTCCGGGCATGGTGGCGGCCTTCTTCCTGATCTTTCTACCGGCCCTGCGGGAACTCACGGTGTCGGTGCTGCTGTACGGTCCCACCACCCGCACCATCGGGGTTGCGATCTACACCTTGAATGAAGATGGCGAGACGGTCTACTCTGCAGCACTGGCGGGCATCGCCCTGATCATCATCGTGCTGGGCGAAGTGCTGATCAAGCGTCTGGTGACTGGCAAGAACAATTCCTGATGAGAGCGCACTCATGGCCTATATAGAACTCAGGAATGTCAGCAAACGCTTTGGTAGCGTGGCGGCGGTGGACCGCTTGAATCTGGACATTGCCAAGGGCGAGTGCGTCGCCATGCTGGGTCCGTCGGGTTGCGGCAAGACCACGACCCTGCGCATGGTGGCCGGCTTCGATGATCTCGATGAAGGAGAAATCCGGGTCGGTGACAAACTGCTGTCTTCAAGCCAGAAGAAGTATTACCTGCCGCCCGAGAAGCGCAATTTCGGCATGGTGTTTCAGGCCTTCGCGGTCTGGCCGCACCTGTCGGTGTTCGAGAACGTGGCCTTCCCCTTGCGCGTGCGCAAACTGCCCAATGCCGAAATCATGGCGCGCACCGAAGAGGCGCTGCGCCATACCAATCTGCTGGCGGCAGCGCAGGGCAGCCCGGATGACCTCTCGGGCGGCGGCAAGCAGCGGGTCGCACTCGCGCGTGCGCTGGTGATCCGGCCCGACGTCATGCTGCTCGACGAGCCCCTGTCCAGCCTGGACCCGCATTTCCGCGAAGAGATGCGTTTTGAGATCAAGGACTTGCAGCGTCGCTTTGGTTTTTCCATTTTGTACGTGACGCACGATCAGTCGGAGGCCATGGCTCTGTCGGACCGCATTCTGGTGATGCGCGCCGGTGTCGTTCAGCAAATCGGCACGCCGCTGGAGGTGTACGGCGCGCCGGCAAACCGTTTTGTTTTTGAGTTCATTGGCCTGTCGAGTTTTCTGCAGGCCGGACTGAGCCCTTCGGGCATGCAGATTGACGGAGTCACTTATCCCTGGCCAGCGGGATTGACGCCGCCGGCGGAACTTCTTGCCGGCGCTGCCGCTCTGTTGGCGGCGCGACCGACCGAAATCGACTTCGTCAGCGAGGGTGGGGTGCGGGGCAAAGTGCTGCAAAAGGCTTATCTGGGTGAAACCATCGATTACCGGATTCTGGTAGGTCAAACCGAGCTCAGGGTTCAGAAGACGCGTCGCATTGCGGGCCCCGCCATCGGCGAACATTGCGGTTTAAACTTCACCCGCCCGCACTGGTATGCGCTGACCTGAGAGATGGACCGGAACTAGACCCATGACAATCGAATTTGTGCTCAACGGCACTACCCGCCGCGTTGAAGCGCGTCCAGACGAACGACTTCTGGAAACGCTGCGCGAGCGCTGCGGTGTGACTTCACTGAAAGATGGTTGCAGTCCGCAGGGCCAGTGTGGCTGTTGCGTGGCGTTGGTCGATGGCTTGCCGAAAACGACTTGTGCCATGCCGACCAAAGTGGCGCAGGGCAAGACCATCATGACGATCGACGGCTTGCCGGAGGACGAGCGCAAGCAGATCGCGGACTGCTTTGCAGCGACCGCCGGACTGCAGTGTGGCTTCTGCATTCCGGGTATCGTGTTGCGCGCCAAGGCACTGACTGACCGCGAGCCACACCCGACGCGTGAAGTCATCGCGCGCTCTTTGGACCTGCACCTGTGCCGCTGTACCGGCTACGTGAAGATCATTGACGCGATCGAGATGCTGGCCGCGGCCAAGCACGGTGGCGCCATTCCGCCGCCCTGCACCGACGGCCGCGTCGGTCAGTCGCTCGAACGCATTGGCAGCGTGCCTACCGTGTTGGGGGATAGGCCTTTTGTTGACGACATCAAGGTTGATGGCATGTTGCACGGCGCGCTGGCCTTGTCGGCGCATCCGCGGGCTCGTGTGCTGAGCATCGACACCTCCCGCGCGCGCGCACTGCCGGGGGTGCACAGCGTGCTGACCGCGGCCGACGTTCCGGGGGAGCGATGGTACGGTCTGCTTTACAACGACTGGCCAGGTTTTGTCGCCGTTGGCGAAGAAGTGCGCTGCGTCGGTGACGTGCTGGCGGCGGTGGCCGCAGTGGACCGCCACACCGCGCGCGAGGCCGCCAAGCTGGTGGAGGTCAGCTACGAGGTGCTGCCGCCGGTGCTTGATCCGCAGTTTGCACTGCAGGCCGATGCGCCGCGTGTCAACCCGCAGCACGCCAATTTGCTGGACTGCGTGGTTCTGCGGCGCGGCGACGCGGACGCAGCGTTTGCCAGCAGCGCGCACGTGGTCAGCGGCAGGTGGACGACGCAACGCATCGAGCATCTGTTTCTGGAGCCCGAGAGTGCGCTGGCCGAGCCTGTAGCAGGTGGCGGTTTGCGCCTGCGCACCCAGGGCCAGGGCATCTTTGATGACCGCCGGCAGGTGGCGCGTTTTCTGGGGATGCAAGAAGCACAAATTTATGTCGAACTGGTGCCCAATGGCGGCGCTTTTGGCGGCAAGGAAGACATGTCGGTGCAGGCGCAGACGGCCTTGCTTGCGCATCTCACGGGACGACCGGTGAGAATCACGCTGAGCCGGGAAGAGTCGATCCGCATGCATCCCAAGCGGCACCCGATCACCATGGATTACACGGTGGGCTGTGACGAGCAGGGGCACATCACAGCGGTGAAGGCGCGCATGCTGGGCGACTCCGGTGCCTACGCATCGGTCGGCGGCAAGGTGCTGGAGCGAGCTGCCGGGCACGCTTGTGGCCCGTACAAGGTGCCGGTGGTCGACATCGAATCGCGCGCCGTCTATACCAACAACCCGCCCTGCGGCGCCATGCGCGGCTTTGGTGCGAATCAGGCGCACTTTGCGATGGAAGGCTGTCTGGACTTGCTGGCGCAGAAGGCGGGGCTGGACCGCTGGGAGATCCGCTGGCGCAATGCGCTCTCGGTTGGCGACCTGTTCTCCACCGGGCAGTTGATGGACAAGGCGGTTGGCATCCGCAAGACGCTGGAAGCGATGAAGCCGCACTACGACGCCGCGTTGCGCAGCGGGCGTGCTGTTGGCATTGCCTGCGGCATCAAGAACAGCGGCATTGGCAATGGGGTGGTGGAACTGGGCAAGGTGCGCCTGGTGGTGGAAGCGGACGGCACGATCTCGCTCTACAACGGCTTCACCGAGATGGGGCAGGGCCTGTTGACGGTGCTGGTGCAGTTTGCGGTGGAAGTCACCGGTTTGCCAGCAGCGCTCTTTGTGCCCAAGGTGAATTCCACTTTCGATCTGCAATGCAGCCAGACCACCGGTTCGCGCGGCACGCTGCTCAGCGGTCGCGCCGCACTCCTGGCAGCCGCCAAACTCAGGGCCGATCTGGACGCCGGGCACGCGCTGGCCGAACTGATCGGGCGTGTCTATGCCGGCGACATCGTGATCGACGACACCACGGTGCTTGGTGCGGCAGTCGACAAGGTGAAGACGCACACCACCTTCAGCTATGCCACCCAGCTCGTGGTGCTCGACGAGAAGGGCCGCGTCGATCGTGTGGTTGCGGTGCACGATGCAGGTCGCGTCGTCAATCCGGCGTTGTGCTCCGGACAGATTGAGGGCGCCGTCCACATGGGGCTTGGCTATGCGCTGACCGAAGAACTGGAGTGCGAGAACGGTATGCCGGTGACTTTCAAACTGAAGGAAATCGGTGTGCTGCGAGCGCGCGATATGCCGACGGTCGAGGTGATTCTGGTGGAAGAACCCGAGCCGGAAGGGCCACTCGGTGCCAAGGGCGTTGGCGAGATCGGTCTGGTGCCCACCGCAGCGGCAGTTGCAGGGGCGCTGGAGGCCTTTGATGGTATTCGACGCACCACGCTGCCGATGCGGGATTCACCGGCGGCCCGGGCCATGAGTGTGGGGCGGCCGGCAGCGGCAAAATGAGCGCGGCGGGCCGGGTCAACGCGCACACGCATCTGTACTCCGGGCTGGTGCCCTTTGGCATGCCCGAGCCCCAAGCGGTGCCGGAAAACTTTGTGCAGATTTTGCAGCGCGTCTGGTGGAAGCTGGACCGCGCGCTCGATGCCGATTCACTGCGCGCTTCCGCCCGCTGGTACGTTGCAGAGGCGCGTCGCCTGGGTACGGTCGGGTTGATCGACCATCATGAGTCGCCGAACCTGATCGAAGGCTCGCTCGACATCCTGGCCGACGCTTGTCAGGAAGCTGGCATGCCCGCCGTGCTTTGCTACGGTGCGACCGAGCGCAACGGCGGACGTGAAGAAGCCCGACGTGGCCTGGCCGAGTGCCGCCGGTTTATCGAGTGCAACACGCGCTCCCTGGTGCGGGGCGTGATTGGGCTACATGCCTCCTTTACCGTGTCGGATGAAACGCTGCGTGAGGCCGCAGACTTGTGTCGCGAATTGCAAACGGTGATGCACGTGCACGTCGCTGAGGATCTCGCCGACGTGGCGGACGCACTGCGGCGCGGCTGGCCGGGCCCGCTGGAGCGGCTCGCTGAACTGGGTGCACTGCCGCCGGGCTCCATCATCGCGCACGGGGTTCACCTCGATGCCTCACAGGTGCGGCGCTGCGAGCAGATGGGCTGCTGGCTGGTGCAAAACCCGCGCTCGAATCGTGGCAACCGCGTGGGCTATCCGGCCGCGCTGCGAGAGAGCCAGCATGTGGCACTGGGCAGCGATGGCTATCCGTCTGACATGCAGGCAGAACATCTGGCACTGCTGGAAGATGCGCCAGGCCACGGTGATTCCATCGATGCAGCGTCGCAGCGTGCGGCCGCAAGTTATGCCCTGCTGGCTGAGCGCTTTGGTGGCAGCGTACCTTCGCTGGGCACTGGCACCGGCATGGATAGGGAAGCACTTCGCTCCGAAGCCATTGCCCAGGCAGCACGGCTATGGGAACGCATGGCCAATTTCTAAAACTGTCATCCCGGACAAAGGAGTTGTCACCCCAGACGGAGCGCTTGTCATCCCAGACGGAGCGCTTGTCATCCCAGACGGAGCGCTTGTCATCCCAGACGGGGAGTTTGTCATCCCAGACGGAGCGCTTGTCATCCCAGACGGGGAGTTTGTCATCCCGGACCTGATCCGGGATCCAGTGCCACGCTGAGACTGGATTGCGGATCGAGTCCGCAATGACAATTGAAGGGCGCAATGACAATTGAAGGGCGCAATGACAATTGAAGGTCGCAATGACACGGCAACGCCGATGTGCCCTCAATCAGTCGTTAGTGCGTTGCGCAAAAACTCACCTACGTGATTCACATCCTGCGGATCGAGCAGGGCCTCGCGCAGGGCGCGCAGGGCCAGTACCTTCGGATCGTCGCTGGGCGGATCGCCCTCTGAGACCCGCAGCACGACACCGTCAAAGCGCGCGCTGATGGTGTCCGCCTCTACCAGCACCGCGTCGCGCGGTGCGTCCTGTTCCCAACGCTCGCGGTTCACGAACAGACGAGGCTTGAGGATGTAAGGCCCGCCATCTTCCAGGCAGAACACGTCGCAGTTGCCGCAGTCGTTGCAGAAGTCGGCAAAGTTGACGATCTGGCGCTTCATCTTGAGCGGCAGTTCCGGTGTGGACGGCACACTCACGCTGAAGTTGGCGTCGTTCGGGCAGACCGGGATGCACTTGTTGCAGGTCACGCAGTCAAAAAATTCCAGACGGCGGTTGATCTTTCGCGGCCCCACCTGATGGCTCGCCGCGTGATAGCGCACGTCGCAGGCCAGACCCTCCACATACTTCTCCGTGTTGCTCAGCCTGGCTGCGCTGAGGTCAGTGGCGCCAGTGTCGCCGTAAGCGCGCAGGACAAATTCATCGACGGTTGTCGCACCGACCGCGTCCATGCGCTTGAGCAGTTCTTCAAAGTAGCCAAAGCCGCGCCAGTAACCGCCGGCTTTGAGCAGATCGGTGCAGACCGTGACTGGCACCAGGCCCAGCGCCACGGCATCGGGGAAGTTGGCGCGCTCAATGCCGGCCGAAAAGGAAACCGGAAAGCGGTCACCGAAATGGCGGCGCAGGTCCCGCACCAGATGCATCGCCAGCACGTGCAGCGGCGGACCCGACAGGTACATGACACGCTCGCTGGGCGGGAAGAAGGTTTTGTGGTTTTCCACCAGCAGGGTGTTGGAGAGTTTCACTCCCAGATGCAGACCGAGGGACTGCGCCTTGTTGCCCAGGCGGTCCAGGAAAGCGGTGGCCTGCTCCCAGCGCGTGTCTTTCTCAAAGGCGCTGTCGGGGATGCGCAACTCGCGGTAGCCCAGCGTGTCGTGCAACAGGCGGCGTGCCTCGGTGGCGCCGAGCAGCGTCGGGTTGAGCTTGACGACGCAGGACAGCCGGTGCTCCTGCATCAGGTGGCCGACCATCGCCTCGATTTCGTCCGGCGGACAGCCATGGAAGGTGCTCAGCGTCAGTGTGTCTGAGAGGCGGGTCTGGAAATCGAGATCGCGCAGCGCGCCCAGTTCCGCTGGCAGTTCACGCCGCAGGCGCTCCACGACGGGCCTTGCGTCCATCATGCCGCGAAGAAAGGCTTGCACGCGTTCGCTGCGGATGCCCGCCAGGTCGTAGCCCACGCTCATGTCGAACACGGTGCGCCCGAAGCCCGGCGCCAGAGCCAGGCGGCCGCTGGCCTCCAGAATGCGGATCAGCATCGCCGCCTTGACGTATTCTTCAAGCGACTGTTCGAGCGTGAGTTCCTGCGACCACTCAACGTTGTAGCCCAGGGTCTGCATGTCGATACAGGGCCGGGGCAACGTCAGGCGGTCATTGATCTGCACCGTTTTGAGTTCCATGACGCGCCCACCGGCGAGCCAGCACAGCACGATGTTTTGCGCCAACTGGGTATTGGGCCCGGCCGCCGGACCAAACGGGGTTGCTGCCGTGTGACCGTGAAAGCGCACCGACAGGTCGTGCTCGGCATCACCCAGCACAAACTTGCGCTGCGGCAGGTCGAAAATGGTTTTGCGCGTGTCGAACTCGCGCAGCATGCGCTGTGCCAGCGCTGCGAAGGGGTAGGGGGCGAGTTCGCTCATGCGAAGATATTAACAGCAGGAAAATCGCCATTGAAGCAGGCAACAGTGGCCTGCTTAGGGTAAACCTTGGGGGATTGGGCGCGAAGCACACCCACCCCTTGGCTACAATCGCCTGCACCACCTGCCGGAACCTATTCTGATCTCTGTGTTGGCAGGTTTATTGCTATAGAACTGGTAGAGCTCACAAGGCGGCGCCGCTCGTCAGCAACGAGGCTGATTTCCAGGCGCCGGTCAAAAATCGGAGAAGTTTATGGATACCTTCATACAGCAGATCATCAATGGTCTGGTGTTGGGCAGTATGTATGCCCTGGTAGCGCTGGGCTACACCATGGTGTACGGCATCATCGGGCTGATCAACTTTGCCCATGGCGAGGTGCTGATGGTCGGAGCACTGACCAGTTGGTCGATCATTGGACTGATGAAAGACGCGATGCCCAATGCGCCGGGCTGGCTGATTCTCTTGATTGCCACCGTGATTGCCTGCATCTGTGCCGCAAGCCTCAATTTCGTCATCGAAAAAGTCGCTTACCGGCCGCTGCGCAACAGCCCGAAACTCGCTCCCCTGATCACCGCCATCGGCATGTCGCTGCTGCTGCAGACGCTGGCCATGATCATCTGGAAGCCGAACTACAAACCCTATCCGACCTTGATGCCCAGCACGCCGTTTGATATCGGTGGTGCCGTCATCACACCCACCCAGGTGCTGATCCTTGGGATGACGGCGACGGCGCTGGCGGTGCTGATGTGGCTGGTCAACTACACCAAATTGGGGCGTGCCATGCGCGCCACGGCAGAAAATCCACGCGTTGCCGCCTTGATGGGCGTCAAGCCCGACGTGGTGATTTCTGCCACCTTTGTGATTGGCGCCGTGCTGGCGGCGATTGCCGGTGTGATGTGGGCAGCCAACTACGGCACAGTGCAGCACAGCATGGGCTTTCTGCCAGGGCTGAAGGCCTTCACGGCCGCCGTATTTGGCGGCATCGGCAACCTGGCCGGCGCCGTGGTCGGCGGCATCCTGCTGGGCTTGATTGAGTCGCTGGGTGCGGGCTACATCGGCGCCCTGACGGGTGGTGTGCTAGGCAGCCATTATTCCGACATTTTCGCGTTCGTTGTTTTGATCGGCGTGCTGACGCTGCGGCCCTCGGGTCTGCTCGGCGAGCGCGTGGCGGATAGGGCATGAAACCTTGCGGGACAGACCGTAGTTACGCGTAGCGAACCAGTTCTGTCCCCAACTGATTAAGGATTGTTATGAAACAACAAAGAAAAGTCACCGTGTTCCTGCTGACCGCAGCGGCCCTGCTGGTGTTGCCGCTGCTGTTGCAGGGCTTTGGCAACGCCTGGGTCCGCATTGCCGACATGGCGCTGCTTTATGTGCTGCTGGCGCTCGGGCTCAATATTGTGGTGGGCTACGCCGGTCTGCTCGATCTGGGCTATGTCGCCTTTTTTGCCATCGGCGCCTACATGTATGGACTGCTGGCGTCACCCCATTTGACCGAGACTTTTCAGCTGTTCACCGCCATGTTCCCGCAGGGCATGCACACGCCGCTGTGGATTGTGGTGCCGGCCGCCGCTGCGCTGGCCGGATTTTTTGGGGTCCTGCTGGGCGCGCCCACCTTGCGCTTGCGTGGCGACTATCTGGCCATCGTGACCTTGGGCTTTGGTGAAATCATCCGCGTCTTCATGAACAACCTGGATCATCCCGTCAACATCACCAACGGACCCAAGGGGCTGGGGCAGATTGACTCGCTGAGTTTCTTTGGTTTGAATCTGGGCAAGAGCGTGACGGTGGCGGGTTTTGAAGTGGCGTCGGTCTCGCTTTACTACTATCTGTTCCTGGCGCTGGTGGTGTTCAGTGTGGTGATTTCGCACCGGCTTGAAATGTCACGTGTCGGTCGTGCCTGGATGGCGATTCGCGAAGATGAAATCGCCGCCAAGGCGATGGGCATCAACACGCGTAATCTCAAATTGCTGGCATTCGGCATGGGCGCCACTTTTGGTGGCGTTTCGGGTGCGATGTTTGCGTCGTTTCAGGGTTTTATTTCACCCGAATCGTTCAGCCTGATGGAGTCGGTGATGATCGTCGCGATGGTGGTGCTCGGCGGCATCGGCCATTTGCCAGGCGTCATTCTGGGCGCCGTGCTGCTGTCGGCTCTGCCTGAAGTCTTGCGCTATGTGGCCGGGCCGCTGCAGGCCATGACCGATGGCCGCCTGGATTCAGCCATCCTGCGCCAACTGTTGATCGCCCTGGCCATGATCACCATCATGCTCTCCAGGCCGCGCGGTTTGTGGCCTTCGCCGGATCACGGCAAGGCACTGCAAAAGTAATGAAATTGCGGGACAGACCGTAGTTACGCGAAGCGAACAAGCTCTGTGCCCAACTGAATAAGGATCAACATGACAGACACAGTACTCAACGTCGCCGGTGTGTCCAAGCGCTTCGGCGGCCTGCAGGCCCTGAGCGATGTGGGCATAAAAATCCTGCGCGGCCAGGTTTATGGCCTGATCGGACCCAATGGCGCCGGCAAGACAACCTTCTTCAATGTGCTGACCGGGCTTTACACCCCGGACGGTGGCAGCTTCGAGCTGGCCGGCAAGACCTACCAGCCGACAGCAGTTCACGAAGTGGCCAAAGCCGGCATTGCACGCACGTTCCAGAACATTCGCCTGTTTTCAGAGATGACGGCGTTGGAAAACGTCATGGTCGGACGCCATATCCGCACCCATTCGGGACTGATCGGAGCGATGTTTCGCACCCGTGGCTTCAAGGCCGAAGAGGCAGCCATCGCGGCGCGCGCGCAGGAGTTGCTCGATTATGTTGGCATTGGCAGGTTCACAGACTACAAGGCACGCACCCTGAGTTACGGTGACCAGCGCCGTCTTGAAATTGCCCGTGCGTTGGCCACCGATCCGCAGTTGATTGCGCTGGACGAACCGGCCGCCGGCATGAATGCGACCGAGAAAGTCATGCTGCGCGAACTGATCGACAAGATTCGCAATGACAACCGCACCATCCTGCTGATCGAACACGATGTCAAACTGGTGATGGGCTTGTGTGACCGGGTCACCGTGCTGGACTATGGCAAGCAGATTGCTGAGGGCACGCCGGCGGACGTGCAGAAGAATGAAAAAGTGATTGAAGCGTATCTGGGCACCAGTCATTAATCAGTTGGGGACAGAGCTAAAGATCTGTCCCACAAAAAATAGGTCTCAAGGAACTAACGATGACTATTCTTCTCAAAGTGACGGGTCTTAAGGTTGCGTACGGCGGTATCCAGGCCGTCAAGGGCGTTGATTTTGAAGTGCATGAGGGCGAACTGGTTTCGCTGATCGGCTCCAACGGCGCCGGCAAGACGACCACCATGAAAGCCATCACCGGCATTCTGCCGATCAATGACGGCGACATCGAGTACATGGGCAAAAGCATCCGCGGCCAGGGTCCCTGGGACCTGGTCAAACAGGGCCTGGCCATGGTGCCGGAAGGTCGCGGTGTTTTTTCCCGCATGACGATTGTCGAGAACCTGCAGATGGGCGCCTACATCCGCACCGACAAGGCCGATGTGCTGGCCGACATCGACAAGATTTTCACCATCTTTCCGCGTCTGAAGGAGCGGCGCGACCAGTTGGCCGGAACGCTCTCAGGCGGCGAGCAGCAGATGCTGGCCATGGGGCGCGGCCTGATGAGCCGACCCAAGGTGCTGCTGCTCGATGAGCCATCGATGGGCTTGTCGCCGCTGATGGTGGACAAGATCTTCGAAGTGGTGCGCGACGTTTACGCGCAGGGCGTAACGGTGCTGCTGGTGGAGCAGAACGCCAGCCGCGCGCTGGCGATTGCGGATCGCGGCTACGTCATGGATTCGGGTCTGGTGACGATGTCCGGTGATGCCAAGGTCATGCTGAAGGATCCCAAGGTGCGGGCTGCCTACCTGGGGGAGTAGTTGCGCATGAAGATTTACAGAATTGCCTGCATTCCCGGCGACGGCATTGGCAAGGAAGTCGTGCCGGCTGGTCAGGCAGTGCTGGCGGCACTGGCTTCAAGCAGTCGCAGTTTCAGCTTCGAATTCGAGAACTTCGGTTGGGGCGGTGACTGGTACCGCGCGCACGGTGAGATGATGCCGGCCGATGGACTCGACGCCTTGCGTCAGAAGGACGCCATTCTGTTTGGCTCGGCCGGTGACCCGGATATTGCGGACCACATCACGCTCTGGGGGCTGCGCCTGAAGATCTGTCAGGGCTTTGACCAGTATGCCAACGTGCGACCGACGCGCATCCTGCCCGGCATCGACGCGCCACTCAAGCGCTGCCGACCGCAAGACCTCGATTGGGTCATCGTGCGCGAAAACTCCGAAGGCGAATACGCCGGCGTCGGTGGCCGGGTTCATCAAGGGCAACCGATCGAAGCCGCCACCGATGTTTCGATGATGACGCGCGCCGGTGTCGAGCGCATCATGCGCTTCGCTTTCCGCTTGGCGCAGTCGCGCCCGCGCAAACTGCTGACGGTGGTGACGAAATCCAATGCGCAGCGTCATGCCATGGTGATGTGGGACGAGATTGCGCTGCAGATTTCCAGAGAATTTCCGGACGTGAAGTGGGACAAGGAACTGGTTGATGCGGCGACGGCACGCATGGTCAATCGCCCGGCGACACTCGACACCCTGGTTGCCACCAATCTGCACGCTGACATTCTGAGCGACCTGGCGGCGGCGCTGGCGGGCAGCCTGGGTATCGCGCCCACCGGCAACATCGATCCCGAGCGCCGTTACCCGAGCATGTTCGAGCCGATCCATGGCTCGGCGTTCGACATCATGGGCCAGGGCCTGGCCAATCCGGTCGGTACTTTCTGGAGTTGCGTGATGTTGCTTGAGCACCTCGGCGAGTTGGACGCGGCGCGCACTCTGATGCAGGCCATCGAACAGGTCACTGCCGAGCCTGCGCTGCACACGCGCGATCTGGGCGGAACTGCGACCACGCAGCAGGTGACGCAAGCGACCTGCGACTGTATTGCTGCCATGGCCAGGCCACTCGTTTGAATTCGATACAACAACTTGAAGGAGAGGCGATGAAGAAGCTGTTTTTTGCACTGTGTTTGGTGCTGCTGGCGCCGCTGGCACTGGCGCAAAGTTGCCCCGACAAGAACCTGCTCTACTGGCAGGCTTTTCCGCCCGGTGGTGAGTCCGATCTGTCGGCTCGTCATCAGCAGGTGGTGCTGAAAAAGAGATGCCCAGCCATCGACACCATCATCCAGTACAAGGCGGGTGCGGGTGGTGGCCTGATGTGGGGACAGATGAACCAGTTGCCCGGCGATGGTCTGAATATCGTGGGCGTCAATCTGCCGCATATCGTTTTTCAGCCGCTGGAAGGACAGGTGCAATACAAGACGCAGGATGTAACTCCTGTTTTCTGGTTTCATTTCACACCCGATATTCTGGTGGTGCCCGAGCAAAGCGCGATCAGAACCTTTGCTGACTTCATCAAGGCCGCCAAGGCCACACCGGGTGCGCTCAATCTTGGTGGGTCCGGCTTGAATTCTGCCAACCATGCTGCTCACGAGCGCATGAACGCCGCCTTCTCGGTCAAGACCAATTACATCCCCTACAAGGGCACTGGCGACATGGCCACTGCCGTGCTGGGGGCGCAGATTGACGGCGCGATGACCTATTCCGCCTTTGCCATCAACAACAAGACCCGCGTGCGGGGCCTGGCGATTGCGATGGACAAGCGCCATCCCTTGCTGCCCGACGTACCGACCTTCAAGGAACTCGGCGTGGACTGGGTCGACGGTGCTTACCGCGGTATTGGTGTTCCAAAATCGGCTACGCCGGAGGTGCGCAAGCGTTTATCGGAGCTATGGGCGGCTCTGAACAATGACCCCGAGATGAAAGAACTGGCGGCCAAAAGTGGTTTTGAACTGGTCAATGTCGGACAGGATCAGATGGACGCCTTCATGAAGGAAAAAGTGCGTCTCTACACCGAGGGCGCGCAGCGTCTGGGACTGGGCAAGAAATAGCCAATCAATGGCACCGGACCCGTTCCTGCAGCCAGCGCAATTTTTGCGCTACCTTTTTGAGGTGGCAGTAAAGCGGGCCTTGCCCTTGCATAACACGGCCGCTTTTTTGCCAACGCCACCCAAAGGCAGAACCCTGGTGCTCGGTGCCGGCAAGGCTGCGGGCGCGATGGCGCAGGCGGTCGAAGCCCACTGGCCGGCTGACGCAGCGTTGTCGGGTCTGGTGGTGACGCGCTATGAGCACATCCCGCCGCGCCCCGCCAGTTTGGTGCAACGCATTGAGGTGGTACAGGCGGCGCACCCGGTGCCTGATGCCGCCGGCATCGCCGCGGCGCAGCGCATCATGGACCTGACCCGCGGCTTGACCGAGGACGATCTGGTGCTGTGCCTGATCTCGGGCGGCGGCTCGGCTTTGCTCAGCTTGCCGGCCGAAGGATTAACGCTGCAGGACAAGCAGCGCATCAACAAGGAGTTACTGCAGTCGGGCGCGACCATCGCCGAGATGAATTGCGTGCGCAAGCACCTCTCCGCTGTCAAGGGTGGGCGGCTGGCACTGGCCTGTGCCCCGGCGCGGGTGGTGACGCTGGCCATCAGCGACGTGCCGGGCGACGAGCCTTCTGTCATTGCCAGCGGGCCCACCGTTCCCGACACCAGCACTTGTGCCGATGCGCTGTCGATCCTGAAGCGATTCGGCATTGCGCTGCCGCAAGCGCTGATGGATGCGCTGCGAGGTGGCACGCTGGAGACGCCCAAGCCCGGGAGGCCTGAATTTGACCAGACCGAACTGCATCTGATCGCAACGCCCGGCCAGTCTTTGCAGGCAGCCGCCCAGGCGGCGCGCCAGGCCGGCTTGTCGGCCTATGTTCTGAGCGACGAGATGGAAGGCGAATCTCGCGAGGTGGGCAAGGTTCACGCTGCGCTGGCGCGCTTTGTTGCGAACCAGGGCGAGCCGTTCGCCAGGCCTTGCGTCATTATCAGCGGCGGTGAAACCACGGTAACGGTGCGTACCCCTGCAACCGGCAGCGTGCGTGGCCGGGGCGGTCGCGCCGGCGAGTTCTGCCTGGGACTGGCGCAGGCACTGCAGGGTCAGCCCAAGGTCTGGGCACTGGCAGCCGATACAGATGGTATTGATGGCATGGAAGGCAATGCCGGTGCCCGGGTCGAACCGGCAACGCTAAGTCGGGCGCTGGCGGCTGGAATGAAAATCGAGAATTTCCTTGAGCGCAACGATGCCTACGGGTACTTTTGCGCGCTGGATGATCTGGTGATGACGGGTCCGACTTTCACCAATGTCAACGATTTCCGAGCTTTGCTGGTCTTGTGAGACTTTTACTCAAGATTGTTTGATTTTGCTCAAGGTCTGGAGGGCTCAAGCGCGGCACAGTCGCATCCATGCTGACCGCTGAAATTATTGAACTGCCTGCTGAAACACGGGTTCTGGCGCGGGGCGAGCGATTGCTCACGCGCTCCGAGACTTCACGTTGGGTTACCTATATCGAGTCCGGCCGGATTGCCCTGGGCATCATGGAAGAGGCCGTCATGGAGCACCAGCTGGGTGTGGTGGAAGGGCCGTGCTGGCTCGATGCGAGCTCTGCAGTCCTGGGCCTGCCCCATGCGGTGGATGCAGTGTCAGAAACCGATATTTCTCTTCGTCAGGTGCCGATAGCCGACTTTCATCGGTCGCTGGCGGCCATGTCGCCCTCAGCGCAGGCGGTCCTGCACGATGTGGCCATGGCGCATCGTCAGCAAACCGAGTTTTCGGTCAGCCGGCTCGCCAAGGATGCCGAGGCGCGCTGCGCCGAGTGGTTGCTGCGTCACGCACAGACTGGCGACAAAGGCCTGATGGCGGTGCAACTGCAACAGCGCAAGCGCTCGATTGCGGCGCAGCTCGGGATCGCGCCCGAAACCTTGTCCAGGGTGTTGCGCCATTTGCGCGAGCGCAGCCTTATCAGCGGGTCAGGGCGATTGGTGAAGGTGGACGATCCAGGTGGCCTTCGTTCTCTCGCCGGCATCTGAATTCACGAACATCCTGTTTCGAGTTGGGGACAGAGCTGGCCCACAACGCGCGAGCTGCGGTCTGTCCCGCAAGATAGACAGCCGACATCCCGTTTCAAGTTGGGGACAGAGCACGCTCACTTCGTGTAGCTTTGGTCTGTCCCACAAGATAGACAGCCGACATCCTGTTTCAAGTTGGGGACAGAGCACGCTCACTTCGTGTAGCTTTGGTCTGTCCCACAAAATCTCAGATATGCAGTGCGTGGCCGAGCGCGCGCAGTGCGGCTTCCTGCACCGCTTCACCCAGTGTCGGGTGCGCATGGATGGTGGCTGCAACGTCTTCCAGACAGGCACCCATTTCCAGTGAATGTGAGAACGCCGTGCTCAGTTCGGAGACCCCGATCCCCACGGCTTGCCAGCCGACGATCCTGTGGTTGTCGCGCCGCGCCACCACGCGCACAAAACCGTCGCCGGCTTCCAGCGTCATGGCGCGTCCGTTGGCAGCGAACGGGAAACTGGCCTGGATGCAGTCCAGACCAGCCAGCGCCGCCTGCTGCGGCATCTGGCCCGCCACCACAATTTCGGGGTCCGTGAAGCAGACCGCAGCAATCGCCGCCGGCGCAAAGCGACGCCGCTTGCCGGCGATGATTTCGGCCACCAGTTCGCCTTGCGCCATGGCACGGTGCGCCAGCATGGGCTCACCCGTCACATCCCCAATCGCCCAGACGTTGCGCATCGAGGTTTTACACTGATCGTCGATCTTCACGGCGCGGCCATTCATGTCGAGCAGCAGGGACTCCAGGCCAAAGCCCTGGCTGCGCGGCGCGCGGCCAATCGCCACCAGCACCTGATCGGCTGGCAGTTCCGAGATTTCACCACTCGCGTTGCTGAGCTGCACCGCATCGCCCGCTGCGTTGAGCCCCCGCACCTTGCAGCCCAGCAGCACTTGCACGCCGAGTTTGCGCAGCGAGGCAGCGACCGGCTTCACCAGTTCCTCGTCGTAGATCGGCAGGATGCGCTCCAGCGCTTCCACCACGGTCACTTCAGCGCCGAGCTTGCGGTAGACGATGCCGAGTTCGAGGCCGATATAGCCGGCGCCGACCACCACCATGCGTTTCGGTAGTGTGGTCGGTGACAGCGCCTGTGTCGAGGAGATGACGCGACCGCCAAACGGCAGACCCGGCAGGGTGACTTCGCTGGAGCCGGTCGCCAGCAGCAGGTGCTCGCAAACGATGCGTTGCGCTGCTGCGGCGTTGGCTGGCTGCACCTCGACCGTCTTGCCGTCGACGACCCGCGCCCAGCCTTTGATGACGGTGACGCCGTTCTTCTTGAGCAAGGCTGCCACACCCTGCGTCAGACGCCGGACGATGCCGTCTTTCCAGCGCACGGTCTGCGTCAGGTCAATGCGCGGCGCGTCAACCTGGATGCCCAGGGGCGATTTGCCGGCGTAGTGGCAGGTTTGGTGAAACGCCTCGGCGGCATGGATCAGTGCCTTGGACGGAATGCAGCCAATGTTCAGACAGGTGCCGCCGAGTTGTTCGCCCTCGATCAGCGTGGTGGTGATACCGAGTTGCCCGGCACGAATGGCGGCGACATAGCCACCGGGACCGCCGCCAATGATGAGCAGCGTGGTTTGCAGTGTCTCCATGGCTTACTCCACGAACAGGGTGGCCGGGCACTCAAGATAGCCCCGCAGCAGTTGGACAAACTCGGCGCCGTGCATGCCGTCCACCACGCGATGGTCGAAAGAGGAAGACAGGTTCATCATCTGCCGCGCCACCACCGCGCCATTGCGGATCATGGGTCGCTCGACCATGCGGTTCACGCCCACGATGGCGACTTCCGGGTGGTTGATGACCGGTGTGCTGACGATGCCGCCGAGCGCTCCGAGGCTGGTGATAGTGATGGTGGATCCTGTCAGTTCCTCGCGTGTGACCTTGCCGGCGCGCGCCGCCTCGCTCAGGCGCAGCACCTCGGCGGCGCAGGCCCACAGGTCGCGCGTTTCGGCGTGGCGCAAGACGGGCACCATGAGCCCGCCATCGGTCTGCGTTGCCACGCCCAGATGCACGGCTGCATAGCGCGTCACCACCGCGCCCTCGTCGTCGTAGCGCGCGTTGACCTGCGGAAACTCGCGCACCGCCAGTACCACGGCACGCACCAGGAAGGGCATCAGGGTCAGGCGAGGGCGCTGTGTGCCGTACTTGGCATTCAGGCGCGTGCGCAGGGCTTCAAGCTCGGTCACATCGATCTCTTCGACGTAAGTGAAGTGCGGTATGCGGCGCTTGGCCTCCTGCATCTTCTGCGCAATCTTGCGCCGCAGGCCAATCACCGGGATCGATTCTTCGGCGCTGCGCTGGGTGTAACGCTGGTCGGCCTGCGTCGCACTGGTCGCTTGTCCGGCACGGCCCGCATAGGCGTCCAAGTCCTGCTGCGTGATGCGCCCCGCCATTCCCGTACCCGCTACAAACTGCAACTCAATGCCAAGGTCCCAGGCGCGGCGTCGCACTGCGGGGGAGGCGATCGGTTTGTCGCCGCTGGCGCGGGCATGAACGGTGGCAACTCCCGTTGCAGCGGCCGCTTCCCGCTGTGCAGGCGGTGGTGCCGCGACCGTCGCTGTCGGCTCGACGACGGTCGCGGGTGCCGACGATCGATCCGGCGCCGGGCCGCCTCAAGCCGGATCAGCCCCCTCGGGGGGCAGCGACGACGCGATGCGCGGAGCGTGGGGGCTTGATTTTCCCGTGCCTTCGACTTCAATCTGAATCAGGTCAGAGCCAACAGCCATCACCTGGCCGACGGCGCCACCCAGCAAGAGCACCTTGCCAGCCACCGGTGATGGAATTTCGACCGTGGCCTTGTCGGTCATGACATCGGCCAGAATCTGGTCTTCGGCCACCAGATCGCCGACCTTGACATACCAGGCGACAAGCTCGACTTCGGCAATGCCTTCGCCAATGTCGGGCATCTTGATTGTGTGAATTCCCATCATGCCTCCAGCGTGCGTTTGAACGCAGCGCCCACGCGCGCCGGTCCGGGAAAGTAAGCCCATTCCTGGGCATGCGGGTAGGGTGTGTCCCAGCCGGTCACGCGCTCGATCGGTGCTTCCAGGTGATAGAAACAGTGCTCCTGGATCAGTGACACCAGTTCCGCGCCGAAGCCGCTGGTGCGTGTTGCTTCATGCAGCACGATGCAGCGTCCGGTCTTCTTGACGGAGTTGACGATAGTCTCCAGATCAAGCGGCCAGATCGAGCGCAGGTCGATGATCTCGGCGTCGATGCCGGTCTCGTTGGCGGCGGCCTCGGCCACAAAAACCATGGTGCCGTAGGTAATGACGGTCAGGGCCTGGCCCGGCCTGAATACTGCTGCCGTGTCCAACGGAACTGTGTAATAGCCCTCGGGCACATTGCCCATAGCGTGCTTGGACCAGGGCACCACCGGCTTGTCGTGGTGGCCATCAAACGGGCCGTTGTAGAGGCGTTTGGGTTCCAGAAAGATCACGGGGTCGTCGTTCTCGATCGAGGCAATCAGCAGACCCTTGGCGTCGTAGGGATTCGATGGCATCACGGTGCGCAGACCGCAGACCTGGGTGAACACGGATTCCGGGCTCTGGCTGTGTGTCTGGCCGCCGTAGATGCCACCGCCGCAGGGCATGCGGATCGTGATCGGTGCCGTGAAATCGCCGACCGAGCGGTAGCGCAGGCGCGCTGCCTCCGACACGATCTGATCGGTTGCCGGGTAAACGTAATCTGCAAACTGGATTTCGATCACCGGGCGCAGGCCGTAGGCACCCATGCCCACCGCTGTGCCAACGATGCCGCCTTCGGAAATCGGCGCGTCGAACACGCGCGAGGTGCCGTACTTCTTCTGCAGACCTTCGGTGCAGCGAAAGACGCCGCCAAAATAGCCAACGTCCTGGCCGTAGACAACGACGTTGTCGTCGCGCTCCAGCATCACATCCATGGCCGAGCGCAGCGCCTGGATCATCGTCATAGGGGTGGTTTCCATCATCAGATTCCCAGTTCCTGACGCTGCCGGCGCAAATGAGCCGGCATGTCTTTGTAGACGTCTTCAAACATGGCAGCCGGGCTTTGCATGTGGCCATCGGCCAGTGTGCCGTAGCTCTCGGCCTCTTTCTGCGCGGCGGCAACCTCGGCCTGCACCTGCTCCTGTGCGGCCTGATGCTCGGATTCGGACCATGCGCCCAAGACAATCAAGTGCTGTTTCAACCGGGCAATCGGGTCGCCCAGAGGAAATCGAGCTGCATCGCTGGCCGGCCGGTATTTGCTCGGGTCGTCAGAAGTCGAGTGGGGGCCGGCGCGGTAAGTGACCCACTCGATCAGTGTCGGCCCCAGGTTCGAGCGAGCCCGCTCCAGTGCCCATTGGGACGCCGCGTAGACCGCCAGAAAGTCATTGCCATCGACCCGCAGCGAAGCAATACCGCAGCCAACGCCTCTTGCTGCAAAGGTGGTTCCCTCGCCCCCGGCGATGGCCTGGAAGGTCGAGATCGCCCACTGGTTGTTGACCACGTTCAGAATTACCGGCGCGCGGTAAACGTGGGCGAAGGTCAATCCGGTATGAAAGTCGGCTTCTGCCGTGGCGCCGTCGCCAATCCAGCTTGATGCCACCTTGGTGTCGCCCTTGATGGCAGAGGCCATGGCCCAGCCGACCGCCTGAATCACCTGCGTAGCGAGGTTGCCGGAAATCGAGAAGAAGCCCTGCTTCCTGCTCGAATACATGACTGGCAACTGGCGTCCCTTGAGCGGGTCGTGCTCGTTGGAAAAGAGCTGGCAGATCATGTCCACCATCGATGCATCCTCGCGCGCCAGCAGCAGACCCTGCTGGCGGTAGGTCGGAAAGCACATATCGCCTTCGCTCAGGGCCATCGCGTGGGCGGTGGCGATCGCCTCTTCGCCCAGACACTGCATGTAGAACGAGATCTTTTTCTGTCGCTGCGCAATCACCATGCGGGCATCAAAGGCGCGGGTTTTCATCATGGCCCGCAAGCCGTAGCGCATCCGGTCGACGTCCAGATTCGGTACCCAAGGCCCGACCGCCTGTCCGTCTTCGTCGAGCACCCGTATCAGCGTGAACGCCAGGTCGCTGGTCTGCGCGGGCGTGGCATCCACCGGCGGGCGTCGCACGCTGCCGGCTTTGGAGATCGGGAGGTAAGAAAAGTCTGTGTCATGACCTGGTCGCCCGGTGGGCTCTGGTACATGCAGACGAAGGGCTTCGTGCTGTGGCATCGGCATTTCTCCTTGCAGGGTCGTGTCCTGCGGCAGATGATCGGAACTCGGTGCTGCGCGTGGCGCTTAGCCAGCGTTGCCCAAACCATGCGGCAACGCTGGCGGGATCACCGCTCGCCTTGCTTGCAGGGGGAAGCATAACGGATTTTGACGATCATGCCCGCCGCTTGCTGTGGCAGAGCTTGGGGTGCGAGTCCCCGCCTCATACTGTCAAATGCCCAGAAAACGAAGTTCCAGTGCAGACTAACTTGCTTGCAAGTTATGTCGCAACTAAGTCGGCGGGAACCCATACCCCAAGCTCTGCGGGTGGCGTTTGTAGTTGACCTTCCATAAGCAGCGCAAGCCGACGTTCAAACTTGTCCGCCAATTCGACATGCGAGAAAGCATAGACTAGTGCACCAAATTTCTCTTTCGCATGAACACCCTAGTTGCAGACCTCTGTATTCTCGAACCTCAAGCGGTAAGTCATGCTCGTGAGATGTTCGCAGTCTTGTCCGATCCAGCAATCTACGAATTTGAGAACAGTCCGCCGCAGTCAGAAGATTGGCTGGTTAACCGCTTCAAGAAGCTTGAGTCGAGACAGTCCCCGGATGGAAAGCAACATTGGCTGAACTGGGTTATTCGACTTTCCAACAAGGAACTGGCTGGCTATGTTCAGGCAACTGTCCTTGAAACCGGACTGTGCTACGTCGCGTACGAACTCTCAAGCAAATATTGGCGAAAGGGTTTGGGTCGCAGTGCGGTAGCCGCAATGCTGCGTGAACTTGCTTCAAATTACAAAGTTAGCACAGTCGTTGCAGTGCTCAAGGCACAGAACTTTCGTTCTCACGCTCTGCTGATGAATCTTGGCTTCCATTCAGCAGAAGCAGAAGTGATTTCATTGGTCAATCCAGAGGCGGATGAAGTTGTTTTGTCTAAGCCACTTCTAAGTTCAGGAAGCCCATCGCAAGGCGTGGGGGTGTATGGTTGTTTGCCGCTGGCGTGAAATTGGTATATATTTGGTATCTATCACTTGCTCCAGAAAGCTGCCATGAAGTCCAACATCGATTCGCCCGCGCGCGCCAAGCTGTTTTTCCACGGGCGCAGCCAGGCGGTGCGCCTGCCCAAAGAGTTTCGCTTTGAAGGGACAGAGGTTTTTGTTCGCCGCGTGGGGGCCGACGTGGTGCTGAGCAGCCAGGCAAAGGCGCCGATGCAGAACCTGCTGAGCGCGCTCGATGAGTTTGAGCCGGGGTTCATCATGGAGCGTTCGCAGCCTGCGCGCCAGGATGATCGTGAAGCGCTGTTCTCTGTGGCCAAGGGCTGAGTCGGGCCATGAGTACTGCCTCACAAAGCCTGCCCATTCGCTATTTGCTCGATACCCATATTTGCACCTACGTGATCAATGCCCGGCCGGCTGCCGTGCTGGCGCGCTTTGTCGAGCACGAAGTCGACGGCTTGGGCATTTCAGCGATCACCGCCAGCGAGCTGTACTGGGGCGTGTGCAAGAGTGGCTCCGTGCGCAATCGCACGACGCTGGAGAAGTTTCTGTCTCCTTTGGCTGTGCTCGACTACGACCTTGGCGCTGCGCGCAAATACGGTGAGCTGCGGGCTTACCTGGAGCAGCAAGGCACGCCAATAGGCCCGCTTGACCAGCAGATCGCTGCCCACGCGCTTGCGCTTGACGTCACGCTGGTGACCAACAACGTGCGCGAGTTTGAAAGAGTACCGGGGCTGCGGCTGGAAAACTGGATTTGAAGCACCGCCGAGCGCCTGTATCAGCCTGAACGCCAGGTCATTTGCCTTATGATTCCCGACGACCTGCCGGCGCTCCCGCGTCGACGCCCGCTATTGGAGAATCCTGGTGCAATTAGTTTGTCTTGATCTTGAAGGTGTGCTGGTTCCGGAAATCTGGATTGAATTTGCGCAGCGTACCGGCATTGCGGAATTGCGCCGCACGACGCGCGACGAGCCCGATTACGACAAGTTGATGAAATACCGGCTCGATCTGCTGCGCCAGCATGGGCTCGGTTTGCGCGACATCCGCGAGGTCATTTCCGGGACGCATCCACTGGCTGGTGCCAAGGAGTTTCTCGACACACTGCGGCGCGACTACCAGGTGATCATTCTTTCTGACACTTTTTACGAATTCGCCATGCCGCTGATGGAGCAACTTGGCATGCCAACGCTGATGTGCCACAAGCTCGAAGCCGACGCCAACGGCATGCTGGTGAACTACCACCTGCGCATGCCGAACCAGAAGATGGAAGCGGTGCGACGCTTCAAGGAAATCAGGTTCAAGGTTATTGCCGCCGGCGATTCCTACAACGACACGGCGATGCTGGCCGAGGCCGATGCAGGCATACTGTTTTGCCCGCCGCAAAACGTGATCGATGAATTTCCGAATTTTCCCGTCACACGCAACTATGCAGAGTTGCGTACGGAAATCGACAAGGCGAGCGCAAGTCCACCCACAGCATGACGACAGCGCGCCTTCAGCTTACTGACATCAGCAAGGGCTATCCTGGTGTGCGCGCCAATGACGCGGTGTCGATGAGCGTCATGCCGGGCGAAATCCATGCGGTTCTGGGTGAAAACGGCGCTGGCAAATCGACCCTGATGAAGATCATTTACGGTGCGGTCAAGCCCGACGCCGGCAGCATTCTGTTCAACGGCCAGCCGGTGCAGATCCGCAACCCGCAGGAAGCGCGCGCCTTGGGCGTCGCCATGGTGTTTCAGCACTTCAGCCTGTTTGGCACCATCACCGTGGCCGAGAACGTCTGGCTGGGGCTGGACAAGAGCCTGAGTCTGGCCGAAGTGACGCAGAGCATCACTGCCAAGGCGTCCGAGTACGGACTCGACATAGACCCGACGCGCCCGGTGCACACCTTGAGTGTGGGTGAGATGCAGCGCGTTGAAATCATCCGCGCTTTGCTGACGCAGCCGCAACTGCTGATTCTCGATGAGCCGACGTCGGTGCTGGTGCCGCAAGCCGTGGAGAAGCTGTTTGTGGTGCTGAAAAAAGTGGCCAGCGCGGGTTGCAGCATTCTGTACATCAGCCACAAGCTGCATGAAATCCGCGCGCTGTGCGACGTCTGTACCGTGTTGCGCAGCGGCAGGGTGACCGGAGTTTGCCAGCCGGCGCAGGAGTCCAATGCCTCTTTGTCGCGCCTGATGATTGGGGCTGAGCCGCCCAAACTGACGCGGCGGCAGTCGCAACTGGGTGCACCGGTGCTGCGTGTGTGCGCGCTGTCGCTGCCGCGCGAGGACCAGTTCGGTGTGGATCTCCACGATGTCACGCTCGAAGTTCATGCCGGCGAGGTGGTGGGCATTGCGGGTGTTTCGGGCAATGGGCAAAAGGAGTTGCTCTACGCCTTGTCGGGCGAGGATGTTCGCTCGCCAAAGGGAACGATTGAGATCGGCGACGTCGACGCATCGGGCTTGCGTCCGAAGGCGCGGCGCCAGCTTGGCCTGCATTTTGTTCCCGAGGAGCGGCTTGGACGGGGCGCGGTACCGACGTTAGGCCTCTCACACAACCTGTTGCTGACACGCAGCGAAGCCATTTCGCATCCGCGCTTTGCCGGTGGCTGGATCGGTGTCAAGCAGCTTGAAGGCCATGCCAGGCGCATCATCGAACGCTTCCATATCAAGGCTTCCGGTCCGACTGCAGTGGCGCGCTCACTCTCCGGCGGCAATCTGCAGAAGTACATCGTCGGTCGGGAGATTGACGCCAATCCCAAGTTGTTCATCGTGTCGCAGCCGACCTGGGGTGTGGATGTAGGCGCAGCAGCGCAGATTCGGGGTGAAATTCTGGCCATGCGCGACGCCGGCTGTGCCGTGCTGCTGGTCAGCGAAGAGCTCGACGAGTTGTTCGAACTCTGCGACCGCGTGCACGTGATGGCGCGCGGTCGCCTCTCGCCGGCCTTGCCGATCGCCCAGGCGACGGTTGAGAAAGTGGGGGAGTGGATGAGCGGTCTTTGGGATCTTGCGGGACAGACCGCAGTTACGCGAAGCGAACCAGCTCTGTCCCCAACACGAAACGAGATGTTCACCGGGGCGCAGCATGCTTAGGCTCGAAGCCCGGCCTGCGCCGTCCAGTGTCTGGAGCTATGCCTCGCCCCTGCTGGCACTGCTGCTGACCGTGCTGATTGGCGTAGCGCTGTTTGCGGCGCTGGGCAAGGACCCGGTGAGCGGCTTGCGCGTCTTCTTCTGGGAGCCGATCCGCAGCGCCTACGCGCTGGGTGAGCTGACCGTCAAGGCAACGCCTTTGCTGCTGATTGCGCTGGGTCTGGCGGTCTGTTTTCGCTCCAACGTCTGGAACATCGGCGCCGAGGGCCAGTATGTGCTGGGCGCCATTGCTGCCGGTGGCGTGGCTTTGCTGGCCGACCAGAACAGCAGTGGCTGGATTGTGGTCCCCATCCTGCTCGCGGGCGTGGCCGGTGGCATGGTCTGGGCTGGCATCACAGCCTGGCTGCGCGATCGCTTCAACGCCAACGAGATTCTGGTCAGCCTGATGCTGGTCTATGTCGCCGTGCAGTTGCTGAGCTACCTGGTGTCGGGCCCATGGAAAGACCCGCAGGGCTACAACTTTCCGCAGACCCAGACCTTTGCCCTGGTGACGCGCATCCCGCGCCTGTTTGACGGCTCACGCATCAGCATTGGCGTTTTTCTTGCGCTGCTGGGCGTGCTGGCGTCCTGGATCTTCCTGTTTCGCACGCGCGCCGGCTTTTCGTTGCAGGTGGGTGGTCTGGCACCGGCCGCGGCGCGCTACGCCGGGTTTTCTTCGCGCAGTGCCCTGTGGGTTGCCTTGTTGATCTCGGGTGCCAGTGCCGGCCTGGCTGGCGCGCTGGAAGTGGCCGGTCCCATCGGGCAACTCACGCCCTATGTGCCGGCGGGATACGGCTTTGCCGCCATCATCGTCGCTTTTGTCGGTCGCCTGCATCCGGTGGGCATGGTTCTTTCCGCTTTGCTGATGAGCATGTTCTACATTGGTGGCGAACTGGCGCAGTCGCGCCTGGGCTTGCCCAAGTCGCTGACCGGCGTTTTTCAGGGACTCTTGCTGTTTTGCCTGCTGGCCTGCGACACGCTGGTCAATTACCGACTGAAGTGGGGCAAGTGATGGAATCCTACGCACTGCTGATTGCAGCCACCCTGAACGCCGGCACCGTGCTGGCGCTGGCTTCGCTGGGGCTGCTGATCAACGAGAAGGCCGGCATCGTCAATCTGGGCGCCGAGGGCATGATGCTGTGCGCCGCGATTGCCGGCTTTGCCGCCGTGGTTCATTCCGGCAGTGACACGCTGGGCTTTGTTGCCGGCATTGGCGCCGGTGCCTTGCTGGCGCTGATTTTTGGCGGCCTGGTGATCTGGCTCAATACCAACCAGTACGCGACCGGTCTGGCGGTCAGCCTCTTTGGTGCTGGCTTCTCGGCTTTTGCCGGCATCAGCTATGTGCAGGAAAGAATTCCGCCACGGCCCAACTTTGCCGTGCCCTGGCTGTCAGACATTCCACTGCTCGGCCCGGCGTTCTTTCAGCATCATCCGCTGGTTTACCTGACCGTGCTGCTGGCCCTGGGCATGATCTGGTTTCTGTACCGCACACGCGCCGGTCTGGTGCTGCGCTGCGTTGGCGAGAGTCCGGAAGCCGCGCATGCGCTGGGCTATCCGGTGCGCCGCATTCGCCTGCTGGCAGTGATGGCTGGGGGCGCCCTGTGCGGCCTGGCCGGGGCCTATGTTTCCATCGTCTACACACCTTTGTGGGTCGAGGGCATGGTCGCCGGTAAGGGCTGGATTGCCTTGGCTCTGACGACATTTGCCACCTGGCGCCCGGCCCGTGTGCTGCTTGGGGCCTATCTGTTTGGTGGTGTGACCATGCTGCAGTTTCACTTGCAGGGGGCAGGGGTGGAGATTCCAAGTCAGTTCCTGACCATGCTGCCTTACCTTGCGACTATCGTGGTGCTGGCACTGATCTCGCGCAACCCGCAGTGGATCCGCATCAATATGCCGGCCTCCATGGGCAAGTCGTTTCACCCCGGAAACTGATTTTTCCGGTTCATAATCCTGTTTTTCTCCACCCCCTCCCGCAAACTGTCCAACAATAAAGGAAATCACATGACCGACCTGCAAAAACGTTCCCTACTGCGAATCGCTGCACTGACGGCAGTCGCTTCGGCCGCCCTGGTGGGCTGCGGCAAGAAAGAGGCGGCGGCACCTGCCACGCCGGCCGCATCGGCTCCCGCAGCCGCTGCTTCAGCGCCCAAGGCCGAGCCATTGAAGATTGCGTTTGCCTATGTCGGCCCGGTGGGTGACGGTGGCTGGACTTTTGCGCACGACAACGGCCGCAAGGCGCTGGAAAAGGAATTTGGCGACAAGATCAAGACTTCGTTTGTCGAAAGCGTGCCCGAGTCGGCCGATGCCGAGCGCGTTATCCGCGACATGGTAGGCCAGGGCAACAAGCTGATCTTTGGCACCACCTTCGGCTACATGGAGACCATGCTCAAGGTCGCCGCCGACAGCAAGGACGTCAAGTTGGAGCACGCTACCGGCTACAAGCAAGCCGAGAACCTGCGCACCTATGACAGCCGCACCTATGAGGGTGCCTACATGGCCGGCGTGATTGCGGGCAAGATGACCAAAACCAACACGCTGGGCGTGGTGGCCTCGGTGCCAATTCCGGAAGTGGTGCGCAACATCAACAGCTTCACGCTCGGCGCGCAGTCGAGCAACCCCAAGATCAAGACCAAGGTGGTGTGGGTTAACGAGTGGTTCAACCCACCGAAGGAAACCGAAGCCGCTACCTCGCTGATCAACGGTGGTGCTGACGTGCTGTTCCAGAACACCGATTCACCCGCTGTGCTGAAGACCGCCGAGGCCAAGGGCAAGCGCGCTTTCGGCTGGGATTCGGACATGACCGCCTATGGCCCGAAAGCCCATCTGGCCTCGGCCGTGATCAACTGGGGTCCGTACTACATCAAGGCCACCAAGGAAGCGCTGGACGGTACCTGGAAGGGTGGCACAGGCGCGTGGTGGGGTGTGAAGGAAGGCGCGATCGACATCGTCTCGATCGCTGAAGACGTGCCCGCCGAAACCAAGGCCAAAGTGGCCGAAGTCAAGAAGGGTCTGGCTGACGGCAGCTTCGTGATCTGGAAGGGCCCGATCACCGACAACACCGGCAAGGTGCAGGTGGCCAAGGACGCCGTCGCAGACGACAAGTTCCTCGGTGGACTTAACTTCTTCGTCAAGGGCGTGGAAGGTAAGGTGCCGGGCGCGAAGTAAGCACTCCAGCCGGGCATCGGAGCCGCCTTCGGGCGGCTTTTTAATGGCGTGGTGCTGATCGGGCCGCAACACCAGAACGTGGAAGAGCTATTGAAGTGGGCCGATGCGACGATGTACCGCGCCAAGGAACAGGGGCGTAATCGAGTTCTATTCATGATGGAAAGGCGTGCCAAGCAGCGTCCTTGAACGCAAGGCCATCGTCGGCGACAATAGGTTCCCCATCGCGTCATTCCAAGCACATTCCGGATGCAAATTCAGCTGCCCTCTGAAGCGCTCAGCTCTAACAGTCAAGCACAACGCAAACCGCGCAAGCCGGGCTGGAGGGTTGTGCTTGGCACGGCCGCCTGGTCAAGGCACACGCATGAACGGCCCGAAGGTGATGAGTTAAAGCTGCTGGGCAGCGTAAGCAAGGGCGCCCAGGTTGGCGCGCTGGCCGTGACGCCTGATGGTGAGTATGTGCAGGTGGTTGGCGATCACGTGACGCCGCTCAAGACCAAGGAGGTAGCGAAGGCAGTTGCCAACGCGTCCAAGGACGCAAAGCAGGAGTTTTCAAGAGAGTCCCCGCCCTGGCCGCTGGCCCGCAATGAAGCCCCTGCACCGGTGGTTATCCTGAAGAAGCGCCGGGTCGCGGTGATGCCGTAGACGACATTTTTCAGCTCCATGACGTGAACTGAGGTGATCGCGATGCTCAACCCCACCGAACTTGACCGCCAATACAACGCCCGTGCAGCGGTGCCTGACCATTCTGCCTATTTTGCGCGGTGGCGAGCCGACTCGGTTCGCACGCGCAAGGCCTTGACCGCCGAGATTGACCTGGCCTACGCAAGCTCAAGTGACGAAAAGCTTGACTTCTTTCACGCCGAGAGGCGGGGTAAGCCGCTTCTCGTCTTTATTCATGGAGGCTATTGGCGTAGCCTCGACAAAAGTGATTTCAGTTTTCTTGCGCCGGCGTTTGGCGCCAGAGAGGTCAACCTCTCGGTAGTGAACTATGGTCTTGCTCCCGGCACTTCGATGGAGGAAATGGTTCGGCAACTCTTGCGCGCAGTCGGCTGGCTTTACAAGAACGCCGCAGCCATGGGCTTCGATCCGCAAAGAATCGTGATTGCTGGCCACTCTGCCGGTGCCCACCTGGCTGCGATGATGGCCGCCGCCGACTGGTCGAATTGGGATCACTCGCTTCCAGCCGATGTCGTGCATGGCATTGTGTGTATCAGTGGTCTGTACGATCTTGCACCGTTGGCACGCGCACCCTTTCTGAAGGATGACATTCGGTTGAATCGAGTTGGCGCGGCCAAGCTCAGTCCTGTCAACTATCGACCCAGACTGGCTGTGCCGATGGTCACCGCCGTTGGTGGAGATGAAAGTGCGGAGTTCCATCGCCAGAACGCGCTCATTCGAAGTTCCTGGCCCCACTGTTTTCGACACGACGTGCCGCTCCCGGGGCGCAACCACTTTTCAGCAGTCGATGCCCTGGCGGACTCGAATCACCTTCTGTTTCTTTCCACTCTTGGTCTTGTTGGCGCCAACTGAGGTCGGGAAAGCGCAAGAGCAAGAGACCCCGGCGTTTGCGGATCTAGCGCCAGTGACGACTGTGCCGATGTCCGTGGCTGCCAAACCATATCCCCATTCCCATCAAGGCGGCGATCGGCACGTAATTGGCTTGGCTGTAGTAAGCCGGATAGCCGTAATAGGCCCGCGGCTCGGAGACGATGTAGGTGGGCTCCTGATAGAGCGGCTGCGCATAAGTCACCGTGCTGGTTGGCGCTGCGATCTGCGAGACGGTTCCCACTGGCGTGACTTGGAGCTGCAGGGTAGGTCCGGGGTCAGAAGGCATTTGCACGGTGTACTGTTTGCCTCCAAATTCATAGACGACGCTGTAGGCAATGGCCCTGTTTTCAAGAGCGTTCTGCGTGGTGCAGCGCTGGATGTTCTGAAATTGCGCGCTGGGCGAGCCCTCCAGGCTGTCGCCGAGAGCCGCGCCGCCAATGATGCCAAGCACAGTGGCTGCCGCCTTGCCGGCGCCACCACCGACCGCATTGCCCATGGCGCCACCTGCAATGGCGCCCATCAAGGCACCTGCGCCTGATCTGGTTTGTTGGGAAGCGACTTGCTCGGTCGTGCAGACC
>QYPX01000056.1 GCA_007280205.1 Comamonadaceae bacterium
CCGTCGTTGCCGCAGTCTGCGTCGTGTCCGCAGTCGGTGTCGTCGCCGCAGTCTGTGTCATCGCCGCTGTCTGTGTCATTGCCGCAGTCGTTGTCATTGCCGCAGTCTGTGTCATTGCCGCAGTCGGTGTCATTGCCGCAGTCTGTGTCATTGCGGACTTGATCCGCAATCCAGTGTGTGCGTGGCACTGGATCCCGGGTCAAGCCCGGGATGACAGCAAAGTGAGTCCGGGATGACAGAAAAATAAGCCCGGGATGACAGTTAACTTTGATACTGCCGATAAGGAATTTCATATGAAAACATTTAGATTCACACTTGCCGCTGCTACCGCCCTGATCGCTCTGGCTGCCCAGGCGCAGGACGTGGCCGCTTTGCTCAAAGCCACCGACAAATACCGCATGAGCGCCGACAACCTGCAGGTGGAGACGCAGATCAATGTGGTGAACGCCGACGGCACGCCTGACAAGGAGCGCCGCTACAAGGTATTCGCCCAGGCCAAGCGCCAGTCGCTGGTGCTGATGCAGAGTCCGGCCGAGGCCGGGCAGAAGGTGCTGATGCTGGGCGACGACTTCTGGCTCCTGATGCCAAACAGCCAGCGACCGCTGCGCATCACGCCCATGCAAAAGCTGCTTGGGGATGCCTCCACCGGCGACGTGGCCACCATGAGCTGGGCCGAGGACTACACCGGCAAGCTGGTTGGCGAAGAACCCTGCGATGACAGCGGTGCTGCGGCCAAGCAGACCTGCGTACACCTGAGTCTGAGCGCCAGCCGCAAAGGCGTGACCTACCAGCGCATCGAGCTCTGGATTGGCAAGAGTCGGAACGAGCCGGTACGGGCTGATCTGTACGTGCTCTCAGACAAGCTGGCCAAGCAGGCGCGCTTTGTGATGGACAAGCCTTCTGCACCGACCATGGTGACCGAGATGGTGCTCTCCGACCAGGTCAGCAACCACAAGACCACGCATGTGCGCTACCTGAGCCGCAAGGAGCGTCAGGTGCCGCCGGAGTGGCTCAATCCGATGTTCCTGGTTCGCAACCCGCCGCTGGAGTAAGCCATGCACCGCATCATCGTGGGCGCTGCTGCGCTCTTGTTTGCCGCACTGGGCTGGGCGCAGACGGAGACCGGTGCCACTCAGTTCGGCGGTCAGGCCCGTTTGCAGTGGATCGGCCAGCAGGCCTCCGGCAGCGGTCCGCTGGCGCAGGCCAACGCACTGCAAGGCGGCATCGTTGATCTGCCCGTCGGCACTGCTTTGCTGGAGACCGAACTGCGCGCCAGCGGCCATGGGCTGAGCAGCGTGCTCACCCTGCAGCAGCAGCGCAGCGATGGTGGCGCCTCGCAGAGCCGGGCCTGGGTCAATGAACTCTACGCAGCGCACGGCGCCGGCGCCTGGCAGTTCAGCGCCGGCAAGAAGATCGTGGCCTGGGACGTGGGCTACGGCTTTCGCCCCAACGACATGATTCAACAGGAGCAACGTCGTACCTTGCTCAGCAGCACGCTGGAGGGACGCCCCCTGCTGATGGCCGAGCATTTTGATGCCAGCACCGCCTGGTCCTGGGTCTGGGTCAATCCGACAGCATCAAACGATGCGAGCGGCGCTGCAGAGCCGGCGCTGGCGCTGCGCCTTTACCAAAGAGACGGCGCAGTCGATTGGCACGGCTTTGCCCGAATCGGTGCCCACAGCGGTGCCAGTGTCGGTGCCGCTGCGTCCTGGGTCGCGAGCGACGCGCTGGAACTGCATGGCTCACTGCGTACCGGAGCGGGGCTGCAGAAGCTTTTGTTGGGGGGTACCTGGACCGATCAAAACCAGCTCAGTTTGCTGACCGAGGCATGGTGGGATGGCAGTGCCATCAGCATGCTGCGGCGCAACCTGTATCTGCGCCTGAGCTGGCAGCATGACGCCTGGCAGCCAGCGCTGGACATGCTCTACACCCCCGCAGATCAGGGTCGCATCCTGACTGCTTCGCTTACCTGGCAGGGCGACCGCGTGCAGGTGCAGGGCGGCTTGCGCAGTTACGGTGGTCCGGCGAACGCGGTACTGATGCAATTGCCGGTGAGCGCCATGGCGTATATCGCTGGCACCTGGACCTTTTGACTCCTAAGGTACGATTCCCAATCATGCAGCCATCCCGGTCTCGAATTTCCCGCACCCTGTTGGGCTTGGCGACGCTTGTGCTGTCCTTGGGTTGGCTGGGCAGCACTGCCGTTGCCGCTGATTTTGTTTCTACCCAGCCTGCGGCACGCGTTGAACACTGGCAACGGCGCGAAGCAGAAATAAACACCTACCTGAAGGACTCGAAAGACTTGAAAGGCGTCAAGCTCTTGTTTGTGGGCGACTCCATCACCGATTTCTGGTTGTTCGACGACAACCCCTGGGTCAGTGGGCAGAAGTATGGCCGCGCGGTCTGGGATGAATCGTTTGGCAAGCCCAACTCGGAGAACTTTGGACTGAATATCGGAATCTCCGGCGACCGCATTGAACACGTTTTGTACCGCATCCTGCCCAAGGCAAGCGGCGGACTCGGGCAACTGGATTCGCCAGACCTGAATCCGGAATTCATCGTGGCGCTGATTGGCATCAACAACACCTGGGCCGCAGAGAAGCCGGTAACCGACAGTGTCTTTGAGGGTGTTCGTGCCGTGCTCACTGCCTTGCATGAACGCAAGCCCAAGGCGCGCATCATCCTGCAGACGCTGCTGCCCACCAACGACGAGGCCAAGAACCGCGATGTGGTGCGCCCCGTGAACCAGCGCTTGCGCCAACTGGTTTCCAGTCCACCGTTTTAGGGTTTCATCTCTTTGCTCGATTTGTATCCTGCCTTTGTCGATGGTTCGGGCGCGCAGCTGTCTGGCTACTTCACCGATGGCCTGCATCCCAATGCGAAGGGCTACCGGGTCTGGCGTGACCGGCTTGTTCCCTTCCTGCAACAAACGCGCAGCTTGACGGCAACTTCCATGCCGGTCCAGACTGAGCCACTGGGGTCGCCGACGCAACCGAGCGTCAGCGTGGGCCGCATCGAGCGCCTGGACAACTTTCCTTCCCGCTACGTCCAAGCGCGCCCCATTGACGTCTGGTTACCGAGTGACTACAACCCCCAGAAACGCTACGCCGTGCTTTATATGCACGATGGCCAGGGCCTGTTTGACGCCAGCCGGACCTGGAACAAACAGGCGTGGAATGTGCACTCGGCGCTAGCAAAACTGATGAAAGAAGGCGTCGTGCAGGACGCCATCGTGGTTGGCATACCCAACGGCGGCAGGTACCGCTACAGCGAGTACTACCCCGACAAGTACCTGGCACTCGCGCCGCCAGACGTGCGCTCGGATTATGTGCACCGCGCCCAAGCGGACAAGCCTCTGGCAGACGCCTACCTGCGCTTCATCGTGGAAGAACTCAAACCCACCATCGACCAGCGCTACGCCACGGTGCGCGAGCCAGCAGGTACCTTCATCATGGGCTCCAGCATGGGCGGCATGATTTCCATCTACGCCCTGTGCGAATATCCTGAGGTATTTGGCGGGGCTGCCGCTTTATCCACGCACTGGGTCGGGCGACCCAGCAGCTGGGGCACGCCGGACAGACTTCAAAATGCCAGTTTGCCATCGGCAGCCTTTAAATACCTGCGAGGCCACTTGCCCAAGGCGAATACCCGGCGCCTGTACATGGACCACGGCACCACCGGGCTGGATGCTGTCTATGGAGTTCACCAGGCGGTGGTCGACGAAATCGGACGAGAAATGGGCTATGACGCAGCCCATTGGCATAGCCGTATTTTTGCCGGTGCCGGACACACCGAAGCCGATTGGTCGGCCCGGGTGGAGATTCCGCTGAGCTTTTTGCTGGCAAAGCCCTAAGCCGCAGCCGTGACCCACTGAGCCAGCTATCGTCAGCTCGCGTTCCCTCCTACAACAGCAGGCCCGTGCTGGCGACGGCCAGCTATGCAGTTGGCCGATTTGATAGACACACCAACGACAAGTTTCGGGTGATCACTATACGGTTGTCACTGGCTGTTGACCAGGAACTGGTGTTGGGGTCCGGTACTGGGAGTCCCACCAGTGCCTTCGCTGCATCGATGCTGGTTGGGGTCGCTGCTCAAGATCTTCTTATTGCCGTCTCTTTGCGCATTATCAACACAACCCCCCTTCTTTCTGATTTCATCCCATTTCTTGGATGGTGAAATTTTAGGAGGAAGTCATGATCTACGAGTCAAAGGTAGCTGCAGTAGTCGCCAGAACAGCCTTGGTAACAGGCTTCTTGCTCAGCGCATCCTTCACATCGGCCGCACCGGGCTGGACGATCCCGCAGGGCGTGAAGACGGTGGAAGTGAGCGGCTATCCCATTTCATATATCGAGTCCGGGACTGGCGTGGCTGTGGTCATGCCCCACGGGGCATGGGTCGATCACCGTTTTCTGTCACCTCAGGTAGCCGAGTTCTCAACGACCTATCGGGCGATCGCCCCCAGCCTTCGCCACGACTATCCTGAGCCGTGGGATGGCAAGGACGGTGCGTTCTCGGTCACTCAGCATGCGGCTGACGTAGCAGCAATGATCCGGCAGTTGAATCTTGGCAAAGTTCACCTGCTTGGTCACTCTCGCGGTGGTGCCGTGGCGGTTAACGTCGCTCGGCAGGCACCGGATTTGATTCGCACACTGATCCTTGAAGACGCTGGCGGCCTTGAACCGCTGCTTGCCGACCAATCGGTTGCCCAGAAGCGGGTTGAGGGTTCCGCGAAGTTGGCCGTATTCCTTCGCAGCAGCATGGATGGTGGCGATCGGCGAGCGACCGCACAAACGGCATGGAACACCGCTACCGGAGCAGGTGCGTGGGAGCGCATGCCACCCGAGATGCAGCAGGTGATCGCCGACAACATTGGAACGATGACAACCAAGACGCCCTATGACGCTCCGGCGATCGGTTGCGATGACATTCGCAAATTCAACTTCCCCACGATGATTCTGCACGCAGAGCGCAGCCAGAAGATCTACAGCGACATGAGCGCGGCAATGAGACAGTGCAAATCCGACCTTGCGGAAGCGACGATCGTGCCAAACAGCAGTCACAACATGCACTACGACAACCCCACGTTCTTTAACAAGGCTGTTCTTGACTTTATGCAGCGCAACTAATTTGAAGGGGAGCACTATGAAATTCTTGACCATCGTTCTATCCTCTTGTTTGCTGGTGGCGTGCGGAGGCGGCAACGAGCTGTCACAGGCGAGCGTGCCGCGCCCCGTTGCAAAGGCCGCAACGGTTCTCAGTAACAACGATATTGCGGTTCGCATGTACCAGGCCTTCTACGGCAAGGCACCCAGCAATGCGGACCTGACCAGTTACACGGCCGAGATCGCCAGCAAGGGAGAGTCTGCCTTTGCCGCTGCGCTGGCCGCCAAATTTGCCGGCACCAGCGATAGCGTCTTGGCCAAGGCGGTACTTGACAATCTAGGCGTGACGACCACGACCGTGACGGCCAGCGGTGAATACGCCACCTTGCTTGACGCGTTGGGGCAAATGTTTGCGTACTACGGCACCAATGCGCGTGGCCAGATCATTCTGAACGCGACCAAGCTGCTTGTCGATCTCTCAACCGACCCGACCTGGGGCGTTGCCGCGGTCGCCTACAACAACCAGGCGCAGGCCAACATCACCTACAGCACCAATTCGGCCAACACCACGGCGGCGGTTGCCTCTACCGCCGTAGTCAAGGAAATTTCGGCCGGTTGGGAGCACACGATGGTTCTCAAGAGTGATGGCACGGTCTGGGCCTGGGGTGGCATGAATGACTACGGCCAGCTTGGGAACGGTACCGAGAGCCGCGGCGCCAATCCGTTACCAAAGCAGAGCCTGATCAGCTCGGTCAGCATGATCAGTGCTGGTTTAGACCACAGTGTGGCTGTGAAGAGCGACGGCACCATCTGGAACTGGGGCAGAAATGGATGGAAGCAACTCGGCTACACATCGTGGGGCTCCTCGTCGCCGGTTCTGCTGAGCGGATTGACCAATCCGAAGGCGGTTTCTGCTGGAATAGATCACACGATGATTCTGAACAGCGACGGCACGGTTTGGGGTGTGGGCAAGAACCAAAATGGACAACTGTGCGACGGCACCCGAAATTTGGGTACAGACTCATGGACGTATAACAGTGGTAGTGCGACGCCATTGCAGATGGTGGGTGCGAATGGCGTTGGCTATATGAGCAACGTGATTGCGGTTGCGACGGGTGCTAGCAATACCGCGATCATCAAAAGCGATGGCACGGTCTGGTGGTGCGGCGCGAGCCAAGGTAACCAGTTACAAAACCACATCGGTTCGCTACCGTTGCAGGTGGCCGGGATGACAGGTGCCGTTGACGTGGCAGTGGCCGACTATCGCATGTATGCCCTCAAGAGCGATGGCACGGTCTGGTCCTGGGGCCTGATCGTATCGGATATCGACCCCTACAACGGAGCGACCTGGGCGGCTACAGCAGTGCAGGTAACCGGTCTGAACGATGTCGTGGCGATCAGCTCGCACACCAACCATGCCGTGGCTTTGAAGCGTGACGGCACGGTCTGGAGTTGGGGTAAGAATGACTGGGGTTGGTGGTCAGATCAATGGGGCAAGCTTGGCAACAACTTAAAGGGCCACAGTGCCACTCCGGTACAGGTGGTCGGACCCAAAGGTATCGGCTATCTGACCGGCATCACGGCCGTCGTCACTGGCTCGAACCAGTCACTGGCGCTAAGGAATGATGGCACAGTCTGGGCCTGGGGTAACAACGACTACGGCCAGCTCGGTAACGGTGACACCTACAACAGCAGTCCAGTCCCGACTCAGGTGGCCGGGTTGACGGCATCGACCCTGCTGGCACCTTCAAGTCTCTCGGCAACGGTTGTCAGTGGCTCGGTGACTCTGGTCTGGAGCGCGGTCACGGGTGCCAAGTCTTACAACGTCTATCGATCAACGACGCGGGTGGGCCCCGGGACGCTGCTGGGCAACACGGCGTCCATCAACTACAGTGATACCAGCGCCCTCAGTGGGACGACCTATTACTACTACGTGACGGCAGTCGCTGGAACGCTGGAGAGCATTCCTTCCAACAAGGTGGCGGCACTGGCCGGAACGGTGACTGGCGGCGGAACGACGACCTCGATCTTGAAGTCGGTTGGCGGTGGTTTTTACCATTCGGCAGCAGTGGGAACGGATGGTTCGCTGTGGACTTGGGGAAGCAACAATTTTGGCGAACTTGGCAAAGGAACGACCAGCGACTCCTCAACGCCGGCCAAGCTGACATCGATCAGCGGTATCAACGCTGTGACGGGCGGCAACGATCACATGGTTGCACTGAAGACCGATGGCACCGTCTGGGCCTGGGGCTACAACTACCATGGTGAACTTGGCAATGGCACCAAGACCGGCAACACGGCCAATGGCACACCGGGACAGGTGCTCACTGCTGCGGCCACGCCATTGACGGGTATCACTGCCGTTCGGGGCGGTTTCTGGCATACGCTAGCCCTCAAGAGCGACGGTACGGTCTGGGCCTGGGGCAATAACGACTGGGGTCAGCTTGGGAATGGATCCGCTACGCCATCCTACGGAGGCGTCGCCTACGCCGCGCAGGTGACGGGTTTGAGCAATGTGGTTGCGATAGCCGCCGGGCACTGGCATTCGGTGGCGGTCAAGAGCGACGGCAGCGTCTGGACCTGGGGGCTTAATTCCACGAGTTGGGACGCAAATCGCAACGGCCAGCTTGGCGACGGGACGACGACCACTCGCCTGACTCCCGTCCGGGTGCTTGGTGTTGGCGGTGTCGGTTACCTTTCAGGAGTCGCCAAGGTCGCCGCTGGTGCGTCCTTTACCCTGGCCTTAAAGAGCGATGGTACCGTCTACGGATGGGGGACCAATCTGGAAGGTGAGCTTGGTAACGGCAATAAGACGACCAGCCTGACCCCGGTCCAGGCGGGCGTGAGCAATATCACTGACTTGGCAGCAGGTTACTGGTTGTCACTGGCCCTGAAGAGCGATGGCACGGTCTGGGCTTGGGGGCAGAACGACATGGGCCAGTTGGGTAATGGAACGACCCAGGCCCTGACCGGCATTTCGACGCCGGCCGCTGTCAGTGGTCTGTCATCTGTCACGGCGATCCATGCCGGTGTCAGTTTCGGCGTGGCACTGAAGAGTGATGGCACGGTCTGGGCCTGGGGCGAGAACGCCTCAGGGCAGCTTGGCAATAGCACGACCAGCAACAGTTCGACGCCCGTGCGCAGTCAGGGCGGGGGCCTTTAGAGGGCGTTTCCTTTATGCGGTGGGTGCCGGCGCGAAAGTGGCACGGCTCACCGATGTTCGGCGTCGGGTATCGGGCACGCAGTTTCGGGAGTCGAATTGCTTGCTCGACACCCGACATCGAAACCAGCCTGGGTTAACCCTTGCCCCTTGTGGGGGATATACACCAGTCAAAGAGATCTTGACACTTGAGGCCATGTTCTGACACACAGAGAGGAAACCTGCATTGAATTGCGGACAATGAAATTCCAAAGACATTTCAATAACAGGGAGATCACATGACAAATGACGAACTGACCCAAGAGGTCGAGGGCTTAAAGTCCGCGAGGCGTGCCGCGGCCAATGCAATAACGGCGATGATGGAACTCGTCGAAACAGTAGCAGGCAACGTGACCGACCTTCAAGAGAGCCTTCAAGAGAAGTACAAGTCCCTGGCGGACTGTTTATCAACGCTGACGGATAACCAATCAAGTGCGTTTGAATCAACCTCCGATTTCGTCGGGAAACTCATTGAACGTGACCGCGACGATAGACAAAAATTTGATTTTTTGTCGGGCATAAGCAGGGGACACTCAGCAACTATCCAGGCCTTGGTGTTTTCTCAGTTAGCGAATAGTGACCTACAGCGTAAGGGATTTGACGTGATGTTAGATCAACAAGCGGACGCCTTCTCATCCAATTTGGTCGGGGAGGAGAAGGAGGGTTTCGATATGCAAATTGACCGTGTAAGGGCGTTGGAAAAGCAGTTGTCGTGATGCAGGATTGGCAAAGCCTTAAGCCGCAGTCGCGGAGCCCGGCTGCGACTGCATTGCCTCGGTCTATGGTGTAGGCTACCGCTTTGACGCGTGACTGCGTCTCCTGTCTTTCAACTCTGAGGTAATCCAGCATGACGAATCGCCTGCGCGGCGTTTTTGCCCCGGTTCTGACACCGTTCAAGGCTTCTCTGGAGCCTGACGTGCAACGCTTTGTGGCGCACTGCCGTTGGCTGATTGACAACAAGGCAGGGCTGGCCATCTTTGGCACCAATTCGGAAGCCGCGTCACTGGCGGTGGCTGAGCGCTTGGCGTTGACCGATGCGATTCTGGAAGCCGGCATTCCGGCCGCGCGCCTGATGCCAGGCACCGGCGGTTGTTCGTTGACGGACGCCACCACATTGACCCGGCATGCAGTGCAAAACGGTGCCTCGGGTGCGCTGATGCTGCCGCCCTTTTTCTACAAAGGTGTCTCCGACGAGGGGCTTTATGCCTATTACTCCGAAGTGATAGAGCGCGTTGGCGATGCGCGGCTCAAGGTTTACCTGTACCACATTCCCCAGGTCACGCAGGTGCCCATCACCCTGAACCTGATTGCGATGCTGCGCAAGCGCTACCCCGATACCGTGGTCGGCGCCAAGGATTCATCGGGCAACTGGGACAACACGCAGGCCATGATCAGCCACTTTGCCAGCGACGGCTTTGATGTGTTTCCGGCCAGCGAGTCCCTGCTGTCCAAGGCGCTGCCGCTGGGCGCTGCGGGTTGCATCAGCGCCACCGTGAACATGAACCCGGCCGGCATCCATGCGCTGTTTGAAGGCTGGAACGGACCCAGCGGCGCCGCGCTGCAGGCCAGGGCCGATGTGGTTCGAAATATCTTCCAGTCTGTGCCCATGATTCCGGCCATGAAGCGGGCGGTGGCGGAGTTCGCGCACGATGCGTCGTGGGCGACGGTGCGCCCGCCGCTGTGCGCTCTGGCCGACAGCGCCGCCACCGAGTTGCTGGGGACGCTGGCCGCGGCCGGCTTCGACATGCCAGGCTACCCGCAAGCCTGAACTACATCGCCTTGAACAGCTGCACGTAGAGCCGGCTCACCGGCAACTTTTCCGCTCGGCCGCGTAGCGACACGCTGAGCTTGCCGGCCTCGTCGCGCGTCACGGTCTCGACGCAGTTTGAATTGACGACGGTGCCACGGTGGATCTGCCAGAACAGCGTGGTGTCAAGCTGTGGCAGCAGTTCTTTCAGCGGCGTGCGTATCAGGTACTCGTGGCTGGCGGTGAGAACACGCACGTACTTGTCTGCGGCTTCGAAATACACCACGTCGGCGACCGGCACCATGCGGATCGTCGCGCCGACGCTGGCCTGGATCACTTTGAGCGGCGTGCTCGCAGGCTGTGCCGCAGCCCCCAGCAGACCACGCAACTGGCCCAGGGTGGTTTCGAAATTGAAGGCAGCCTGGGCGCGGTTGGCCAGGGTCTGCTGCAGCTTGGCAACCGTCTTGCGCAAACGTGCCGCCTGCACTGGCTTGAGCAGGTAGTCCATGGCCTGCGCCTCAAAGGCTGCCATGGCGTACTGGTCGTAGGCCGTCACAAAAACCAGCGCGGGGAAGGGCGCTCCCTGATCGGCGTCGGTGTTCCAGCGGTCGGCCAGTTCGGCCGCAGCGTCCAGCCCGCTCAGACCCGGCATGCGAATGTCGAAGAACAGCACGTCGGGTTGCAGCCTGAGCGCCTGCGTCACCGCCGAGGCGCCATCGCCCACGACGGCCACCACGTTCAGCTCGGGCCAGGCCAGCGCCAGTTCCGCCTGCAGCGCGGCGGCCAGCAGTGGCTCGTCTTCGGCAATCAGTGCAGTGGGTCGGGAGATCGTTGTCATACCTGACTTTGCCAACGTCATTGCGGGCTCGACCCGCAATCCAG
>QYPX01000147.1 GCA_007280205.1 Comamonadaceae bacterium
CCAGGCCTTGCCGGCCTTGACAGCCAGAGTTTTCAGTTTGCGTGGAACATCATGCGCTTCCGGCCGGGGAATAAGGGGATACCAGACCGCGTAGCTGCCGGTGGCAAATCGCGTTAGCGAGTCGGCGACCATGGCAACGACGCGCGCGTAATCGGTCTTGATCTCGTAACTCGGATCGCTCAACACCAGTGCCCGGCGTGCCGGTGGCGGCAGAAACTTCTTCAGACCTTCAAATCCGTCCTCCCGCAGCACAGCCACCTGACGCCCGGCCTCCAACTGCGCAACATTGGCCGACAGGGTCTTGGCATCCGTCGGGTGCAGTTCAAAAAGTTTGAGCTTGTCACGCTCGCGCAGCAGGCGCTGGACGATGAACGGCGAGCCGGGGTAAATCTTGTGACTGCCTGCCGTGTTGAAACTGGCGACCAGATCCAGGTAATCCTGAATCACCGGGGCCAGACCGCCCGGCAGAGGCTTGGCCGCTATCAACCGCAAAAAACCCTCTGCCGCCTCGCCGCTGGTCTCGGCGTAGTCACCGTCAAGCCGGTACAAACCCGCCCCGGCATGGGTGTCAAAGACGGTCAGAGCGGTGTCTTTTTGCGTCAGATGTCGCATGATCGCGATCAACACCATGTGTTTGAGCACGTCGGCATGGTTGCCGGCATGGAAGGCGTGGCGATAGCTGAACATCGTCTAATGTTAACCGCCTCGGCTGGACCTGAGCCGTCCGCTACTGCCGGTGGTGGGCCTGGCGGACCGGGTATCCGCTCTCTGGCCTACGCTCGCGCTCACAATTCGACGGACCTCGGCTGTATTGGCCTCAACAAGATGTGAGGTATGCCGACCGGCGCGGTGAGCGCGAATGGGGCCGCCGATCGGACACCCAATCCACCAGCCCTGGGGCTATCAGGTTGGCTTGAGAATGAGAGGCTTGGAATAACACAAATGGCGGATTGCAGCGTAACCTGTCTTTCAGAGGAGCATCCCATTTTGTTACCATTCTGAATCGTTTCCAAATGGAATTCGTGTGACCGCATGTTTGCTCGTGCCCTCATTGCATTTCTTGCCCTGCCCGGCATGGTCGCATTCGCAGTGCCCGCGCTCATCGTCAACGCCAGCGGCACGCGTTCTGAGATGGGCATGGCTACAACGTTGCTTTTCGCGCTGGGCTTGCTGGCCTTGCTTGCATGCGTCAGCGAGTTCTACATCGCAGGCAAGGGCACGCTTGCGCCTTGGGCGCCGCCTGTCAATTTGGTCACATCTGGACTTTATCGTGTCACACGCAATCCAATGTACGTGGCCGTCCTGCTCATCCTTCTCGCCTGGCTCATGTTGTCTCCGACCGCTGACATAGCCATGTACACGTTGTGCGTCGCAGTGGTCTTTCACTTACGCGTCATACTCGGTGAGGAGCCGTGGCTTAAACGGACATTCGGCAATGCCTGGGCCGCATACTCCGCGTCGGTTCCACGGTGGCTGTGGCCGATGAGGACTTGACTGCTTGTCAGGTTCCGGGCAAAACGGAGTTCCGGGTCGCAGCGTCTGGAGTCATTGGAGATTCGGCCGGGAATGACTCACGGGCAGTTTTATATGACTTTTGAGACTTTGCCGTTTGTGGATTTGAGCGAAATCACCCAGGAACCAAACCGTTTCTTTCTATCGAAACGGAACGAATATGATGAGCGATGCCTTGGAAGATGGCGAGAAGGCGTTCCAAACCAACCTGCAGAACATGAAGGCGACTCACGTGCACATTGCCAAGCAAACCCTTCCTATCGCCATTACCGCCTCCTTGCTTGTCCAAATGGGGCATGAAGCCGTCCACGCCCTTACGACTTGGTTGGTGGGCGCACAAGTGGTTTGGTTCAATTTATTTGCGGTAAACGATGCGGGCGCATCTCCAACAGGGAGCCTGCTGATCTCCGGGAGTGCGGCGCTGGTTAATATTTTGCTGGCGCTCGCCTGCATAGCGCTCTTTTCAAATGCTTCGCTCAAAGCTCGTCCGAGCTTGCGCCTGTTCGTGTTCTATTTTGGGGCGTTCAACTTATTTACTGGGTTTGGATACCTGATGACCAACGGATTGTTCTATTCTTCCGGGGGGTTGGGTGATTGGAACTCCGTGATCGCTTACTACGATGGAAGTTGGGCAGTGCGATTGCCGGTCATTTTGATCGGGGTTGCGGGGACGCTCTACGGTTTCTTTTGGATTCCACAATCCGCCCAGCACTTCGTTGCCAATCCCACCGACAAAGCAGAACGGGTCGCGTGGGGGCTTGGCGCTTTGCTCATCCCTTATCTCGTTATCAACACGTTGATGACCATCCTCGCCATTTGGCACCCACTAGGAACCGCAAACGGCGTTTTGCTGGTTGGCCTGCACTACTGGTTCGGATATTTTGCCGTTGGATGGGGCTTCCCTATGTGCGCCTTGTGGCTGACGCGGAATCTCCCTTCAAAAAACGATACCACCCCGCTCCCGAATAAATCGAACTTGATCTGGTTTGGTCTAGTGGTGATCCTGTTTATCATTTGTCTACTCGTCCTCTTCCCCGTTCCTCAAATCTAATTACTCAGTTCCCGAATTACATCCGTCTCAGGTGGAAGCTGTCGGCCACCAGTGGCTGTTCCAAAGTTGTCCAGTGGAAGAGTTCCACCTCCTCAAACACCCCGTCCGCAGCAAAGACCTGGAAGTGCCCCCGATGGGACCCTGACATCGATTGGGAATGCCACTGGGGCGGCTTGTCGTTTCAGGTCTGCGAGGACTGATCGGCCAATCGACCAAAAAAATATTTGCAATGTAAGGTTGACTTTACATTTTACAAAATGTAAAGTACACCTTACATGCAGAGGTTGGCTCTGCGTGACACCACGATAGGAGCTCCCCATGAAATCCCATTCGCCGGATCGCGAATACCTGATCGGCTTCTCGGCCTGGATGGTCGCCTATGCCGCCTTGTTGATGCTGTCGATCCTCATTATTCGCGCGCAGTCGCCCCAAGGGCTGGTTTTGTATGCCTTGGCGGTCTCGCCCAGCCTACCTATTGGCGGCACCATTTGGCAGGTGTTGCGGTATTTGGATCGGTGTGATGAATATGTGCGCGCCATTTTGACGCGCCGCTTCGTGTTGGCCACGGGGGTCACACTGTTTTTGTGCACCGCGTGGGGCTTTCTGGAGAGCAATGCCGGGCTTCCCCATGTGGACCTGTACTTGGTCTACCCGCTGTTTTGGGGGAGTTTTGGTCTCATCAGCACATTTGTGCGTCAAGCCACATGAAGCAGGTCTTGAAACAACTGCGCAGTGATGCCGGGCTTACTCAAGCCGACCTGGCTGAGCGCTTGGGGGTGTCGCGCCAGGCCGTCATCGCGCTGGAGACCGACAAGCACATTCCGTCGTTGGACTTGGCCTACCGAATCGCCTCAGTGTTTGACCGTCCCATTGAAGCCATCTTTGAAAACCCATATCGCAACACCCCGGTCTGAATGACCAGCCCACTCTAAGGAATTTGTATGTCAAACTTTTTCGCACACTGGCATTTGAAATGCCCCAAAACCTCGCCCTCCCGAAGAATCTTGCTCACGGTGCTGGCAATGTTTGTTGTGTTCATCAGCCAAAGGTCGCCGGTCCAGGCGCAAGAAAAATCACCACCTGTACCCGTACCCGTACCCGCAACCGTGGCGGTGGCCGAAGCCAACCGCTTTCAGGTGCGCATGGTGGGGCAGGGGCCGGATGTCATTTTGATTCCCGGCCTGGGGTCTTCCAGCGCAGTCTGGTCTGCCGCCGTGGAAACGCTGCAAAAGTCTTACCGCGTACACAGGGTGCAGGTGGGGGGCTTTGCGGGCGCTCCGGCGGGTGGAAATGCCAGCGCCCACGCAGGGGAAGCGGTGGTGGCGCCCACAGTGGCGGCGCTGCAGGACTACATCGTTCGCCAGCAGTTGCGGGCGCCCATCGTGGTGGGCCATTCCATTGGCGGGCTCATGGCCATGGAACTGGCCCTGCAGCATCCGCAGAGTGTGGGCAAGATCGTGGTGGTGGACGCCTTGCCCTATGTCGGGCTGATGTTTTCCCCTCAGGCCAGCGTGGCGGCGTTTGCACCGCAGGCAAATTTCATGCGTGATCAAATGATCGGCATGCCCGATGCGGCGTTTGCGGCCCAACAGGCATTAGGCGTGGTGCGCTTGGTCAGCGGGTCGGCCGATCAGGCGCGGGTGGCGGCTTGGACCGTAGCATCCGATCGCCACGTCTTTGCACAGGCCTTTTATGACGCAATGACGATGGATGTACGGCCCAGATTGGCAACGCTCAAGACACCCGCCACGTTGTTTTATGCCTTCGACGCCAGTGCCGGTCAGCAAGAGGCGCCCACCGATGCGATGTTTCGCGGTGCCTACCAAACATTGCCGCACATGCGGTTCCGGCGATTTGACAACAGCCGTCACTTCATCATGCTCGATCAGCCGATTGCGTTTGTGCAGGCCCTGACTGAAGAGTTGGCCCTGCACTAAAACCCAGGACAGCGGACAAGGCCTCGCGGATAAACGGATAGGCGTTTCAACCAAATGTAGCCAAGTATTTCACGGGTTTTTGGGCAACCAATCGCCTTTGACGTGCGCAGCTTGATCGGTCGAAGTCGCCCAGTGGTGACAGGCTTGTCCGCAAGCCGGTCTTTTGGCAGTGGCAGGCGCAGTTGCTCACCGAAGCTGTCGAAATCGCATTTTCACTGAGTCACTAATTGACACGATGGTCTACCTCGCAATCCAGGGCCGGTGCCCACTTTGCCCAAAAGTTCGTCACATACCGGCCGTCAATCCTTTGCTGCCACCGGCTGCTATGGAGCAGGCAGATCGCAAATCTCTAGGGCCGCAAACGCGGCCGACTTGACACACGAAAGCATCGCATGGCTGACCGCAATGTGTCTGTAGCGGGTATTGAAAATCCCAGAATCCTCAGCCGTCAGTGAAGGTGGGTGGCGTGGCTTGCGAGCGCAGGCCCCATTCGCGGCTACCACGGAGGGGGCGTGCCAACAGTGCGGTTTGTGAAGAGTCGCGGGATTGCTGAGCCATTCGACCGCGAGCCTCGTTCGAGCCTCGCCAGAGGCTGAACGACACGGGACGGAGAGCGCAAGCCACGGCACCCGGCTTGGACGATGCGGTGGCGAGAAGCGGCAGCACGGCCCGCCGAATCCCTTATAATGCCCGGCTTCGCAGCGCTTTTGTGGCTCCGCGGCGAAGTTCATTCCCCACCTAAGAGATTCCCATCAGAGGAACGCCGACCGTGGAAAAGAGCCCGACAAACCCTCTTTTTAGAGAAAACTCATGACCAAGACCTTCAGCGCAAAAGCAGCTGACGTGGTGCACGAGTGGTTTGTGATTGACGCGACCGATAAGGTCCTCGGACGAGTAGCCAGCGAAGTTGCTCTCCGTTTGCGCGGCAAACACAAGGCCATTTACACGCCTCACGTCGACACCGGTGACTTTATTGTCATCATCAACGCAGCCCAGCTGCGCGTCACCGGCGCCAAGCCGATTGACAAGATCTATTACAGCCACTCCGGCTTTCCGGGTGGCATTTCCCAGATCAACTTCCGTGACATGCAAGCCAAACACCCGGGGCGCGCTTTGGAAAAAGCCGTCAAGGGCATGCTGCCCAAAGGGCCGCTCGGCTACGCCATGATCAAGAAGCTCAAGGTGTACGGTGGTGCTGAGCACCCGCACACTGCCCAGCAACCCAAAGTGTTGGAAATCTAAGGAGCCTTGAGATGATTGGTGAATGGAACAATGGAACCGGCCGTCGCAAATCCAGCGTGGCCCGGGTATTTCTGAAGAAGGGCTCCGGCCAGATCGTGGTGAACGGCAAAGACATCGAAAAGTTTTTCGGTCGTCAAACGTCGATCATGATTTGCAAGCAGCCCCTGATGCTGACCAACCACGCACAGACTTTTGACATCATGGTCAATGTTGCTGGTGGCGGCGAGTCCGGTCAGGCTGGCGCTGTGCGCCATGGCATCACCCGTGCCCTGATCGACTACGATGCGACGCTCAAATCCGAGCTGAGCAAAGCCGGCTTTGTGACGCGTGACGCGCGCGAAGTCGAGCGCAAGAAGGTCGGTTTCCACGGTGCGCGTCGTCGCAAGCAATTCAGCAAGCGCTAATTCGAACCCGAATTTGTCAGCAGATTGCTGCAAAGCGACAGCCGCCGGAATGCAGATTCCGGCGGCTGCTTTCGTTCTGGCTGATAGACTGGCGAGTCGATGCGACTCCGTTTGATCCTTCGCCGCCTGACTGTCAGCGCACCGCGCATGTCGGTGCGCACCGCCTTGCCATGGCCGTTTCGCTGGGCTTTGTTGGCGCTGGTACTGGGTTTTTGTGCTGCCATCAGTCTGTGGGCTTTTGAATTTGGCAAGGATATCGCGGGCCTAGATAGCGATACCAAGGAAGAACTGCGCCAGGCGCGGTCCGAGCTTGTCGGCGTGCGCGCCCAGCTGTCGACCTTGAAAGCCGAGCGTGACAAGGCGCAATTGATTGCCAACACGTCTGAGACATTGATGACGTCCGAGAAGGTGGCTAGAGAGAAGTTGTCGGCCGTGGTCAAGCAACTTGAGATCGACAACCAGAGCCTGCGTGATGATCTGGGGTTCTTTGAGAAGTTGATACCGACCGCGGGCGGTGAAGGTATTGTGATTCGGGGGCTGCAGGCAGAGCTTCGGGGCGGACGTGAAATGAAGTGGCAGGTGCTGGTTATTCAAGCGCGCAAAAACCCGCCAGAATTCAATGGCCGGCTTGAATTGACCCTTGCCGGGGTGCAGAATGGCAAACCCTGGACCGGGGCACTGCCAGGCGGTGCGCTGGCTTTCAGGCTGAAACAGTACGGGCGCCTTGAAGGCGTTCTTGAATTGCCCGCTTCGGTGGTAGTCAAGTCCGTTACTGCTAAAGTGATGGACGGTTCTGTGTCCAGGGCGGTACAGTCGATCAAGTTATAGTTGACCGTGTTTTCGATGTTTTAGTGAGTTCTCCAGATGTTCAACAAAAAGAAACAACCTCCTCTTCGAAGCCTGATTGCAGAGGATAGCGAAATTGACGGCGACCTTAAATTCGCGGACGGTTTGCGAATCGACGGCAAGGTGCGCGGCAATGTCAGTGCCAGAGTCGAAGCGGCCAGTATTCTGGTGATTTCGGAGACGGCCACCGTGACCGGCGAACTGATGGCCGACCACATCATCGTCAACGGAACGGTCAGGGGACCGGTTCATGCGCGGGTCATGCTTGAGCTGCAACCCAAAGCGCGGATCGAAGGCGATGTTTATTACATCGCCCTGGAGATGCACCAGGGTGCGATCATCGATGGCCAGCTGCGTCCGGGCGTTGAAGAAGAAAAACCCACACTCAAATTGGCGGCAAACAACAGACAACTCAATGGTTGAGCAAATTGCTGTAGTATTAGGGTAACAAACTTTCCGGAGTAGCCATGAGTGCTGTTGCAGAACACAATGAAGTTGAAATGCCGAGTCCGATTCTTTTTACGGACAGTGCAGCCGCCAAGGTGGCAGACCTGATTGCCGAAGAGGGCAACCCGGACCTGAAATTGCGCGTATTCGTGCAGGGTGGCGGGTGCTCCGGGTTCCAGTATGGTTTCACCTTCGATGAAGTTACCAACGAAGACGATACGACCATGACCAAGAATGGCGTATCGCTGCTGATTGACGCCATGAGCTATCAGTACCTGGTTGGCGCCGAGATTGATTACAAGGAAGACCTGCAGGGCGCGCAGTTTGTCATCAAGAATCCGAACGCGACCACCACCTGTGGTTGCGGATCTAGCTTCTCTTAACCTTGCGGGACAGTCCGCAGCTACTCGATAGCCAAGCCAGCTCTGTCCCCAACTGATTGAGTCACGCCGGGTAGATTGCCCCGAGCATACGGGCGCCTTGGGCGCCCGTTACTGTTTTCAGGCTGGCTGTTTCGCGCAAAATGGTTTTGCGTGCCAGCCACGCGAACGCGCTTGCTTCGACTTGCAGGGGAGGCAGCCCAAGCGCTTGCGATGACTTGACATGAATCGCCGGCAAATGCCATTGCAGGCGTCGCATCAGGTGACCGTTGTAGGCGCCGCCGCCACAAACGATGAGCTCTGTGCCATTGGCGCCGTACTGCTTTGCGCTTGCTGCGCAGACGCTGGCAGTCAGTTCCGTCAGTGTTGCCTGGACATCAACCGGCGCCAGTGGACCGAGTTTCTCAAGTTGTCGGGTGAGCCAGTCAGGATTGAACAGGTCGCGTCCTGTGCTTTTCGGGATGGGCAGAGAAAAATAGGGCTCATCGAGCAATTTAGCCAGCAAATCGGCGTCAACTTTTCCTGAAGCGGCCCATGCGCCGTCGGTATCAAAAGTCTGCCCAAGATGGCGCCGACACCAGGCGTCCAGCAGGGCGTTGCCGGGACCGCAGTCAAAACCAATCACGTCTTCTGCCAGCGCCGGACCCAGGACGGTCAGGTTGGCGATACCCCCGACATTGAGCGTCAACACTGTTTCGCCCGCTCGCCCGAACACCGATTGGTGAAAGGCCGGCACCAGCGGGGCCCCCTGTCCGCCAGCTGCCACGTCACGGCTGCGAAAATCTGCGATCACATCGATGCCAGTCAACTCGGCCAGCAAGGCCGGGTTGTTCAGCTGTAGCGTATAGCCGGTGCCATCAAATAACTGGGGTCGGTGCCGCACCGTTTGCCCATGGGCACCGATGGCCAGCACCGCCGCGCTGTCAAGCCCGGTTTGTCGCAGCAGATCGGCCACCACCTGTGCGTAAACACGCACCAGCGCATTGGCGGCCAGCGCAGCTCTATGCAATTCGTCACTGCCAGAACTGTTCAGTGCCAGCAATTCTTCCCTCAGAGGGGGGGGGAAAGGCGCACTGCTGTGGGCCAGGACGCTCAGTGTTGGTCCGGAAAAGTTGGCCAGCACGCCGTCAACACCGTCGAGCGAGGTGCCCGACATCAGACCCAGGTAGATTTCAGACACGCGGTGTGCCCTTGCCAGAGGTCTTACTGAGCGCTGCCCTGTTGCACCAC
>QYPX01000095.1 GCA_007280205.1 Comamonadaceae bacterium
GACATGCAGGCTCAGGGCTTGGGGGAATTGTTGTTGCTTGATGCCATAGCGCGCGCCAGAAATGCAGCTCAACAAGTCGGCAGTGCGGGGCTGTTTGTGGATGCCAAAGATGACAGGGCAGCCCGGTTTTACCAAAAGTACGGTTTTCAGCCCAGTGGCGACCCGCTATTGACACTCTATCTGGCGCTGTGGTGAGGATGCGCTCATATGGGGCTACACCGTATACACCAGCCCCGTCGCGGCCAGGCCCACCAGATCAATCCGTGTCTGATTGACCGCTGACTCAGCCAGATGCCACAGGAAATTACCTTGTGTGGCGAAGTCGGTTTCGGTGTTGAGTGATTTCACGGCATTGGCCAGCGTTGTTGCATCAGGCGCCGCACCGTTGACGTTGTTGAGTAGGTACGTCGCTATGTCGGTATTGCTAGGCGTCGCTTTTCCTGTCAGTACATCCCAGATCGGTAGCCGCATGACTGCACCCGATAGTGTCTGCAGGCTGTAGCCCTGGTCAAACAGGTCAATGGCCGCGCCAAGCAAGGCTTGCTTGGAACTATCGAAGACCAGCCTGCCCGGTAGCACGGCACCGAGCAGCATGACAGTCTGGCCCGCCGCCTGGGTGCTAGCCACATCCAGTGCAATGCCGGCGTCGGAGAACTTGATGCGCTCCATGGCTTGCAAGGTGTCGGTGCCGGCAACTTTGCTGTTGTCGGCCAAAGTGAAACCGGTGCTGGTCTTCGTCAAAACAACACTGGCGCGACCCATGCTGTAAACCGCGGTATCAATGCCAGCACCGCCGTCGATGCTGTCGTTGCCTGCGCCGCCGTCCAGACTGTTGTTGACGTCGTTGCCCGTGAGTGTGTCGTTGCCACTGCCGCCGATAGCGTTCTCAATCACACATCCGTAGGCAATGGCCAGGTCGTCCGTGCCATCAAAGGTGGGTGTTGGTGGAGCGGTCGTCCAGGTGACGGGTGCGGAAATGTCGTCGAAATAGCTGACCTTCGAGAAAGACCCAGGACGCAGATCAATGGTGCAGCCGAGAGTGAAATTGGACACCGATATCGTGTCTTTGCCACCGGCATCCCAAAGGGTCTTGATGAACGGTACCGCCGGGTCAAAGGTGTAGGTGTTGTCGCCGGTGTTGTAGCCGGTGTTGGCGCCATAAAGGTATTGCATGGCCTGTATGTCGTAGAGCATCGGCGTTGAGGGCTCGATGTTGTACGAGGACCATGACCAGGTGTTGCCGCTATGGGTGACGGACACATAGAGGCTGTGCGCCGCCGGCGTGTAGGACATCAACGAATACTGGGTCGAGTCGGTGGCAGCAGGAAGCGTTACGCTCCCTTCAAAAGGGTGCTTCAGCCCGAGTGCGTGTCCCAGCTCGTGTATCAGGGAGCCAAAATTGTCGGAACCGACCGCCCAGTTGGTATTGGCTGCGCCGCTGGCGAGCGTGCTGATCCATACATCTCCGGCACTTGGCCAATAGGCGTTGGGGAAGGTCGCCCAGCCCCACGCCGTATTGCCAGTGCTGGTCGTATCGGTGGCTGAGGTCCAACCGAATCGAATATCGCCCACGTTGGCGCTACTGTCCGCAACTTCGGAAAAATTGAGGTTGGCAACATTGGCCCATGACTGCAGGGCTGCGCGCGCCGCCACCTGCTGGGTCGTGCTCAGGCCGTAGTGGGAGCTTGCGTTTTGCTCATTGAGCGAAGAGTAATCACCGACCCCGTCGTGCCCGGAAAATATCGCCGTGCTCGAACTGGTCCAGGGAAAGCTGTAGCTCAGGCTGCCCCCGGTTCCAGTGGCGCCACCCCATTTGTCACCGCCGAGGAGCGAGTTGATGCTCAGCGCGCTGGCCGACCCGACGCTGCTGGTACTGCTGGAAGTCTGGGGTGATGGCATGGTCTGTTCTCACTAACAATTCAAAGCCAGGGTTGGAGCCAGCCCAGCCCGGCCGAAGTGCCGCCGGCTTGCATGCCGCGCGCTGGGCGGTACTCACAGCCAACCCAGCCGCTGTAGGCGAGCTCGTCGAGCAGGGCGAAAAGGTAGGCGTAGTTCAACTCGCCTTGGTCGGGCTCGTGGCGCTCCGGCACACCGGCGATCTGGATGTGACCGACCTTGCCGCCAGGCAGGTACTGGCGCAGTTTGCTGGCGACATCGCCCTCGACAATCTGGCAGTGATAGAGATCCATCTGCACCTTCAGGTTGGCCGCGCCTGCTTCAGCGACGAGCGCATGTGCCGCATCCTGCCGGTTCAGATAGAAGCGCGGGATGTCACGCAGGTTGATCGGCTCGATCAGCACCTCGACACCCTGCTTGCCAGCCTCCAATGCAGCCCAACGCAGGTTTTCGAGGTAGAGGTCGTGCAGGCTCTCGCGCTTAGCTCCCACTGGCAGCAGACCGGCCATGACATGGATGCGCGGGCAGGCTAGTTGCTCGGCGTAGCGCAGCGCCTGCGCGATGCCAGCACGGTATTGGGCCTCACGCCCGCTCAGGCAGGCCAGGCCGCGCTCGCCGGCGTCCCAGTCGCCCGGCGGCGCATTGAACAAGACCTGCTGCAAGCCGTTGGCCTGCAGACGCGCCGCGATTTCAGCGCCGTCAAAGGCGTAGGGAAACAGGAACTCCACCGCCTTGAAGCCATCTTCGGCAGCGGTCTCAAAACGATCCAGAAAAGGCAGCTCCGGGTAGAGCATGGAGAGGTTGGCGGCAAATTTCGGCATGGTGGTCAAGGGCTTGAGTCAGCGCGCTGGCATGACGGCCTTGTCAGTCGGATGGCTCGGGCGGATTTCATGTTGTCTTTACGCTCGCAAGACGTCCATTATCGGCAATCAGCGCTGGCGCGTCGACGAGGCATTCAAGCTTTAGCATCGCCTCAAGCTCGAGCACGCCGCTGTGCTCTGCTACCGCGTAGCCAATCCAGCGTCACACCAAACCGATATTGCGTGCCGTGAGCGCGGCTTCGGCGCGGGACGACACGTTGAGCTTGCGGTAAATCTCCTTGGTATAGCCCGACACCGTGTGGGGGCTGATGCCCAGCAATCGCGCGGCCTCTGCCAGGGTCATGCCTTTGGCGATGATGCCCAACACCTCGGTCTCGCGTTGCGTTAACGGTTCAATCATGAAGTTGTGCATCTGTGGCCTGAAGTGGGCCAGCAGCCGCCGGGCAATGGCCGGTGACAGCGGAGGGCGGCCTTCGGCAATGCCACGCAACAACTCGGCAATCTGCTCCCAACTCTGGTCTTTCAGCAAGAACCCTTGCGCACCAGCCCGCAGGGCGGGCATCAGGTGCAAGTCGTCGTCGTAAATGCTGGCCACCACACACACGGTGTGCGGCGCCAGGTCGTTCAAGAGTTTGATCAGCGTGACGCCGCTGCCATCGGGGAGGCTCAGGTCCACGAGGGCCAGATCGGGCGGAGGCTGCGTGCGTGCCGCCTCCAGCGCGTCGGCCAATCGAGAGTAGCGTTGCACGGCGATCCCTGGAAACACAGCTTCCAACGCCTTGCCCAGCCAGACATGGGACTCGGGTAAATCTTCCAGAACCCAGACACTTTTCATGGCAATGCACCTCCAGAACCCGTGGCTTGACCTTCGCCTTTCAGGGCGAGCGCAACGTCCAGGCGAATGCTTGTTCCACCCACCTGGCGGGGGCCAATCTCCAGCGCGGCGCCCAGCACCCTGGCGCGCCGCTGCATATTGCCCAGACCCTGACCCTGTGACGCCTGGCTGGTGTCAAAGCCGCGGCCATCGTCCTCGACACCGATGCGCAATTGGTCGTTGGAAACGTGAATGTCGACCCAGCACCTGCGTGCCCCGCTGTGGCGAATCACGTTGGAAACGACTTCGCGAAGGATACGCGTGACTTGCACTTGTATGCGCGCAGGCAGCACCCAATGCATTGGCGGGTCATTGGTGTTCCAGAGCACGGTCACCCCTGCCAAAGTCAAGCGCTCCACGGTCTCCGAGCGCCAGTCTGCCAAGACATGGGGCAAGGGCGTGGGCTCGCCTGTCAGACCCTGCACGGACAGGCGCATGTCGGTCAGTGCCTGGCGTGCCAGTTCCGCCACTCGACTGATGTCAGTGGCATACAGACTGGCCTGCGCAATGGTGACCAGTTGGGCGCCCAGGTCGTCGTGCAGGTCGGATGCGATCCTCTGACGCTCGGTGGCGGCAGCCTGTGCGGCACGCAAATCACTCAGTTGGGCATAGCCGTGTTCAATTTCAGCTGTCTTGTCGGCCACACGCTGCTCCAACTCCCGGTTCAAACGCTCTGCCTCGGACAATGCTCTCGCAAACTGCCGCACCAAGCGCAACCCCATACCGAAAGAGATCACCGGCATTGCGAAATGAATCAAGTGAATTTTGGGCAGCGCCAGCCAGCCGCTTTGAATCGCAATTTCTGCCACCGTCAAAACCAGCAACAGTATCAGGTTGGCGCCCATAAACCAGAAGTCTCGGCGCATGAAACGCCAGCTCTGTCTGGCAAAAACAGTGAAGCTCAGGACAAACTCGCACCCCAACACGACGTACAGCGCAGTGGCCGTGGCCGCCAGGGTGTGCGCCGGTGCCAGCAGCAGCAGCAGCGGAACTGCAAGGCACTGCAACATCAGCCCGCGTTGCACCCAGCGGCGTTGCTGGCCGACGTATTGCAGCAAGAACTGCACGACGGCATACGCAAAAGGCGCATACAGGGCGGTGAACAGTATCTCGCTGGCCAGCACGGTCATGGGCAGATGCTGTACATGGAGCCGCATGCCCATGATCGACCACAGCACCAAGCCCAAGCCGAAGTAGAGGTTGTGTCGATCCTGCCTGCGCACCCAGCCCAGGGCCGCAATCACCAGCCCCACCAGCAGCATGCAGATTCCTATCACTTGCGCCAGCGTGATGCTCCAGAACAAGCGGGGGTCATGACGCAGCGCGAGTTCGGCCTGCTCACCGATCAGAACCTGGGAGAGTCCGCCGGCGCGTTGCCGGGACGCCACCCGCTCCTGCGGGTAGCCCACGACCCGAATGTCCAGGCGGTTGTGGGTGGCCTGTAGCAGGTTGCGCTGGAACCGTACCAATTGTGGGAAGTAGCAATTGCGCGTCAAGGGCTCAACCATCGAGCCCCCGCTGCCCACCAGTTGCCCGTTGATCCAGACCTCCAGATTGGTGCAGACCCGCTCCACATAGATCGCCGGCAAGGACCAGCCGCCGTCGTCAAACGTCAGGTGGTACCAGCGCTGGTCCGGCAAGGTCGAAGAAGTGTCGTGCCAGTCGTCTGGCAGTGCAATCGGGGCCTCTGGCACCGAGCCGGGCGGCGTGACTGACGCGCTGATCGTGACAGTAGCCTGGTCCAACACGCGAACGGCGGGGCCAGATTGCGCGTGGGCGGGCA
>QYPX01000120.1 GCA_007280205.1 Comamonadaceae bacterium
CGCATTGACAGCGCAGTGCTCCGGTCTAGAATCTGCCTCAGTTAGGTTTTTTCGCTGAGGATATATATGACAGTACTTGTAGCGTATGTGCCGCGTCCCGAGGGTCAGGCGGCTCTGGATAAAGGAATTGAAGTTGCGAAACGGCGCAACGAACGCCTGGTGGTGGTCAACGCCAGTCCGGGCGGCAGCAAGGAGGATGCGTCACTGGCCGATGTGCAGGACTATGAGCGCGTGCAACAGGTGCTGAGCGACAGCGGTCTCGACACCGAACTCAAGCAATTTGTCCGCGGCAAAAATGCGGTCGAAGAAATCGAAGGCCTGGTCGAGTCACTCGGCGCATCCCTGCTCATCATCGGCCTGAGAAAGCGCTCGCCAGTCGGCAAGCTGATCATGGGCAGCGTGGCCCAGGAACTGCTTCTTTCTGTTTCCTGCCCGGTGCTCGCCGTCAAGGCTGCCTAGAACAAGCCCGAAATCTTGCCGTCGTCATCGATGTCGATGCGCGACGAGGCGGGCTCTTTGGGCAAGCCTGGCATGGTCATGATGTCGCCGCAGATCATCACCACAAATTCGGCCCCGGCCGCCAGGCGCACTTCGCGGATGTTGACCATGTGGCCCGATGGCGCGCCACGCAGTTTGGGGTCGGTAGAAAACGAGTACTGCGTCTTGGCCACACAGACCGGGTAGTGGCCGTAACCGTCCTGCTGCAATTTGGCAATCTTGGTGCGCACCGCGGTGTCTGCAGAAATATCCGCGGCACCATAGACCTTGGTGGCAATCGCTTTCATCTTCTCCCACAGACCGTCTTCGTCCTGGTACACATAGCGCATATGCGCCGTGCCGGACTCGGCCAGTTTCACCACGGCGTGTGCCAGTTCTTCGGCTCCGGCCGAGCCCTCTGCCCAGTGCCGCGAGATCACCACCGGAACGCCTTGGCGGTCCATATGACGGCGCAACAGGGCGAGTTCGGGTTCGGTATCAGCGGTGAAATGATTGAGCGCAACCACGCATGGCAGACCGTAGCGATGCCGGATGTTCTCGACATGCCGCTCCAGATTGGGCAAACCCTTCTCCAGCGCAATCAGGTTCGGCGTCGCAAGTTCCTTGAGATCGACCCCGCCATGGTATTTAAGCGCCCGCAGTGTTGCCACAATCACCGCCACATCGGGTCGCAAGCCCGACTTGCGGCACTTGATGTCGATAAACTTCTCGGCCCCCAGGTCGGCCCCAAAGCCGGCTTCGGTGACGACATACTCGCCCAGCTTCAGGGCGGCTTGCGTCGCGGTGACGGTGTTGCAGCCGTGCGCGATATTGGCAAACGGGCCACCGTGGATGATGGCCGGATTGTTCTCCAGGGTCTGCACCAGATTGGGTTTGATGGCGTCCTTCAGCAGCGCTGCCATGGCGCCTTGCGCCTGCAATTCGCTGGCCCTGATCGGCTTCAGGTCCCGCGTATAGCCGACGATGATATTGCCCAGCCGCGCCTTCAAATCCTTGCGCGAAGTGGCCAGGCAGAAGATCGCCATCACTTCGGACGCAACCACAATATCAAAGCCGTCCTCACGCGGAAAGCCATTGCCGGAGCCTCCCAGCGAAATGACGGTAGAACGCAGGGCACGGTCATTCATGTCCATGACGCGACGCCAGACAATGCGGCGGAAGTCAAAGCGCAGCGAGTTACCGTGATGAATGTGGTTGTCGATCAGCGCAGCCAGCAGGTTGTGTGCCAGCGCAATGGCGTTGAAGTCACCCGTGAAGTGCAGGTTGATGTCTTCCATCGGCACCACCTGGGCGTAGCCACCACCGGCAGCGCCACCTTTCATGCCAAAGACGGGTCCCAGCGAAGGTTCGCGCAGCGCAATCACCGTGCGCTTGCCGATCCGGTTCAACGCATCCCCCAAACCCACCACGGTCGTGGTCTTGCCCTCGCCGGCCGGCGTCGGGCTGATCGCGGTGACCAGCACCAGTTTGCCGTTCGGTCCGGTCTGCTGGTTCAGCCAGGCCATATCAATCTTGGCCTTGTAATGCCCGTAAGGCTCCAGCGCCTCAGCTGGAATGCCCAGGCGCTCCTGCGCCATCTGCAGCACCGGCTTGAGCGTTGCCGCCTGGGCGATTTCAATGTCCGAAGGAACCGCCCTGACGGGCGTAGAACTTGTCATCACTGACCCCTTTTATTGCTTGCAAACCTGGCACGCGCTGCCAGCGCTTCCTCGCTGGCCAGCGCCAGCGCGAGCTGATCACTGACCATGTGCGAGGCAAGGTGACTCAAGGCATTGGCGCTGGCGTTGACTGCCTGCTTGCTCATGGTCACTGCCACTTCGGGCAGATCGACGACACGCTGCGCCAGCTTCAGGGCCTCGGCCTCGGCCTGGCCGTCCGGCACCAGGTACTCGGCCAGTCCAAAATCAAGCGCCTGCTGTCCTTGTAAACGCTCGCCCAAAATGATGAAGCGCTTGGCTCTGGCCGGTCCGAGCAAACTCACCAGACGCGGTAATGCGCCCCAGCCCAGCGGCAGGCCAAGCGCAATTTCGGGCAACCAGAACCAGGCCGAGCTGCCGATCACGCGCCAGTCCAATGCTGCTGCCAGTGCCGCACCGCCGCCTATGCAATGCCCTTCGATCGCGCCTATCGTCATGGCAGGTAGGTCCTGCCAGGCCTGGCACATGCGCTCGCCCAGCGCGGCCAGGGTGCGGCGCTCGGCCAGGCTCAGTTTGATCGCGTCCGACTTCTGAACCTCCGCCAGATCCATGCCGGCAGAAAAATGCGGCCCGGCAGCGCAGAGAATGACTGCACGCACGCCCGGTTCATCGCGCAGTTGCTGGGCGGTCTTGGTGAGGCTGCGCATCAGTTCAAGGGAAAAGGCGTTGCGCGTCTGCGGTCGGTTCAAGCGCACGCTCCAGACTCCACCGCTGGCCTGTATCTCGATTAAGTCGCTCATGCCGGATCCTGTAGTTCCAGGGATGCCCGAGCAGCCCTAGGTAGTTACACCAGCTTGACTTTGCAGCGCTAGCGTTAAAAATGCACTATACCCCGCCCCTAACAGGAGACCTAGATGCAAATCAAACATACCGTTACTCTCGCCGCCCTGGCACTGGCTGCCGGCTGCGCGCTGGCGCAACAAGGTGTCAGCAAGACCGAAATCACGATCGGCTCAATCCAGGACCTGTCGGGTCCGGCTGTCAGCCTGGGCAAACAGGCACGGCTGGGCATGATGCTGCGGGTCGACGAAATCAATGAGCAGGGCGGCATCAACGGCCGCAAGCTCAAGATCATCGTCGAGGACTCGGGCTACGACCCCAAGAAGGCCTTCCTGGGGGCGCAAAAACTGGTCAATCAGGACAAGATTTTCATGATGGTCGGCCACATCGGGACCGCGCACAATCTGGCGGCGATGCCGGTTCAGTTCGAGAAGAATGTCATCAATTTCTTTCCCTTGACCGCGGCGCGTGAAATGTACGAGCCACTGCACAAGCTCAAATATGCCTTCTCGGTCACCTACTTCGATCAGATCCGCAAGACAGCACCCAAACTGGTGAAAGAAAAAGGAATCAAGAAAGTCTGCACCCTGTATCAGGACGACGAGTTCGGACTGGAAGTGATGCGCGGTGGCGAGGCGGGCCTGAAGTCCATCGGCATGGACTACACCGAGAAGACATCCTACAAGCGCGGTGCCACCGATTTTTCTTCTCAGGTTGCCAAGATGAAAGCGGCTGGCTGCGAAATGGTGGTGCTCGGCACCATTGCGCGTGAAACGATAGGCTCCATCGGCGAATCCCGCAAGACCGGCTTCAACCCGGTTTTTCTGGCCTCCAACGCCGCCTACAACGATGCGATTCACAAACTTGGCGGCAAGGCGATGGACGGTCTGTACTCGTCGATGACCGCGCAAAACCCTTACCTGGATGACAACTCGCAACCCATCCGCTTCTGGGCCAACAAATTCAAGACAAAATTCAATGACGATCCTTCCGTCTTCGCGGTCTACGGTTACCTGATCGTCGACACCTTCGCCAAAGTGGCTGAGAAGGCCGGTCAGAACCTGACGACGGACAGCTTCGCCAAGGTGATGGACACCATGAACACGCCGCCCGACATTTTTGGAAGTCCGTCAACCAGTTTCTCGCCGACCAAGCACATGGGCAGCGATGCCGCGCGCCTGTCTCAAATTGTCGATGGCAAATGGAAGGTCGTGTCGGAGTACATCAACTGAGCCCTCTCGCCCGACTTCTGCTGAGTCTGGCCCTCGCCGCACCGGCATTCGCCTTCGACCTGCAAGGCCACCGCGGCACGCGCGGCCTGGCACCCGAGAACACGCTGCCGGCCTTTGAGACGGCGATGCGCTTGGGGGTGGACACGCTGGAGCTCGACGTGGGCTTGAGCGCCGACAATGTGCTGGTCATCTCGCATGACCCCTACTTGAGCCCGTTGATCGTGCGCGATGCCAAGGGCGAATGGCTGACCGGAGCCAAAGGCCCGCTGCTGCGCTCGCTGACCTACGCACAGCTCCAGACCTACGAACTGGGCCGCATCAAACCGGGCACGTCCTATGCCACGCAGTTCTCGACACAGCAGGCCGTTGATGGCACACGCATGCCGACGCTGGCAGCGCTGTTCGAGCACGTCAAGGCCTTGGGCAGCAAGGTGCGATTCAACATCGAAACCAAGGTCAATCCAACGCAGCCGAACGACACTGCCAGTCCCGAGCTGATGACGCAAGCCCTGGTCAAGGTGGTGCGTGATGCCGGCATGGCCGGCCGCGTGACGATCCAGAGCTTTGACTGGCGCACGCTGAAGATCGCGCAGGCCATCGCGCCCGAGATGCCGACCGCCTACCTGAGCTTCCAGAACGCCAACAACGACACCATCAGCAGCGGTGTATGGACAGCCGGCTACAAAATTGCCGACTATCCGGACCTTCCCGCCATGGTCAAAGCAGCAGGCGGTGCCGTCTGGTCGCCCAATGGTGGGGCAGTGACGGAAGACCTGGTGAAGAAGGCGCACGCCCTGGGCCTGCAAGTCCTGCCCTGGACCATCAACAACCCACCCGAAATGGACAAGCTGATCGGCTGGGGCGTGGACGGCATCATCAGCGATTATCCGGACCGCCTGCGCGCGGTGATGGCAGCTCGCAACATGCCTTTGCCGCCTGCGCTTGCCGGCCAGTAAGTACGCGGTGATCGCGTCTACCCAGTAACTGCAAAGGTTCGGTCGCGAACCCGCTTTGCAGCGGGAGCACTCTTTCATGCTGGGTGGTTCGTGTGTGCCGATGACCCTGCGGCAGATGGTTCCGCTCATGTCCCCCGCAGAGGGCCGCGCCCTCTGCTCCTCCTTCACTTGGCAAAACCCCAAGTCCACGCTGCACCATCCACCCCAGTGCCATCGGCAAGCAACCGTGTTGGCTTGCGATGACTCCAACCCCTTGCGGACCCACAACACTGGCTGACTCAGGACGGCGTGGCGCTCAGCGCAGTGAGGTCAAGGAGGAGGCCGCAGGCCGGGGGACACGAACGGAGTTGAGTGCCATGTTGGCCTGAGTCTCGAAGTGCCGAGGTTCCAGGGTCTGAATCCGTTTGTTGAATGACCGGGTTGTGTCTTCTGGAGGTAGCCACCCGACGAAACGCAATTCGGTATGCGTCGGTCAGAGACCTTCGATGTCACCCGATAATTTGGAGTGGCTAGACTATTCTCTTATCGCGACCCCATGAACGAGGCTTCGATGTTGAAAAATGTTTCTGGTAGAACTGGCTTCTGGACTAGGCGTGCCCTGACCGTGTTTGCCATCATGCTCGCGTCGTTGACCGTGGTCGAACTGCTAAAAGGTCATGAACTGTTGGCCGGTGTTCAGTTTGCATTGACCTGGTCAGCGATTTCCACCATCATTTTTATGGGCACGCGCATTTACTACGTCAGTCGCGGAAGAAATTGCCCGTTGTGCAATGACCTGCCCGAAATGGAAAAAGACAAACACAGCAACACTAACTCGTAGGTGCTCTGTGACAGACAGTGAGCATTATCTGAAGCCGACGGCCACGAACGAGCGGCCCTCAATTCTGCCCGTAATTGATTTCAAACCGCGCTCGGCACCCCACAAAGGCTACGCAAACTCGCAAAGGATTGGAGCGTACCGGTGGACCATGCGCGCATTGCGAAGCGACAGCACGCCCCCGTGGTGACCTGGCTGGGTCATGTGTCGGTGCCGCTGTCCCAAGCCGCATCCGGTTGCCACTGTGCCGCCCACTGAGGCATCTGCGCGGCTGGCATGGGCCGGGCAATGCCATAACCCTGCGCCAGCTCACAGCCAAGGTGCAGCAGCAGGCTGCCGTGCTCGACGGTCTCCACCCCTTCGGCGATGACATCTCGCTTGAACGCGACTGCCAGACCGATGATGCCCTGCAGGATGGCCAGGTCATCCGGGTCTTCCAGCATGTCGCGCACAAAGCTCTGGTCGATCTTGAGCGCGGCAACGCGCAGGCGTTTGAGGTAGGTCAGTGACGAGTAGCCGGTGCCAAAGTCATCCAGTGCAAACATCATTCCGATCTGGGCACAGGCTTCGATCACCTGGGAGACTTGTGCAATATCTTCGAGTGCGCTGGTCTCCAGCACTTCGAGCTCAAGGCTGCCTGGCATGACCTGCGGATGCTTTATCAAAATCAATTTCAACCGATCCACAAAGTCGCTCTGCTGCAACTGGCGCGCACCGATATTGACGCTGACTTTCAGGTCCAGTCCCGCCGCCTGCCAGAGCTCTATCTGTGTCAAGGCAGTGTCGATGACCCACTCGCCAATGGAGACGGCCAATGCATGATCCTCGATCACCGGCAAGAATACGGCTGGTAACAGCAGTCCTTTCTCGGGATGCTGCCAGCGGATCAGGGCTTCGGTGCCAATGATCTGGCCGCTGCGCATATTGACCTTGGGCTGGTAATGAAGGACGAACTCACGCATTTCCAGCGCCAGGCGGATGCGCTCCACGCTTTCGTGGTGGCCCCGGATGCTGCTGTCCAGTGTCGCATCGAACATGTGATAACGGCTCTTGCCTGCCAACTTGGCCTGGTACATGGCCTGATCGGCCTGACGCAGCAACTGATCGGCGTCGATCTCCTGCTCTTGGGGGTAGAAGGTGACGCCCAGACTGGCGGAGACCTGAAGGCTGTGCTCTCCTACCTGAATGCTCTGAGCGCAGGCAGCCAGCAGCCGGGTGAGCATGGTGCGACTTGAAGACTGATCTTCCAGATCGATCAGCACCGCAACAAACTCGTCGCCACCGAGTCTGGCCAGACTGTCACCCTCTCGCAATACCTGCTTCATGCGCTGGGCCAGTGTGATCAGGACTTGGTCGCCAGCGTCATGGCCGTGTCGGTCATTGATGGCCTTGAAGCCATCGAGGTCAAGATAGACCACAGCGAGATGATGCTCGCGCCGCTGAGCCTGCGCCATGGCCTGCTGTAGCCGGTCGGCCAGCAACACCCGATTTGGCAAACTGGTCAACGCATCGAAGTGGGCGATGTGCTCCAACTGGCTTTGATGCTGCTTGATCGCGGTGATGTCAGAAAACAGTCCCACATATTGCTGCACGACGCCCGCGGCATCCCGCACGGAACTGATGGTGAGCAATTCGGCGTAGGTCTCGCCGTCCTGGCGTCGGTTCCACATCTCCCCGCTCCAATGCCCGTGCTCGGTCAGGTCACGCCACATCACGTCATAGAAGGCCTTGTCTTGTCGGCCTGACTTGAGGATGCGCGGGCTCTGTCCCAGCACTTCTTCGCGACCATAGCCGGTAATGCGGGTGAAGGCTTCATTGATATCGATGATGCTGCCTTTGACATCAGTGATGATGATGCCCTCGCGGGCGTGGCTGAAGACGCTGGCGGCGAGCTGGAGTTTGGCCTCGGCTTTCATTCGCTCACGAATGTCCACCACCAGGCCGATCACATTGACCGCATTGCCTTCAAGGTTTCGCACGACGGTGACCAGAAGGTCTACCCAGATGAGGGCACCAGTGCGAGTCAGGTACCGTTTGTTCATCCGATACTCGTCTCGTTGCCCGGCTCGCATTTCATTCAAATAGACCATCTCCACCGCAAGATCATCCAGATGGGTGAATTGGGCAATATTCATGCCGATCAGTTCTTGACGCTCATACTCCAGCATGCGCGCCAGGTTATCGTTGACTTCGAGCAAAGTCCCCGTTGCGTCAGCGACGGCAATCCCCGCATAGGACTTCTCGAATACGCCACGAAAGCGGGTTTCGCTATGGTATGTCGCGGCTTCGGCATTCAATCGTTCCAATTCACCGGAGGCACGCACGACAACTCGTGCCAGCGTGGCCTCGGCGAGTTCTCTGTTGCTTAGCTCGCGCCGACCAATGGCAGCGATCAGGCCAATGGGTTGACCGGTATGGCTCCACAGAGTGACCCCGATGTAACTCTCGGCATGCAGCTCCTGCAGGGCGGCATCGTTGGGGAAGAACTGGCGAACACTTGCCGGGAAACAGCAGACCTGCTGCCCCACCACATCGCCACAGGGAGTGTCGCGCAGGGCGTAGGTCAGGTTATCCTCGAACTGGCCGTCGTGCCAAACCGCCAGCGTCGTCGCGTTCAACTTGTCGCCTTCGAGCCGGTCAATGCAGATGTAGTCCATCTGCAGGTTTTGAGCCAGGAATTTCGCCAGCGCATCAAAGAATGGTTCGACGCCGGGACTGCTACCGGCCTGCGCAAGAAATGCATCGACGGTCTGCGCCTGTTTGCGCTCAGAGATGTCGGTGTGCATAATGACCGCGCCGTCTTTAGCGCCTTCACCCAAGGGCATAACGGTCATCAAGAACCAGCGCTGCAGTTGCGGTGAATTGCAACGGTATTCGAGTCTGAAGCGAGGCAGACGCCCTTCCAGCACCGATTGAATACCAGCGCCGGCCTCCAAACCACCAGCAGTTCCCGCAACGGCGCAAACTGCGAGGTAATTGGCGCCAACATCCGTGTGCGGCGCAGGCTTGCCAGGCTCCTGGCTGTTGTCCAAAGAAAACTGCTGCCAGTGTCGGTTGACGGTAAGCGCTCCACGAACCCCAGACTTGTAAACCAAATCTGAACCCGCCATGCTGGCCCATCTAACTTCAGATGGAAAAACGAGCATGACGATGACAACAAAGCAATACTGGAGCCGCCACGTCGCGGCAGTCAAAGCCCAG
>QYPX01000263.1 GCA_007280205.1 Comamonadaceae bacterium
ACTAGGTCCTGCAGTGCCCTCCGGGTACTCGGCGCGACGGCGTGCTGCAACCGGTAGGCTTTCTCGACCACCGCGCGGGTTCCCTCAATCAGGCCTCCCATCTGCATCTGAGGCAGTAGGAGCTCGAACTGATGAGGCTGCGAGTACGCCGCGAGCGGGACAGATGGCATATTATTTGGCGGATTCTAGTTGCGTCGATGAATTGTAGCTAACAGCGCGCAAAGTGACAATAAAAATAGATTTTTTGCCACCATTTGGCGAGATATTTGGCGGATAAATTGGCGGATAAATTGGCGGATTTTCTGGCAGATAGCAGTGTTCCTACCGATGCTCATTTCCGGAACGCCACCTGCATACGCGTGGCTGTTTGCCGCGATCTTTGTTTCCTTTGTCATTGGCGACTGTATTGCGATTCCATTTCGCCACCTACCGGCGCGGGAGTCCAAGGCCTGAGCGATATAGAGTTCACTGACAACGGACATACGGTCATACGGTCATCCGGAGCTTGAGGCAGCGGACGTTCAATTTCCAGCCTGACAACTGCCACGAAGGCTCAAACCGCTCAAATCAAATACGATTGGGAACCCACAACCAGTGCAATACTTGGCATCATGCGGTTGGATTTGCTATCCCGGTGTGCTGGATCTGCTCCAGCGCGAGGCAGGCTGCAAGGTCAGCCCCGTTCGATGCCGCTGCTCAACCTGCCCGCGACCGGTCAAGCCTGCCACTTAACCAGTCCAGAAAGGAATACCTCCATGGCCGACCCACAAGCCGCCACCCTGACCCAACCGCGCAATATCCAGGTCAAGACCGGCGAGCGCCGCAGCTTGCTCATGGATAAGCCGCTGCCTGATTTGGGCGACAGCGCACCCGCACCCGTGGCCGGGCTTGGCGATCCACTGGACTCCATCTACACCGGCGCGAAGGCTGCATTGCGCCCGCTGCATGGGGCGCTGATGAAACGCATCGAGGCACTGGGTGCCTTCGAACAAGCGCCAAAGAAGTCCTATATCAGTCTTCGTCGCAAGAAGCAGTTTGCAATGCTCGGCCCTGCTACCCAGAGCAGCCTTGAATTGGGCCTGAATGCCAAGGATCTGCCGGCTGCATCACGCTTACGAGCCATGCAGCCAGGGGGCATGTGCCAGTACACGGTGCGCATTTCCGGTCCCGCCGAGATCGACGCACAGCTGCTGGCCTGGATTGAAGCGGCGTACTCCAGGGTATTGAAGTCCGCCGTTTTCGTTGTAACTGCAATAGCCCTCCAGGCTTGCGGGGGTGGGGGTGGCGGCGGAAGTGGTTCGCCCAACAACTCCGTCCCTGATGGGGTGGTGGGCACCGGGCCCGGCATCTTGAGTGCGTCGCCCCTCGATCTCTCAACGTTGGTTGCTGCCACGCCGCTCGGTATGCTGGCACCCCCTGGGCACGTGCTACCGACCGACCATGTCTACCTGAGCTTTGTAGACTCAACCTTACCTCCGAGCAGCCAGGACTGCACTGCGCGCAATGTCTATGCCGCTGGAGGCGGTGTGGTGAGTTTTGTGCTCCAGACAGAGGCCGCTGGTGATACCAAGGTAATGGTCCAGATGACCAAAACCTTTTATTACTACTACGATCACGTGCTGCTTTTACCGGGTGTCAAAGTGGGTAGCAAAGTCAGCGCAGGCGAAAGAATCGCAACGACAACGGGTCGATGCCCCTCTATGGATCTCGGTGTTTATGATCTCGACGTGAACCCACCGGGTTTCCTCAACCCAACGCGATACGGTGAGCTTGGCGCCCATCCTGCATCACCCTACAAGTATTTCACTGAACCTTTGCGTACAAGTTACTACGCCAAGGTCCGTTTGCGCGAGGGGATTCCGATTGACAAAGACGGCAGGCTCGATTGGGGTGCCAAAGGCCGCTTGTCCGGGGATTGGTTCCACACGTCGCTTCCCGCGAATGCGAATTCCGCAGGGCCCGATGGCTGGCCGAAGACGGTGTCTTTCGCATACGACTGGCTTGACCAATCCCCCAAAATATCCATTGGCGGAACCATTGCGAGTCCGTTGGTGCTGTCAATCAGCAAAACGGACCTTGATCCGACCCTGGTGACGCCTGCCAGTGGGGTACAAGCCTACAGGGACACCCCCAGCGGACCGCAGAACCGTGCCGGATGGGTGTTAGTCCAAATGCTAGCGAATGACCGAATCAAGATTGAATACTTCACTGGGGAAATACGGCCGATAGCCTTTACCGCGGCAGCACAGGAGTTCATCCGGTAGTGGTTTGTTGCTGCGGCAATGCAATTTCCAGTTGAAAAGTTTGGTCACCTGGGCTGAAGTCCAGTCGGCACGAAGTCTCTGGTGGCTCACTACTTCGAATATCGCCCAAGATGCGACGCACGGCCGAGTAGCTGCCGCTCCAGCCCCGTGCGCGCTGCAAAGCGGCAAAGATGGCGACACCCGAGCTCACGCAGTCTCGCCACTGTGCGCCGACCCATGATGCGCGCTGCCGCGATCTGGCGGTCAGAGTCACCTTGGCGCATGCGCACCAAAGCCTGTCGGTATTGAAACATCTCGAATCTCCTGCGTGCCATCTGTTCTTCCTTTGGGTAAAAGGCCCAAAGCGTAGAGATGACACAGGGTTCAGGATATCGCCGGGCGCACTGTCAGTGGCTCCAATACGCCGATCATGGAATGGAGCCTATACGGCGGTCGGTGACAAGCGGAGGCCTTCTTGGCAAAAATCCCCGGTTCGATTCGTCCACAGGACCTGCAAGCCAAGTTGGCTCGTGACGTGATCCGGAATCAGAATCGAATCAGCGACGAGTACGAAAGCGAACTGCGCAAAGCAATTACCACGCTCGGCAAGGCCGACTGGCCGATCCGGTTTCGATAGCGGCAGGTCTTGTAAAAACCACTACAAATGTAGAAACGCCCCAGAACCCGAATCGGGCGCTAGGGCGCATGTGCACTGGTGGTGGAGTTCGGCACACTTCCCAACCAACCATTGAAACGGGCGCGTGCATCGAATCGTTGCCAATAGCTGTCGCTCTAATGCGGGGTGGTTTTCAGCAACCCGCTGATTTACCACTACACCCTCGATGTATTTCGGTTGCCGCTTGCCTTGCCCTTTTCTTTTGCGACCCCGGACGTTGTCCCATAGCTTTTGCGGTGCGGCTGAGTTTCTCGGGGCAAAACAGGATCAAAAACTAATTGAAAAACGGCGCAAGTCTCAACACGCATCGGTGCTTAGTGGCGCCGAGCAACCAGCCCAATCAATGCAGATCGACCCACATGCCTGTCGCCTTCCTTGAGTTCTGTCTCGTACTCGCTCAATTCGACAATTTCCCAACCGTCAAACGCCTCGCGCATCATCGACTCAGTATATAGATGGGATAAGGTCGGAGGCCCGCCCGTCTTGTATTCCAGTTGCTTGGGTGTGTACCCCTGCAACACCAGCACACCGCCGGGCTTGAGACATTGCCGGATGTTGGCAAACAGCCGCGCGCGCATTTCCGGATCGGCGAACTGCAAGAAGATCAAAGCGACCCCGTCATAGGTGTTCTTCGGCCATGCATAGGTATCGCAGTCACTGACCGTCAGCCTGATCGATACCTTGCGCTCTACGGCCAGTTTCTGGGCCTTGGCAACACCGACTTCGGAAATATCAAAAGCGTCAACCTCCAGGCCTTGGCCCGCCAGCCATACGCTGTTTCGGCCCTCACCATCGGCGACGCACAGCACTCGCTGGCCCGCCTTCCAGTGGCTGGCATGCTCCCGCAACCAGATGTTTGGCTCGGTGCCAAACAAGTAGCTCTCGTCGGAGAAACGCTTATTCCACATTTCTGCAGCGTCAGCAAACGCGCCTTGGTTGTTTGGACTTGATTGCATGGATTGGATTCGTGAGTTTGGTAGGTTTTGAATAGTAATTCGGGTTCAGTGGAAATGAACTCAGTCCGCTGACCGCAGTGCTCTGATACTTGACGGTCAGGTCCATTCTCTCAGCGACTCTTCAGTGCCCGAAGAAGTCAGTGAGGAAAGTGAGGAGCGGCCGTTCGAGGTCGCATTCCGTAAAACAAAGCTGTCCTTCAGATTACGGGTCTGCCCCCATCTTAAGATGCCTCTCAGTCCTCAATCAATTGCTCATTCGCGTAAAAGCAAAATCGATTGAACCGCACCGTAAGCGCCGAAGCTGCTGGGGGAACGGTCGTCTCTCTGGCCAGTTTCATGCGCGCGCGAACATCCCCGATCAAGACGTCAAGGATCCGAACGCTACCGTGATCTTCGATGGACTCAATAATTGCAGCAAAGCCGTTACTGTCTGACGCATCGGTAAAAGAAATGTGCTCCGGCCTCACTCCCAGCGTGATGTCGCCCTCAGGCAGAGCAATGGGCAAGCCCGAGATGATTTTACCGGCCAGGCTCAGCGAGTCCCCGCTGCGTTTGAGGGACAGGAAATTCATCCCGGGCGATCCGATAAAGTTGCCAACATAGGTGTTGGCCGGTCGCTCAAAGAGCGCTTCAGGGGTTCCGCGCTGAACCACCAGACCATCCTTCATGACCAGAATTTCGTCAGCAAAGCTCATCGCCTCGTTCTGGTCGTGCGTCACATAAATTACCGTCACCCGAGCATAGGTGTGCGCCTGCTTAATCCGCCGACGCAACTCGAATTTCATCTGGGGATCGATCACGGTCAGTGGCTCATCCATCAGGATGGCGGCCACGTCGTCTCGCACAAGACCACGCCCCAGCGAGATTAACTGCTTTTCATCTACCGTCAGATCGCGTGCCGGACGGCCCAACCTGGAGGTAAGCCCAAGCATGTCAGCTATCTCGTTGACGCGGGGGGTGATGCGCGATCTTTCCCAACTGCGGCATTGCAGGGGAAAAGCCAGATTTTCAAACACTGTTTTGGACTGGTAGACCACCGGAAACTGAAATACCTGTGCAATATTTCTCTTAACTGTCGGCACCACGGTCATGTCCTGCTCATCAAAGAAGACGCGACCTTCTGACGGTTGCAACAGGCCCGATATGATGTTGAGCATGGTGGTCTTGCCACACCCCGAAGGCCCCAACAGGGCATAGGTCTTGCCGTGCTCAAAAACCAGATCGGTTGGTTTGAGGGCATAGACACCATCGGCATAGGAATGCCCGAGTTCGCGCAGGTGAATACGGCTCATGATCTGGCTCCCGTGGCCGGAGCTGCAACCAATCGTTGTTCACCGCCAGCCTCAAACGCAAACAACCTGATGGCTGGAATCTCTATGGCGACGTTCGAGGCGATGTCGTACACATGCACGCCCTGTACCTGCAAGGTCAGTGGCCCTGCGACGCAATCCAAATACAGGAATGTCTCAGAACCCGAGACTTCCGAGAAGGTGACCTTGCCTTGCAGTTCTGAACCACCCAGGCGCAGTTCATTGGCACGCAGGCCAAACCAGTAATCGCCTGGCACCAACGCCTTCAAGTGCTGGGGCAGGGCGATCTGGACACCCCCGGCAAGCTCAATTGCCTCTTCGGTTTTTCTTCCCTGGATAAAGTTCATCGGAGGATCGTTCACAACTAGGGCGACCTGGCGTGATGCCGGTTTGTCAAAGACATGGGCAGGCGTACCCACCTGAAGAATTCTGCCCTCGTGCATAACGACAACGGTATCGCCGAGGAGCATCGCCTCGACCGGCTCGGTGGTGTTGTAGATCACGATCGTTTGATTCTGCTGTGCCAGCAGGCTGCGCAATTCACTGCGCATCTGCTCACGCAACTTGTAGTCAAGATTGACCAGCGGCTCATCGAGCAGCAGGACACCTGACTCGCGGGCCAGCGAACGCGCCAACGCGACGCGTTGCTGCTGGCCACCGGACAACTGCGAAGGGCGGCGCTTTTCAAATCCGCCCAGCCCAACCTTGTCCAGAACGCTGCGAACCCGCTGACCAATCACGTCCTCGGCCAACTTCTTGCGTCTCAGCGGAAATGCAACATTTTCAAAAACATCCAGATGCGGGTAGTTGATGAATTGTTGGTAGACCATGGCAATGTCGCGTTTCCAGGCTGGCAGCCGTCCGTAGTCCTGCTGATCCAGTTGTATCGCCCCGCGATCCAGACTCTGCAAGCCGGCGATTCCCCGCATCAGTGTGGTTTTGCCGGCCAGGGTCCGGCCGATAACGGCGGTCAGACTGCCACGTTCGAAGTCGGCATTGATGTTCGCAAGATGCGTCACACCGTTGACAGAAAGATTCAAATCACGTAATTGCAAACTCATTGCTGGTCCTAGCGAATGGCACCAGCCAGCGTACCGTGTGACAGGAAGCGCTCGACCACAAACGCTATGAGCAACAGCGGGGCCACCGAAATCAGCGCTGATGCCGACAAACTCCACCAGGGTGTGACCGACGAGTTCAATGCCACAACTGCAACCGGCAGCAACTGTGTGTCGGTAAATGTCAGCGTAAAGGCAAAAAAGAAGTCGTTCCAGCCAAAGATCAGGCAGAACATCCCCGCAACAATGATCCCCGGAACCGAGTTGGGAAGGATCACCCGAATGAAAGCCTGAATAGGTGTGCAGCCGTCGAGCATGGCCATCTCATCGATCTGGCGGGGAATGTTGTTGAAAAAATCGACCATGATCCATACTGCAATGGGCAGCAGGAGTGCCACGTACACGAGAATAAGACCGATTTTGCTATCGAGGAGCTCCAGCCACTTCAGCATCAGAAAAAACGGTATCGCCAGGACAATGGGTGGCATGATGCGCTGCGATATGAAAAAGAAGATCAGATCGGCGTTTTTCACAAAACCAGCGCGATAGGTAAAGCGCGACAGACCGTAGGCAGCCAGGGATCCCAGAATAATGCTTATGAAGCTCGCACTTACGGTCACGATCAAGCTGTCGATATAGGGTTTGACAATGTCGATGCCTCCGGCGTTGCCGCCAAACAGACTGCGCCAGCCATGGAGTGACGGCTCATACTGCAGCCATGGAATGTAGGTGGGGCCACCCGTCACCCCGTTGGCTGTCTTGAAACTCGTGGTCAGTGCCCACAGAAAAGGGGTGATAACAAAAATGCTCCAGAGCGTGATGGCAAGGTACTTCAGGAATACGTAGAGTCTGGACATCAGTTGCGTCCTCCAATGAGTGAGCGGTGCAGCAACTTACCGACCACAGTAAGCAGCACGATCATGATGACCAGATAAGTGATGGAGAGTGAGGCCGCGTAGCCAATGTTGAAATCCCGCAACCCCTTGATGTAGATGTAATAGCCTGACGTTTCGGTCGCCGTTCCCGGGCCGCCCGACGTCAGTACATATACCGTCTCCATCAGTTTGGACGCTTCGATCAGTCGGATCATGATGGCGCCAATGGACACCGGTGCCATCAACGGAAAAGTGACGTTAAAGAACGTTCGGATCGGTCCGGCACCATCAATCGCTGCCGCGAGAAAAGGTTCTCTAGGCAAACTGATCAGTCCGGCCAGCAGCAGCAGAAACATGAAGGGCGTCCATTGCCAAACTTCAACCATCATGACGCTTGTCACTGCCCAGCCGCTCGATGTCAGCCATGGATAGGGGCCCAGTCCGATCAGTTGCAGCAGGTTGTTGGCGGGCCCGAGGGACTCGTGAAGTATGGTCCTCCAAATCACCGACATGATGACGGGCGTGGTCATCATCGGGATCAGGAAGAGCAAGCGGAAGAATCGCCGTGCCTTGACGTCGTGCCACACCAGCAGTGCCAATCCAAAGCCCAACACGTACTGGATGATGACGGTACCTGTTGCCATGGCCCCCAGACGTGCAAGAGACTCCCAGAACCGTGTGTCGATCCACAGTGCCGCATAGTTGGTTCCTCCAATCCAGTTCAGATCCGGTGTGATGGCATCCCAACCCGAGGTACTAACCCGGATGGTGAAGATCAACGGAAACAAGATGATGGCCAACAGGGACAGCAAGCCTGGCAGCAGGAATGCAAGCTTGTAAGGTCTCAATCCGGTTTCACCCACGACAACCCCTTTGATGGTTTTGCGGTACCGACTCCGCAGCGGTGCCGCGCCGGAATCGTTTTTCAATGCGACAAAAAGCCGTCAAACCCGTGAGGGTCTGACGGACACAAGCGAAGGCGCGCTCTGAATCAGCGGCCCTTGTCTTCGAGTGCAACCACGTTCTTGTACGCGGCACGAACCTTATCAACGCCGATCTTTTTGACGATGTCGTTCCATTGCTGTGCAACGCCATCGAGTGCTACCTGCGCTGATTTTTGCCCGGCCATGGCCTCTGACACACCGTTGGCAAGCGTCGACATGAACTGGTTGACGCCCGGCACACGAAGGTCAAACACCCGGTTGTTGCTGGCATCCATTCCGCCCAGCGTCTTTACATAAGACTCTGCAAGACCCTTTTCCCAGCCGAGCTTCGATTCCCAAAACGAGGCCGTGAAATGCGCCTTGCGGTACGGGTTCACGCCAAACCGACCAATCTGCAGATCCAGATCTGCATTGGCTTCGTTGGAGAAAAAGCACAGGTAATCAAAAGCCATGTCCTTGTTCTTTGAAGCCTTGGTTACGGCCGATGTCCACCCCCAAGTGATGTAGGGCGGTGCATTTGGTGTGTCGAAGTGATCCCACTTGCCGCTCACCCGGTTCCATACATCATTGGCGCCCGGAAGCGGTGCTGCAGCAACCTTGTTGCGAATGGGGCTGCCTTGCTCCATGGCTTGGATGAATGCATCGTCCCAACTGTAGCTCATCAGGGTCTGGCCACCGCCGAAGGAGAAGATTTCGTCACCCAGGCCAAAGTTGGTGCCGCCGGGCGGAAAGCTGGCCTTGGCCTTGATGAACATTTCAAGCCCGCGGACCCATCCCGGATTGTTGACCAGTGGCTTCATCGTCGCAAGGTCGAAGAAAAACCCCCCCTTGACATTCGGATTCTTGGCATAGGCAGCAACGCGGCTGATGAATGCCGAGAACATCAGGTCGTCGCGCTTGGTGACTTCGGCACTGCCAAAGTGCGGCTTGCCGTCCCCTGCCCAATCCCACCCGGAGAAAAATGTGGCGACATCGTTGTACTCGTCCCAGGTCGCAGGAACCTTGAGTTCTTTGCCCAACTTTTCCTTGTATTTCGCCTTCATCTGCGGATTGTTGAAGATGTCTGAGCGGTACTTCATGTAGTGTCGGTCACCATCCATGGGGTACTGCACCATCTCGTTGCCCCAAGTGGCCACATCGCGATAGTTGGCGGTGACATCCTTCATGCCGCTGGCAGCCGCGTATGCCGCCGGCACTGGTGCCAAGAAGCTCTGCACGTCACCGATCCACAAGGAGGGATAGAACATCACGTCATATGCGGCCTGTCCGGTTTGAAACGGAATCATGATCCGCTGGTAAAGATCGCCAAACGGAATGTGAACTACGTCAACCTTGGCGCCCGTCAGATCCTGAAACTGCTTTGCATGAAGGTCCGTTGGTTCGCCGATGACTGGCACCGCATGGCTGATGATCTTTAGCGTGCGACCCTGATATTTCTTTTTGGACATGGCATCGTAGGAGCACATGCCAGGTACATCGGTAGCCGACCCGTATTTGGCGTAATCCCCGTACTTGCTGTAATTGATTTCGGTGGCCGATGCCGGCAGACTGCAAATCTGAAGCAGACCGGCCGCTAGTGCGCTTGTTAACACCGGTAACGCTTTTCTTTGCGTCGACATGAGTGCTTTATTGGATGCTTTCTTCATTTGTCTTCCTCTTTCGTGGTTGGGGTAGTGGTGACGGATTACGGAATGAGCACGGCGCGTCCGTGTATCTTTCCGTTGTGGAGATCCTTAAGAGCCTGATTGGCATCCGCGAGGCGGTATTCGACAGTGGTCAGATTTACCATCCCGCGGTCCGCAAGCGCCATCAGTTCAACCAGTTCGGCCCAGGTGCCCACCAGGTTGCCGATGATGTTCTTCTCGGTAATGATCAGGTCCACAGCCGGGATCTTGATGTCCTCGCCGTAACCCACGATGTAGTAGCTGCCCATTGCGCGCGTCATGGCAAGGCCCTTGCTGGTGGTGCCTTTTTCGCCGACGAAGTCAATGACGGCTTCTGCACCAGCGCCATCCGTCAAGGAAAGCACCGCCTCGACTTCATTTCCGTCAGCCAGAATAAGGTGGTCAGCACCGCTCTTGCCGGCCAACGTCAGCGAGGCCTCTGACTTGTCGATCACGATGATATCGGCGGCGCACATTGCCTTGAGGCACTGGATACCAATATGCCCGAGACCTCCGGCACCAATCACAACGCAGCGTTCACCTGGAAGCAGGTGGCGCGATGCCTTCTTGACGGCGCGATAAGCGGTTAACCCCGCGTCAGCGTAGGGCGCCACATCCTTGGGTGCCAGTGTCTTGGGAAGCGCCACGACGTTTCTCTCGGATGTGCCAAGGTACTCGGCATAACCACCGTTGGAGTCGAGTCCTGGAAACTTGCCAACGCCATGCATGTCATGTCCACGGCGGCATGCCAGGCAGGTGCCGCCCGTAATCTTCGGATGAACAATCACCGGATCGCCCACCTTAAGATTTTCGACATCCCGGCCCACGGCCTCGATCCAGCCCGCGTTTTCGTGGCCCATGATGAAGGGCAGCAGTGCGTTGCCATTGGGATCCATATGCGGCTTCCAGACGCCCTCGATGATGTGCAGGTCAGTGCGGCATACACCCGCACCGCCGATGCGCACAATTACATCGGTTGACTTCTCGATCGTTGGATCCGGAACATTTTCCTCTGTGACCCAGCGCTCCGCAGTGAGTTGTTCATCGTAATTCCTTAGTACCTGTGCCTTCATATCGTCAGCCTCCTGTATCGGCAACATGCCGTTTTGCACATCGCACAACGCATTCTTCATGCCAGTCGTGAAAATGACCGATCTCATAGGGAAGAAGAAGCCCCCTGCCGTTTCTGTCTGTGCACTCAGTGGACAGGTTGCTATTTACGGTGTTCACTTTCTGCACAACCAGCCGGGCGACCTGAACCCTAGAATGGTCTCATTCCATTCATGCGGAGAGCATGAAGGAGGAGACATATGCACTACCTATCCGGAATCGACCGTGCCCGACGCGCGCTTGAGGGAGGGCTGCGTCTGCCCGCAGGTAACCTGACCGCAGCCGTGGCCACCAGTTGGCAGCGCTGCCGCGAGTATGGGCTCAATCCCGGTGCAAAGCCACGGGATGTTGTCATTCCGTTCTCAGAAGTTCGGCAAAGGCGTGACGGCAACCCGCTACTCAGGCGCCTGGCACTGGCCGAGATGCACAATCTTTATGCTCAGATTGCCGGATCCAATTTTCTGATTGCCTTTGCCGACCCTGACGGCGTCATCCTGGATACCATCAGTGATCAACACTTTGCCGACAGTCGCCCCGGAAAATCCATCATTCCTGGCAGTGTTTGGAAGGAAGCCGACGTTGGTACCAATGCCCTAGGCCTTTGCCTGATGGAGAAATCACCGATTGCGGTGTACGGTCGTGAGCACTACTTCACTGGATTCGGACAAATTAGCTGCATGGCCGCACCCATACTCAACGCGCATGGTGATGTGGTCGGACTGATCGATGCATCATGCTCGAGCGCGATTCGCCAGCAGCACACACACGCACTGGTCAAGATGGCCGCTGCAACCGTTGAAAACGGACTGATCTACCAGGAAAGCGTGGAGCACTTCATCTTTGCCTTTCACCCGCGGGCCGAGTATCTGGATACCCTTTCTTCAGGACTCATAGCCGTCTCCCACGACGGTGCCGTGGCATCTGTAAATCGACCGGGTCAATTGCTTCTCGCGGGTCTGCCCACCATCAATGGCAGCCATTTCGAAGCGCTATTTGATGGCAAATTTAGCATTGCCATTGAAAGCCTGATGCGCGGCGGGGTCATCCGAATCCAAGACCTCGCCGGGAGCAGTGTCTTCATGGTGTGCAGGCAAATCGGATCCCGCAATAGCGCCGGCCCGGATAGTGTGATTGCTGGTTCTGTCAGGTCAAGGCCAGTTGCCATCGTTCGTCAGCAACACGACATCGGATTTGTCTGTCAGGATGCACATCTGAATCACGCGATGGCAGGGCTAGCCAAGGCAACACAGCTTAATATGCCGATTCACCTACAGGGTGAAACTGGGACCGGGAAGGAACTGATGGCCCGTTACGTCCACAACCTTAGTGGCCGCAAGGGGGAATTCGTTGCGCTGAATTGCGGTGCCGTTCCGGAAGCCTTGTTCATCTCGGAAATATTCGGCCATGAAAGAGGTGCCTTTACGGATGCAAACCGTGATGGCTCGCTTGGACTGGCTCGTGTAGCTGATGGCGGATCGCTATTTCTTGATGAGGTTTCCGATATTCCGCTGGCTTCGCAAACTTCGTTATTGCGTTTTCTCGACTGCATGGAGGTGCGCCCGGTAGGTGGAAAGGCAGGCAGAAAGGTGGACATCCAGATCATCTCTGCAACCAATCGGGATCTGACGGAAATGGTTGCCAATAGGCTGTTTCGAGCGGACCTGCTGTACCGGCTCAATGCCTATACCGTGAAGCTTCCAACGCTCAGACGGCGGCAGGACTTCGCGGAGATTGTCAAGAGGCTTGTGGAAGATCTTGCGCCGAAAGCAGCCATCACCGACGCCGCAGTCGAGCGTCTGCGCAAGTCCGACTGGCCTGGGAATATCCGCCAACTCCGTGGCGCCCTGCAACGCGCGTTAGTGCGCAGGCACATGGAATTCATCGACGAAGATTCCTTTGATGATCTTTCTATCACCGATCACGTCGCAGACGAAGTTTGTGACGGTTGTCGCGGCCATCCGCTAAATGAGCACCGTTGCTTGGAAATCCGCACGGCATACGCCAGTTCAGGTGGAAATATCTCCGAAACCGCCCGCACGTTGGGACTTTCCCGAACCACGGTGTACAAGCACATTTTCTGACAGTTGTCAGGTGACCTTGACCGTCTCTAGATGGTCGTAACTTGAGGTCGCCATTCCTTTCCTAATTGGCAAGCCGCAGAATCGACACAAAAATCAGGTTGCCGGACTGCTGTCATTGACGGGCAAGAACTTTGTGCCCATTGCGGGTGCTCCCGCTTGAGTAAAGCCGACACACGATAGCCACCTGATCTACAAATAAGCGGACAGTGAAATTCTGGAAACGCCTTCGGTGGATATCAGAAACGCCAAGTCAGTATCCGGCACTGAACATGGTTATTCAGGCCGCTGAAGTGCGGTTGTCTTCGGCATTGATCAAATGGTTGGCCATTTGCGAGAATTTTTCAATCAGGCGCGCCCGTAAGTCCTCATTCGTCACCTGCGCGTCGAGCGCCTGCTTCATGCACGACAGCCATTGGTCACGCATGGCCGGACTGACCCGGTAGTTCGCATGGCGCATGCGCAAGCGTGGGTGGCCCTTTTTCGCAACGTACAAATCGGGTCCGCCAAACCAGCCTGAGAGAAACTCGAACAGGCTGGTCTCGCTGCCGCTCAGGCTCTCGGGGTGCATCATGCGCAGGGCAAAGCTTTCGGGCAATTCGTCCATTAATGTGTAGAAGCGCAGTACCAGTGCGCGCACGCCCGCTTCACCCCCTAAGGCTTCGTAAACTGTCTGCGTTGTTGACGTCGTCATTAGCTTTTCCTTAGGAATCTGGTGCACACCCGCCTGTCACCGGCAGGGCCGCTACGCGTGCCAGAAATGCATCGCGTGATAGACCGGCAAAAAATGGATGCCAGTGACGTTGTTCCTGCACCGTGCTGACGGCGCGCGAGCGGCGCTCGTGGCCGGCGAAGAGCAGGGTTTCGTCCGCCAGCGTGAAGATGCGCTGCTGCACGCTGTCCCACAGTGCCTCAGGTAGCAGCGGCACGGGCTGGTGTGGGCAGGCATCTACGGCCAACAGGCCACCGCAGAACAGGCGGTCACGCCAGGCGAAGCTCAGGCAGCTTGCGGTGTGGCCTGGTGTTGCCAGCACGCGCACCAGTTCGTTGCCGAATGACAGAATGTCGCCGTCGACACCGATGCGTGCGCCGGGCGCTGCGGCGCCTTGCACCAGCGGCGCGCCGAGTTGCGCCAGCTGCGCCGGCTCCTGTGGGTTAAGGTGGTCGTGGTGGTGGGTGCGCAATACCCAGCGCAGGCGCAGATCGCATTCGGAGAGCAATGCGGACAGCAGTGCCAGGTCGCGGCCATGCGGGTCGATCAGGATCGCCTCGCGGGCGTCCATGTCGGCCAGCAGATAGCTCAGGTCGCCACCGGTTTCGTCATGCAGGATGCGGAAGTACATTGCAGACTCCTGGGTTGGGTCCAGTTGCCAACAGGAGATTGCTCATGCTGGCCTTGCCCACCATCACACGCGACTGCGATAGCAGGTCGATCAGCGCGATCGGGTCGATGACATGGTAATAAACGTGGCTGCCATTGCGCCGTTTTCCCAATACGCCCGCCTTGTAAAGCGTATTCAGATGGCTAGACATATTGGGTTGTGTGGTTTTGATCTCGCCCATCAATTCGCCGACATTTTTTTCAGAGCGGCACAAGCTCCGGATGATCCGAAGTCGCAGGGGTGCCGACAGCACACTAAACAGTTCAGCGGTCGACTCACACAATGCGTATGGATGAGCAGACGTGTCATTTGCCGCATGCGGTGCCGGGTAATCAACTTTCATATCAATAGCCCCAACGCATCCAGCCCGCCACGGCCAGCGCGGCAAGACAGGACCAACCCGAAAACAGAAGTCGCCAGACCCAGGCATGTGGCACGAAGCCGACGCCTCTGACCAAGCCGGCGCTCATGGCCCAGAGCAGGGCCAGCGCCAGACTGTGATTTGCCGTGCCGTCGGAGCGCATCATCAGAAACGGATAGATGGTGCCACCCAGCATGATGCTCAGGGCTGCGATCAGGCTCGGCAGATGGATGGCGGCGTGCACCGCTACCGGTGTTGCGTCATCGCTTGCAAGCTCGCGCGTCAGCATGATCGCTTACTCGCCTTTGCGACCATTCGCGAGCTTGCGGGCTTCCTCGTTTTCACCCCACATCGCGTTCAGAATCGCCAGCAGCACGGCAAAGCCGACACCGAGAATCCAGGAAAAGTACCACATGTGAAATCCTTTGAATGGCGTTCAGGTCAGCCGGTTGAAGAGCTCAATAAGCCGCATGTTCGTGTTCCTGCACATAGGCGGCGGTCACCTTGCCACGCATGACGCGGTAGGCCCAACTGGTGTAGAGCACGATCAGCGGCATAAAGACCAGCGTGCACCAGAACATGATTCCGAGGGTCATATGGCTCGATACGCTGTCCCACACCGTCAGGCTGGCAGCCGGCATGGAACTTGACGGCATGACGAAGGGGAACATGGAGGCGCCTGCAGTGCCGATGACACCGAGCAGCGCCAGCGATGAGACGACAAAGGCCGTCAGCGTGGCGCGTTTGGTCAGTAGCAGGGCGGCCAGCAGCGCGCCGAACACCCCCAGCGTCGGCAACAGCCACAGCGCCGGTGCGCGGCCGTAGTTGGCCATCCACGCGCCGGCCTCACGCACCACGGTCTTGGTCATTGGGTCGGGCAAGGCATTCGGGTCGATGACCGAGGTGATGCGGTAGCCGTCGATGCCCAGGCTGATCCAAAAGCCGGCGGTAACAAAGGCCAGCACCATGAGCAGCGCCGCCCCAATGGCGCCCTTGATGGCGCGCGCCTGGATCACGCCTTCTGTGCGGTGGGCCAGATAAACGCCACCGTGCATCGTGATCATCGCGCTGCTCACCACACCGCACAGCAGGGCGAACGGATTGAGCAACTGCCAGAAGCTGCCGCTGTAGGTGGACACCATGTAGAGGTCGAACTGGAAGGGCACACCCTGCAACAGATTGCCAAAGGCCACGCCGAAGATCAGCGGTGGCACTGAGCCGCCGACAAACAGGCCCCAATCCCAGGTGCTGCGCCAGGTTGCGTTGTGAATCTTGCTGCGGTAATCAAACCCGACCGGGCGAAAGAACAGCGCCCACAGCACCACCAGCATGGCCCAGTAGAAGCCGCTGAAGGCGGTGGCATAGACCAGCGGCCAGGCCGCAAAAATGGCACCGCCGCCGGTGATGAACCAGACCTGGTTGCCGTCCCAGTGCGGCCCCACGGTGTTGATAACGACGCGGCGCTCCAGATCGCTGCGCCCGACAAAGGGCAGCAGCGTGCCCACGCCCATGTCGTGGCCATCCATGATGGCAAAGCCGACCAGCAGCACGCCGACCAGTAGCCACCAGATGAGCTTGAGGGTTGAATAGTCAAACATAAGTTCTCCTTGGGCGTTCAGGCGTGGACGGGTTCGGACTGGTAGCGACCGGTGCCCAGACTGCCCGGACCCATGCGCGCAAACTTGACCATCAAGTACATCTCGACCACCAGCAGCACGGTGTAGAAACCGACAAAACCGGCGAGCGAACCGTACAGGCTGTTGACAGTCAGTGTCGAGACGCTCAGGTGGGTCGGCAGCACGCCGTAGATGGTCCAGGGCTGGCGACCGTACTCGGCAACGAACCAGCCGAGTTCACAGGCAAGCCAGGGCACGGGCAGCATCCACAGGGCCCATTTGAGCAACCAGGGTTTGCCCATGCAGTCGGATTTCAGTGTGCTCCAGAAGGCCAGGCCAAACAACGCCAGCATTGCAAAGCCCATGCCGACCATGATGCGAAACGACCAGAACATGGGCGCAACACGCGGCACCGTGTCATGCATGGCCTGGTCGATCATGGCCGGTGTGGCTTGGTTCACGTCGCTGACATATTTCTTCAGTAGCAAGCCAAATCCCAGATCGATCTTGTTCGTCTCGAAAGTCTTTTTGGCACTGGCGTCGTTGCGGTCACGCCGCAGCGCTTCCAGGGCATTGACGGCCACGATGCCGCGCACAATGCGCTCGCGGTTCTTGGCCTTGATTTCATGAATACCCGGGATCTGCTTGGTAATGGATCGTGTGCCAATCAGCCCCATGACCCAGGGGATATCAAGTTCCCAGTCGTTCTTCTGTGCTGCTTCGTTGATACTGGCCATCATGGTCAGGCCGGCGGGGGCCGGTTTGGTTTCCCACATGGCTTCCATAGCGGCGAGCTTGGTTTGCTGCGCTTCGCCGATGGTGTAGCCGGATTCGTCGCCGAGCACGATCACGCTCAGTGCCGAGGCCAGCCCGAAGGCAGCGGCAACGCGGAAACTGCGCTTGGCGAATTCGACATCGCGTTTGTTCAGCAGGTACCAGCTTGAGATGGACAGCACAAACATGGCGCCAGTCAGGTAACCGGCCGAGACCGTGTGCACGAACTTGGCCTGCGCGTCGGGGTTGAACAGGATGACCCAGAAATCGGTCATCTCCATGCGCATGGTCTGGTAGCTGAACTCGGCGCCGACCGGGCTTTGCATCCAGCCGTTGGCGATCAGGATCCAGAGCGCGCTCAGGTTGGTGCCAACCGCCATCAGGATCGTGACCATCAGATGCTGCGTTTTAGAGAGCCGGTCCCAACCGAAGAAGAACAGGCCGATCATGGTCGATTCGAGAAAGAAGGCCATCAGCCCCTCGATCGCCAGTGGCGCGCCAAAGATGTCGCCCACGTAGTGCGAGTAATACGCCCAGTTGGTGCCGAACTGGAACTCCAGCGTGATGCCGGTGGTCACGCCCAAGGCAAAGTTGATGCCGAACAGTTTGCCCCAGAAGCGAGTCATGTCTTTCCAGACGACGTTGCCCGTCATCAGGTAGACGCTTTCCATGATGACCAGAATCCAGACCATGCCCAGTGTCAGCGGCACAAACAGGAAGTGGTACATCGCCGTGGCTGCAAACTGCAACCTTGAGAGGTCAACCAGTTGCTCAGAAATCATCGAGATACTCCTTGGGCCGGGATCTGGGGGCTGTGCAGGAACTGCGCGGCCACGCTGTCCCCATCGGTCTGCACATGCTGGACCCGTACAAAACCCCACCACAACAGGAAGAGCACGGCAAGCTTGACCAGCAGCACCAGTGCCAGCTTTCTCACCAGTGTTTTGTCCGTGGGTTTCATGACAGAGAGTCCATTTCTTCTGTTATTCCATCAAGAACCATGCCAGTCGATTTCTGATATTTATGTGTTTCAGATCAATGACTTGCCGGAGCGACAGAATTTGCTAGTGAATTGCGACTGTCATTTATGGCAGAGTCTGCCGTTTCGGGCATACACTTGGCGCCAAACATGAAAGATTCAACGTGAAGCCCTTGCCGGAACTGATGTCTTATCTGGAAGGTTTGAGTGATCCTCACATTCTGTTTGATACGCAGTACCGCATCTTGGCGGCCAATGCTGCCTATCGTCGCCAGTTCAGTCCGGAGCGCAGCGTGGTGGGGCGCACCTGCTACGAGGTTTCACATCATTTCAGCGTGCCCTGCGATCAGGCCGGCGAGTCCTGTCCGCTGGCGCAATCGCGCCAGTCGGGCCAGCGCGAACGGCTACTGCACCTGCACCACACGCCCAAGGGCGAGGAGTATGTCAACATCGAATTGGTGCCCCTGTCTGATGCCAAGGGCGAGCAGGCGTTTTTCGTGGAGAAAATGGAGGCCCTGCGCGTGGCACAGAGCCAATCCGCAGCGCAGGGTCTGATTGGGCGCGCGCCGGAATTCCAGCGCATGCTCGGCTTAGTGGCGCGCGTTGCACCTTCGAATGCGACTGTGCTGCTGCTCGGTGAATCGGGCACTGGCAAGGAACTGGTGGCGCGCGCTGTGCATGAGGCGAGCACTCGATCGCATCGCCCGCTGGTGGCGGTGGACTGCTCAAGCCTGCCGGAGAACTTGTTTGAGTCCGAGCTGTTTGGGCATGAGCGTGGCTCATTCACCGGTGCCAATTCCGCTACCTCCGGTCTGATCGAGAGCGCCAGCGGCGGCACTCTGCTGCTTGACGAGGTTGGCGATATACCGTTGCCGATGCAGGTCAAACTGCTGCGCCTCCTGGAGACCGGAACCTACCGCCGTGTCGGCAGCACTGAATTGCGCCATGCCGACGTCCGCATCATTTCGGCGACGCACCGGAATCTGCAGCAGATGGTGGCGCAGGGTGATTTCCGGGAAGACCTGTACTACCGCCTGAGTACCTTCCCGATCCGTTTGCCAGCCTTGCGCGAGCGCCCGGATGACGTCGCGTTGCTGGCTGTGGCCTTGCTGGAACGAGTAGCGCCGCAACGCAATCTTGTCATCAGCGAAGCGTCGATGGCGTTGCTGCAGGCGCAGGACTTTCCGGGCAATGTGCGCGAACTGCGCAATTTACTGGAACGCACGGCGCTCTTGTGTGATGGCGACACGATCGACCTCACGCACGTGCAGCAAGCACTACGCTCGGGATTGCTGCCTGCTGTCAGTTTTTCAGGCAAGGCCGCGACTGCATTTGTCCAGGACCTTGCCGGCGATGAAGCGCGCGCCGTGCCTGCGCACGGGGTGTTGCAGACCCTTGCGCGCAGCGCTTTGCAGCAGGTAGTCGCGGGGCATCAGGGCAGTCGCCTTGAGCTCGCCCACAAACTGGGTATCAGTGAACGATCGCTTTACCGCAAACTAAAAGATCTAGAACAACCATCCGACTGACTTGCACTGATGCGTTGAACTGAGTCCGCGTATTGCAAAGGACAGCGTGGCTTGCGTTTCAATGAGTATTGTCCTCGGTCGTTTGAGCGACAGCAGTCCTGGGCGGCGGTGTGTACCATGATCGTTCGAGAACAGTTGGAGATTTGTCCCTATGAACACCCCGCTCGCGTCTGATGCGCAGCACGGCCGCCTGGAACATATGCCAGTCTCCCTTTTTTCTGTTGTGATGGGACTGGCGGGCACTACTATTGCTGTTGAAAAAACAGAACATCTTTGGGGCTGGTCGATTGCGCCGAGCTCCTACTTGCTGGCATTTACCGCAATGGTGTACGCCCTGATTGCTTTTGCGTACCTAGCCAAGTTTTTGTTCCATCGCCAGCACGTCATTGACGAATTCAATAACCCGATCCGCATGAGCTTTTTCCCAACCATGTCCATCGGCATGCTCTTGCTCAGCATTGCAGCCTTGAGTCGTTATCCGGTGATTTCACTTTACCTGTGGGCAATTGGCAGCGCAGCTCAACTGCTGTTCACGCTCGTGATTTTGTCGACCTGGATGCATCACGAGAAGTTTCAGGTGCAGCACAGCAATCCGGCTTGGTTTATCCCGATTGTGGGCAACATTCTGGTACCCACTGCCGGTGTGCCGATGGGTTTTCCGGAAGTGTCATGGTTTTACTTCAGCTTCGGCATCATGATGTGGACGCCGCTTCTAGCCGTGTTGTTGAACCGATTTTTCTTTCACCCGATGTTGCCAGGCAAACTTGTGCCCACTTTGTTCATTCTGCTTGCACCACCAGCAGTCGGCTTCATCGCATGGGTCAAATTGCACAACGGAGTCATCGATGATGTGGCTCGCATTTTGTATTACTTCGCCCTGTTCACCACCATGCTGCTGTTTTCGCAGATGAAGCACTTTGTTAAGCTGACATTTGCCCTGCCCTGGTGGGCGTATTCGTTTCCGATGGCAGCGATGACCATTGCCAGCACCGTCATGCTGGAAAAAGTGGGCGGTATCTTTTTTGCCGTCTTGGTACCCGCGCTGATGACGCTGCTGCTCCTACTGGTGAGCATGCTGGTTGTGCGAACCCTGCTGGCGATGAAGCGAGGGCAGATTTGTGTGCCGGAGTAAGTACCGAACGATCAAGTTGTAGAGACGGGAATCACAATCCAGGCTTCCAGGCCACCACCCGCTCGGGCACTCAAGTTGATCTCCCATCCATTGGCACGCGCAAGTTCACGCACGATGGCCAAGCCCAACCCTGAGCCACCCGTTACCGGGCTGCGCGAGGCATCAAGTCGGTGGAAGGGCTGAAACATTGTCTCAATTTGGTCAACGGGTATGCCAGGGCCGCGGTCCAGGATGCCAAGATGACACTTCCGATCTGTCACGGTGCAGTACACATCTTCGATCCAGTTGCGCTGATTCAGAGCATCAGTCAGTTCAAAGGTGTGCAGGCGAACTAAACCATCGCCGTGCCGCGATGCAACCGAGGACGTGACAGCGGAACAACACGTGGTGAAGACCAACTGTAAACGCTTGCTGATGAACGTGGCCGGAGTGTGGTGGCCACCCACACCGAGAAAGTTCAAGCAATTGATGTCGTTGTGTAACGCGACACCATGCTCTCCTTTGCCTATTTCAAACGGGCACCTGTTACATCGAATACCTGCAGTTCAATCGGAATACCTTGCCCGACGCTCTGTGTAACAGTGCAGAACTGCTCGAATTGCGCCAGCACACGGTCCAAATGCTGCAGTTGCGCCGCTGGCACACCCAAAGTCAGAACCGCCGTCATCTGCAAAACCCGCATCCGACCATCCGTGTTGCGTCCAACGGTGGCATACACGCTGCAGCGGATGGGATCCGGCGCCTGCTTGAACTTGCGCAGGGCAAACAGCAAGGAGTCGCTCAGGCAATTGCCCACTGCAGCGCATAGCAACTGCACTGGAGACGGGCCCTGGCCACTTCCGAGCGGCGCCGGTTCATCGCCTGTGAGAACCGGTATGCCATTACCAAAGTTGATGTCGAAACGATAGTCCTGTTGCTGAGTCAACTCAACAATGATGGGTTTGTCGCTCATACCAGTTCCCCCCTTTTTTATTTGTCACGATCCAGGCGCATGATGCCAAGCATCTTCATGATGTACTTTTCATAGATAGGCTCGGAGGTGCCGTTCTTCATCTTGTACATAAAGTATTTCTCGTACGCGATCTTGGCCAAGTGCACCCATTTGCCCTTCTTGAACCAGTTGACATTACGCGGCGGGATTTGCGGAAGGGCGACAAAGGCTGCGCCCGTATTGCCCATGTCGGCCAGGCAAATAGCGTTCCAGGTGCCCTTGGAGTCAGCCGGTGTGCCGGCAATATCGGCTTCGATGTTGTGCACGATGGCTGTGACCATGGTCTCGATCATGTAGCCGGTCTTGGGCGCACCGGTGGGAACCGGGGTCACTTCAACGGGGGGAATCGCCACGCACACGCCGGCGGCGTAGATGTTGCGGTATTTCTTGCTGCGCTGGTACTCGTCGATCAGGACAAAGCCGCGAGGGTTGCAAAGCCCTTCAACCGCCGCCACCGCATCGACGCCCTTGAATGCCGGCAACATCATGCTGAATTTGAAGGGCAATTCGTGCTCCTTCTTCACCTGACCGTTGTCATCGAGTTCGGTGACGAACATCTTGCCTTCTTCAACGCGGGTGACCTTGGCATTGGTAATCCATTTGATGTCGTTGTTGCGGAACTCGCTCTCCAGCATCGACTTGGAGTCACCGACACCACCCAGGCCCATGTGCCCGATGTAGGGTTCGCTGGTAACAAAAGTGATGGGTACCTTGTTGCGCTGCTTGCGCCGCTTGAGGTCGGTATTAAGAATGAAAGTGAATTCATAGGCCGGGCCAAAGCAGGAGGCGCCCGGCATGGCGCCGACCACAGCAGGGCCGGGGTTCTTCAGAAACTCCTGATAGTCCCCCCATGCCTTCTCAGCATGGTTCACCGTGCAGATCGAATGCGTATGGGCCTCTGGGCCGCTTCCTGGCACCTCCTCGAACGAGAGTTTCGGACCCGTAGTGATCACCAGGTAGTCGTATTCCAGGCGGCTGCCATCCTGCAGTTCCAGGGCGTTACCCGTCGCGTCAATTTTCAGGACACGCTGCGCAACAAAGTCAATCTTCTTTTTTTCAAGGTAGGGACGAATTGGGAACGTGATGGTGTCGCGCTCTCGCCAGCCCACGGCGAGCCAGGGGTTCGAGGGAACGAACTGGAAGTAGTCGATTGCGTTGACGACCGTGATGCGATGCGATGAGCCAAGCTTCTCGCGAAGCTCATAGGCCGTTGGCATGCCGCCGATGCCTGCGCCCAGAATAACGATATGTGCCATTTTTTGTCTCCTGTTATGTAATTTAATTTGGCGGGTTTTAACTACTGCGTACCTCTTGTCATCAGTGAAGCAAAGCACGTACGGCAATAAATTGTGCCGGATTTTCCTTGTTGGCGTACAGCTTGTGGCAGTCTTACAAGGCGGTGAAAAAGCAAGGGTAAATACCTCGACCAACTTGTCTCCAAAAATCTTGTCACAATGGCCATGTCAAATATCCTACGCAAATCATTTTCAGGAGATTTCATGAAGACAAACGAAGGCGGTCTTGACCGAATTTTGCGAGTTGTTGCAGGCTTGGTGTTGTTAGGCTTGACCCTGAGTGGCAATATTGGCATGTGGGGCTGGATCGGTATCGTCCCATTGGCCACTGGCGCGCTTGGCATGTGCCCACTTTATACGCTGCTCGGTTTGAATACCTGTCCGGTAAAGAGATAGGGTTGACTAGCATTCTGGGGGTGCTACGTTTCCTGCAAGGGTAGGCCTTGCGCATGCATTGTTGAAGATACTGACTCAGTATCGGCTGTAATTCACAGGCGGGCAGTAGTGGTTTCAACCCCTTTTGGCATTGCTTTTGTTGCGATCTGCCAATTTCTCGATCAAACCGTCGACGCCTTTGGAACTTATTTCTTGTGCGAATTGACTGCGGTAGGTTTCCACCAGCCACACGCCCATGACATTGAGGTTATAAATTTTCCAGCCGGCCCCTTCACCAGGCGTTCGCTCCAGCCTGTAATCAAGCTGGATGGGGTCACCCCGGCCTTTAACTTCGGTCCGAACCACCACTTCCTTGTCATCTATAGACGCACGCAGCGGTTTGACCGTGAAGCTGAGGTCATTGGCCTGTGTCACAGCGCCGGCGTACGTGCGCACCAGAAGAATCTTGAACTCTTCCTGCAATCGCTTTTGCTGTTCGGACGAAACTTGCCGCCAGGTCGGACCCACCGCTGCGGCCGTCATGCGCTTGAAGTTCATGGCTGGCATCAGCTTTGAATCGACGAGGGCAATAATCCGGGACACGTCGCCGCTTCGTAGCGTTGGGTCAGCCTTGATGCTGTCAAGAACTTCGACGGAGAGGCGTTTGATCAAGCTATCTGCAGGCTCATCCTGCGCGTACGCCGGAAGTGCCAAAGATGCTGCCGACGACAAGGCAAACGCGGCAAACAGGCGGATGAATAATTGACGTGTCATGACTTAACTTCCTTGATCAAGGTTCTGGCTTTCCGAAACTTCAATCGAAAGTTCGACATGCAGACAATGTCTTGCGTGACCATCGACAATCCGATAGGAGAATTTATATCAGTCTACGCTTATATAATATCTGCTGTCAAGAAATTAAATGCTATTTTTCTCATTGGCAACCATGAAATTCTGGGATCAACAGTATTCAACGCCGGACTTCAAGTACGGCACACAGGCAAACTGGTTTCTGCGCAATCAGGCCGCCCACCTTCACCCTGGCAGCGAAGTCTTGTTGCCAGGAGACGGAGAAGGCCGCAACAGCGTGTGGCTGGCGCGGCGTGGACATCACGTTACTGCGGTAGACAATTCCAGGGTAGGTTTGGACAAGGCATCGCGGCTAGCGGCAGAAAATGGTGTTGCCGTAGCACTCATTGAGGCCGATCTTGAGCATTGGGTCCCCACACCCGACAGTTTTGATGCTGTCGTCCTAACCTACGTTCATCTTCCCGAAAGTTGGCGGCACATCGCGCACCAGCGGCTCACTTCAGCACTGCGACCTGGCGGATGGTTTATTCTTGAAGCGTTTCATCCGCTGCAATTGGGATACAGCAGTGGCGGGCCTAAAGACGAGTCCCTGCTTTATACGATCGACATGATCCGGTCGGACCTTGCAGCGCAACCAGAAGTGATTCTGGATGAGGTCCTGGCATGGGAAGGTGAGGCTCATCTGGATGAAGGAAGCGGTCATCAAGGCTCCGCGCACCTTACGCGCTATGTTGCACATCGTGTTAAATCAAGAAACCCCGACACCAATGCTTAAACCACATGTGTGAACTTCTGGGTATATCGAGCCAACGCGCAACGCAGTTGACCATTTCATTGGAAGCGCTGGCGGCCCACAGCGCGCCGGGCAAAAGCAACCGTGATGGCTGGGGTGCTGGGTTTTACCAAGGGAATGACGTTGCCCTGTTTCGGGAGCCGGGCGCCGCCAGTGACAGCGCCCTGGTGCAACTGCTTGAAGCACAGGGGCCGAGCACCACTCTGGCGATCTCGCATATCCGGCGCGCTACGCTGGGCCAAGTAATGTTGGCCAATACTCAGCCCTTCGTACGTGAACTAACGGGCCGCACACACTTGTTTGCGCATAACGGCCACTTGCCAGGCATTGCGCTAAATCAGAAGTTCTCGCTGGACCGTTTCAGGCCAGTGGGCGAAACCGACTCCGAGCACGCCTTTTGCGCGCTGATGGCGCGGATGCAGGGCCTGTGGCACAACGCATCTGCCCCACCGTCAATCGAAGATCGACTGGCCGTCGTCACCGCCTATGCCAAAGACCTCCGGGAACTCGGCCCGGCAAATTTCCTGTATGCCGACGGCGAAGTTTTGTTTGCCCATGGTCATCGGCGCATACAGGTCGCCAGCGGCAAGATCGAACCGCCTGGTTTGTTCCTGTTGTCGCGACAATGTTGTCACGAGGCTGACCGTTTCGAAGCGGCCGGTTTAGCCGTGGCGCAGGGTTATCAGGAAGTTGTTCTAATAGCCAGCGTACCGCTTTCGGATGAGCCGTGGCGACCGCTGCAGGAGGGGGAAGTCGTAGCCGTCTCATTGGGCAGACTTGTTAATAGCATCAACCCAAGCATTGAGCAACCTACACAAGGTGTTATATGAACTTTTTGGACCTTTCCCAAAATTACTGGCCATTCATGGCTTTGGCGCTCTGGTTCGCTTACAAGGGGTGGAATTCAAAAAGAGTCGCTGCCATGCTTCCAGAACTTAAGAGGGACGGCGCCACGTTTGTCGACGTCAGATCAGCTGGGGAGTTTGCAAGCGGGAATGCTCCCGGAACAATTAGCATCCCACTTCAGGAATTGGGAAGCAGGCTCCGGGAGATCCCAAAGTCTTCCCCGGTCGTTCTTTGCTGTGCAAGCGGGACAAGAAGTGGAATGGCAAAACTGGTACTACGAAAGAATGGTTACCTGAACGTTCACAACATCGGTACTTGGAGCAAATTGCTGGGCTAGACGCACCATGGGCGATCCGCGCTAATTGTGATGGTTTGCACCAAGTGAAGCACGTTCAAGCGTCACCACATTGGATCAACACGTGAGCCCAATCGCCACCAGTGTCGGGCCTTTTGCGGTGGCAACCCAATGGGTTGTACTGCTAGTTTGCGCTGGTATTGCTGCGCTGGTTGGCCATTTGATTGGGCGGCGCCAGCAGGTCGGCATCACCGGCACCCTGACCGATATGCTCTTGGCGGCCGCTCTGGTCGGGCGCATCATCTTTGTCGCCATATGGTTTGAACACTACAGCGATGCGCCTTGGACCATTCTCGACATCCGCGACGGTGGTTTTACGTCCTGGGCTGGCGTCTCAACAGCCATTGCTGTCGCCCTTTGGCAAGGTTGGCGACGCGACGCGCTGCGCGGGCCTCTGCTGTTTGGTTTGCTCGCAGGCAGCCTGGCCTGGGGCGTGTCGCCCGCATTGATGCGACTCAACACCGGCCCGGCACTGTCGGATCTTGACGGCGTTGAGTTCGTTAACTTGCAAGGCAAGCCGCAAAGCCTGGCCGCGTTGGCGCAGGGCAGACCACTGGTTGTCAACCTGTGGGCCACCTGGTGTCCACCCTGCCGTCGTGAAATGCCGGTACTGGCCAAGGCACAGCAACAAATTTCGGGTGTGTGCTTCGTCTTCGTGGACCAGGGCGAGGTCGCATTCACCGTGCAAAAATTCCTCGGTGCCAGTCAGTTGGTTGTTGCCAATGTGTTGCTAGACCCCGGCAAGAAGTTGGGAGAGCAACTGGGCCCAATGGCTCTGCCAACGACTTTGTTTTATGACGCAAGCGGTCGGCTGGTCGAGACGCATCTTGGCGCGCTGTCGCCGGCGACGCTAGCCGACAAGTTGAAGAAACTGGGGATGCCTGGCCTATCCGAACCTGACGTTAGCGCCCAGTGACTGTGCGTTTGGACATCCAGTTCAATGGCGACTGACTGCTGCAGAGCGCTCGGCCTGCTGAACGGCCGCTTTGGAGAAAAATATTGAACGTCTCTTGATGGTCG
>QYPX01000034.1 GCA_007280205.1 Comamonadaceae bacterium
GAATAAAACACAAATTTCAGACAGGCCGAACTGCCGCCAGTCGCCGCAACAGCTGTTGCACGATATCGCTTTGCATGTCGCGGTACAGCAGGACTTCTTCGGCTTCTTTGGCCAGCACGGCCGATTCGTTGAAGCTGATGTCGCGCTGCTGCACGATCTCGACCGGTGCCACCAGTTCCTGCCCCTGTGCGTTGTGGACTCTGAACTTGACTCGAATCCGCAGCTGGAATTCACGCACCTGGCCCGAGCTGTTGACGCCGACCACCACTTTCTCGCGCTGCTCCTGCAGAATTTCCATCACGATCTGCGCCTGGCTCAGCGCTTCCTCGGGCCGCAGGACCCGCACCGCACTGCCAAAGGAGCGACGCAACTCGATGGCCAGCGCTCCGCCTGGTTGAGGCGTTATGGCCAGGGAGGAGAAAGCAAAATCCTGAGCGGCGCGCAGCTTGAAGCCGCAAGCCGTCAGCGCCAGCGCGGCCACGCCACTGCTGCCCAATCTGAGCATCCGTACCAGAGCGCTGCGACGATTCATGGCAAGTGGATTCAAACGACGATGTTGACGAGACGACCAGCCACAATCACGATCTTGCGGATGGCTGCGCCGCCGCAGAGTTTCTGGAAAATCTCGCTCTCAACGGCGGCTCGCTCGATGGCTTCGCGCGGCGCCGTCGACGGCACCACGATGGAGCCTCTGAGCTTGCCGTTGATCTGCAGCATGAGTTCAATTTCGTCCTGCAGCAAGGCCGCTTCATCCGCGGCCGGCCAGGCTGCATCGAGCAAATCGCCATACTCGCCAGCGTAGCCAAGCTCAGCCCAAAGGGCGTAGGTCAGGTGCGGTGTTGCCGGATAAATGGCGCGCAGCAGAATGCCAAAGCCTTCACGCAGCGCGGCCTGGTTGCCGCTGCTGCCGTCATCCTGAAAACCCTCGAGCGCATTGAGCATCTTCATGGCGCCAGAGACCACCGTGTTGTACTGCATGCGCTGGTAGTCGTAATCCACCTGCTTGAACACGCTGTGGATTTCTCGCCGCAGCGCTTTGGCGCTCTTGCCAAAACTGATCCCCTGCAGGCTGGTCTGCCCCGTCGCACCAGTTCCAGCTCCGTGCAACCTGGCACCAAAACTCCAGAGCCGGCGCAGGAAGCGATAGGAGCCTTCCACCGCAGCGTCATTCCACTCCAGCGTGGCCTCGGGCGGTGCCGTGAACATGGTGTACAGGCGTGCCGTGTCAGCACCGTATTTCTCTATCAGGTCCTGCGGATCGACCCCGTTGTTCTTGGACTTGCTCATGGTGCCCACGCCTTCGTAGGCTATGAGCGTGCCGGCCGGCAAGTTGCCCTTGGCCTCCTTCAGGCTGGCACCGGTGACCTTGCCGGCATCGTCATGGATGTCCTGCACTTCATGCGGCCAGAAATATTCAACGCCGCCCTTCTCGCTTCTGCGCGAGTAGATGTGGTTGAGCACCATGCCCTGCGTCAGCAGCTTGGTAAACGGTTCATCGACCTTGACCAGTCCGAGATCCCGCATCACCTTGGTCCAGAAGCGTGCATACAGCAGGTGCAGGATGGCGTGCTCGATACCGCCGATGTACTGGTCCATCGGCATCCAGTAGGCCGCGCCCTGGTCCACCATCGCCTGCTCATTGCGGGGATCGCAGTAGCGCATGTAGTACCAGCTCGAATCGACAAAGGTGTCCATGGTGTCGGTCTCGCGCCGCGCCGCGACGCCACAGATCGGACAAACCACGCCAGCGTGAAAGCCGGCATGCTTGTGCAAGGGGTTGCCGGAACCATCGGGCACGCAGTCCAGTGGCAACACCACCGGCAAATCCTTCTCGGGCACCGGCACCGCGCCGTGTTCCGGGCAATGGATGATCGGAATCGGCGTACCCCAGTAGCGCTGGCGGCTCACCCCCCAATCGCGCAGGCGCCAGGTGATTTTCTTCTCTCCGAGACCCTTGCCGGCCAGCTTGTGCGCCACCGCCTCGACCGCCTGGGTGAACGACATGCCGCTGAAACTGCCGGAATTGATAACCACACCGCGTTGCTTGTCGGCATACCAGTCCTGCCAGTGCTCGTAGTCGTAGTGTTCGCCGTCCACATGCACCACCTGCTTGATCGGCAGACCGTACTTGCGGGCAAATTCAAAATCGCGCTCGTCGTGCGCCGGCACCCCCATCACGGCGCCATCGCCGTAGCTCATCAGAACATAGTTGCCGACCCACAGCGGCACGGCGTCGCCGGTCAGCGGGTGTGTCACGCGCAAACCGGTATCCAGCCCCTTTTTTTCCTGCGTTGCCAGTTCCGCTTCGGTGGTGCCGCCGGCTTTGCATTCCTCAATGAAGGCCGCCAGTGGCGCGTTGCCTTGGGCTGCATGCACGGCCAGCGGATGTTCCGGTGCCACCGCACAAAAGGTTACACCCTTGATGGTGTCAGGGCGGGTCGTAAAGACGTACATCCTGCCGTCGCCGATCAGTGCGCCGGCGGCGTCCCGGATCTCGTGCGGAAAAGCAAAACGCACACCCTCGCTGCGACCGATCCAGTTCTCCTGCATCAGCTTGACGCGCTCAGGCCAGCCCGGCAGGCCCGATTGCACCTGCTCGAGCAACTCCTGCGCGTAGTCGGTGATCTTCAGGTAGTAGCCCGGAATCTCGCGCTTTTCCACCACCGCGCCAGTGCGCCAGCCCTTGCCGTCGATCACCTGCTCGTTGGCCAGCACGGTCTGGTCCACCGGATCCCAATTCACAAGCTGCGTCTTGCGGTAGGCGATGCCCTTTGCCAGCATCTTCAGGAACAGCCACTGGTTCCACTGGTAGTAACTCGGGTCGCAGGTGGCGACTTCGCGGCTCCAGTCGATGGCCAGCCCCATCACCTGCATCTGGGCCTTCATGTAGGCAATGTTCTCGTAGGTCCACTTTGCTGGCGGTACGCCATTCTTCAGCGCGGCATTTTCAGCCGGCAGACCGAAGGCATCCCAACCCATGGGCATCAACACGTTGTAGCCGTTCATGCGCAGATGGCGCGTCAGCATGTCGTTGATGGTGTAGTTGCGCACATGGCCCATGTGCAGTTTGCCGCTTGGGTAGGGCAGCATCGAGCAGGCGTAATACTTTTTCTTGTCCGGATCTTCGGTAACGCGGTAGGCATCCACTGCGCTCCAGTGGGCTTGCGCGGCCTTCTCGACCTCGATGTGCTGGTACTTTTCTTGCATTTTGGGTTCACTCAAGCGGCCAAAGGACCGCAGTCCGTCGATTCTAGGGTTTGTCAACCGGATCGGCGACAAAACCGATCCGGTTCAGGCCTGCTTTTTGTGCCAGACCCATCACTTCCACGATCCTGCCATAGGGCACCGCGGCATCGGCACGCAGTTGCACCTCGGTATCGGGTCGGCTGGCTGCCGTTTGCGCCAGATTCTTGGCCAGTTCGGGCAACTCCAGCGGCTGGTCGTTCAGAAACGTTCGCCCCGCTTTGTCCACCACCACACTGACAAACTTCGGCGCTTCCCCCGGCTTGGCAGCGTCAGAGCGGGGCAGATCGAGTTTGATGGAACTCGCCAGCAGCGGCGCCGTGATGATGAAGATGACCACCAGCACCAGCATCACATCGACCAGCGGCGTCACGTTGATTTCACTCATGGGCTGCGAGCCCTGTGTGCGTTCCAGGCGACCGAAAGACATCCTATCGGGCCCCCACGCTTGTGGCTACGCCGCTCTTCGAGAACGCTTCGCGTACTGCGCTGCCCCCCAGGGGGTCCCAGCCTAGCTTGGGGCGGCCCGGCGCGTCGGCTGACTCAGCGGCTAACAACTCGCGCAAATCAAGCGCAAAGCCTTCAAGCTCAGCCTCAATGCGTGCGATGACGCGTCCCAGCACGTTGTACGCCAGCACGGCCGGAATGGCAACTGCAAGGCCAGCCGCGGTCATGATGAGCGACTCTCCGACCGGCCCCGAAATCTTGTCGATGGTGACCTGACCGGCGCTGGCAATGCCGATCAGGGCGTGATAAATGCCCCAGACCGTGCCCAGCAGACCGACAAAGGGCGCGGTAGCACCCACCGTGGCCAGCAGCACCTGTCCATACTGGAGTTTGGCCAGTGCCCGGTGCAGCGCATTGCGCAGGACACGGGTGAGCTGCTGCGATCTGTCACCGGCCGTCGCCAGCGTACCCGCCGTTTCGATTTTTGTTGCCAGCAGCATGGAAACGAGCAGTTCTTCCCGGTCGAAAGCCTTCATCTTTTCCAGCGCCTGAGGGATGGAAGCTGACTGCCAGAAGGCGGCGCTGGCGCGCGTCACATCGGAACGAACGCGTCGCAGCAGCCAGCTCTTCCAGAGAATGACGACCCAGCTGCCCACCGACATGGCCAGCAAGAGCAGTGAAACCGCCTGCGTCACCGCGTCGCCCTGCAGGAACAGCTGCGCCACGTTCATTGCAGGCCCAGCACATCAGTCATGGTGAACAAGCCGCACTTCTTGCCTGTCAGAAAATGCGCCGCGCGCAAACTGCCCTGCGCGTAAGTGGCACGCGAGCTCGATTTGTGGCTGATCTCGATGCGCTCGCCGGTGCCGGCAAACAGCACCGTGTGGTCACCCACAATATCGCCACCGCGAATGCTGGCAAAACCGATGGTCGACGGATCGCGCTCACCGGTCACGCCCTCGCGGGCATAGACGGCACAGTGTTCGAGGTCGCGCCCCAGGGCGTTGGCAATCACCTCGCCCATCTTGAGCGCGGTGCCCGAGGGCGCATCCACCTTGTGCCGGTGATGCGCCTCGATGATTTCAATGTCGTAACCCGTGGCCAGCGAGCGCGCCGCCATCTCCAGCAATTTGAGCGTGACATTGACGCCCACGCTCATATTGGGCGCCATGACGATCGCAACGTCCTTCGCGGCGGCTTGAATTTCGGCCTTCTGCGATTCGCTGAAACCGGTGGTGCCAATCACCATGTTGACACCAAGCTGGCGGCACACGCCCAGATGCGCCAGCGTGCCTTCAGGCCGCGTGAAATCAATCAGGGTACCGGCCTGCTGCAGCCCGGCGGTCAGGTCAGCGGTGATCAGCACGCCGCAGCTCTGCCCGAGAAAGGCGCTGGCATCCAAGCCAAGGGACGCGCTGCCAGCGATATCGAGGGCGCCCACCAACTCGCAGCGCGGATCGGCGCGTACCGCCTCAATCAGCATCTGGCCCATGCGGCCTGATGCGCCTGCTACGGCAATGGCCTGCGTCCGGGTGCTGCCACTCATGGTCAAACCACTTTCTAGCGAATGGCCGGCTCGAGCGGCGGATAACTGGTTGGCAGTGGCGGCAGCGGCTTGGCCTCGACTTTCTTCGCCGGAACCGGCAACTGCTTCAAACTTTCCTCGCTCAATTCAAGCACTGGCACCTTGCCGGTCTGGCGCCCGGAGTCCAGCGACGCAACAAACTCGGCCTCGGTCGGCATCGGTTCAGTATCGATGCGATCCAGCACGTCGCCCTTGAAGCTGACCGTCAACTTGCGCAACTGCGAAGGCAAACCCTGGCGCTGCAAGGTGAAAACATAGTCCCAACGATCCGCATGAAAAATGCTCATCAGCAAAGGTGTGCCCAGAATATCGCGCACCTGGGTCCGTGTCGCACCGGGTTTGAGCAGGGTGGCTTGCTCGCTGGAAACAACATTGCCCTGCACAATGTCCACCTTGTAGGGCGTCACCACACCCACGATCCGGTTGCTGGCATTGTCCAGACTGCCACAAGCGAGCAAGCCAGCACTGCTGGCCAGAAGCATGATCAGGTGAACACTGCGACGATAAAGGTCAATCATGGGATGAACTGATGGGTAGCGATATGATCGTCCCATTGTACCGGCTGTACCCGCAGCTGCGCACTATCGGCAGGCAAGACAGAGACACCCATGAGCACTATCGACGAACTCAAAAGCACCGGACTCAAGGCAACGCTCCCGCGCCTGAAAATACTGGAAATCTTCCAGGGCAATGCACGCCGCCACATGTCAGCCGAAGATGTCTATCGGGTCTTGCTGGAAGAAGGCTCCGATGTCGGACTGGCCACGGTCTACCGTGTTTTGTCCCAGTTTGAACACGCCGAGATCCTGAGTCGCAGCCATTTTGAAGGCGGCAAGGCGGTTTTTGAACTCAATGCAGGCCAGCACCACGACCATCTGGTGTGCCTGGACTGCGGCAAAGTGGAAGAGTTTTACGACGCCGAGATCGAGCAGCGTCAGCACGCCGTGGCCGCTACCAAGGGTTTTGCCATTGCCGACCACGCGCTAAGCCTTTATGCCCACTGCACAACGCAGGCCTGCCCGCATCGCCCAACGCACAGCAGCGACCCGCTTTAACCGTCCTGCTCCTGCGGGTCCATCGCCTTGCGCTGCCGTTCGACAAACTCCTGGTAGGTATCGATGCCGCGCAACTGCAAAATGGTATTGCGCACCGCCGCTTCCACCAGCACCGCGATGTTGCGGCCGGCCACCACCTGAATCACGACTTTTCTGACCGGCACGCCCAGCACGTCCTGCCTCAGCGGCTCATGCGGCATGCGCTCGTAGTCGCGCTCCAGCGTTTCGCGCCGAACCAGGTGCACGATCAGCTTCATACGCATCTTGCGCCGCACCGCCGTCTCGCCAAAAATGCAGCGTATGTCGAGCAACCCAATGCCGCGCACTTCAAGCAGGTTGATCAGCAAATCGGGGCAGCGACCCTCGATCGTGTCCTGGTTGATGCGGTAAAGATCGACCGCGTCATCGGCCACCAGGCCATTGCCGCGCGAGATCAGTTCGAGACCGAGTTCGCTCTTGCCCAGGCCCGATTCGCCCGTGATCATGACGCCCAGACCCAGAATATCCATGAACACCCCGTGCATGGTGCAGCGATCGGCAAAATGCTTGGACAGGTAGGCACGCAGCACGTCAATCACAAACGCCGAGGAACCCTGCGCCGAAAACATCGGAATTTGCGACTCCTCGCACATCGTCAGCAATGCCGGCGGCGCGCGCTGGCCATCGGCCAGTACCAAGACCGGCGGCTCCAGTGTCACGATGCGTGCAGTCCGGCGCGCACAGGCGTCCGCACCAGCGTTCGTGAGGTAGGCAATTTCGCGCTCACCCAGAATCTGGATGCGGTAGGGATGAATGTAGTTAAGGTGACCGACCAGATCGGCGCCCGAGCGCGCGGCGCGCACCGCACCCTCGTCAAAGCGCCGCTCGGAGGCGCCCAGCCCAGCCACCCATTCCCACTTCAGCGTGTTGCGAAATTCCTCAAACAGTACGTTGGCACTGACAACGTTGGGCTTCACGGCATCAGGCCAGCTGGGTTGAGCGCCAGCCGGCGATCAGGCCATGAAGTTCGCCGGCGTCGGCGCAGTTGGAGAGTTTCTCACGCAGCGCAGCGTCACTCAGCAGTTCGGCAATTTCCGACAGAATTTCCAGATGCTTTTGCGTTGCTGCTTCGGGCACCAGCAGAAAGATCAGCAATGCCACCGGCTGCTCATCGGGGGCGTCAAAGATAATTGGCGCCGCCAGCTGAAAAACCGCCGCCATGGGCGCTTTCAGGCCCTTGATACGGCCATGCGGTATCGCCACACCATGCCCGAGCCCGGTGGAGCCCAGGCGCTCCCTGGAAAACAGGCTGTCGGTCACCAGCGCCCGGCTCAGGCCATGCAGCCGCTCAAACAGCAGCCCGGCCTCCTCAAAGGCTCTCTTCTTGCTGCTGGCTTCAACCTGCACAAGAACTTGCTCGGCACTCAGGATGTTGGAGAGTCGGTTCATGATTCAGGGTCAGATTATGCCCTCAAGCCTGCACCTCGCGTTTCGGCGTTTCGTGGTGATGGTCCTGCAGGCGGTCTTTGTGGCGCACCACCTGGCGATCGAGTTTATCCACCAACTCATCGATGGCGGCATAAAGATCAGCATCCGAGCTCTCGGCAAAAATATCGGAGCCCTTGACGTGGATGTTGCACTCCGCTCGCTGTCGACCCTCCTTCTCCTTCTGCTTTTCCACAGTCAACAACACCTTGACGTCGACCACCTGGTCAAAATGTCGAACGATCCGATCAAGCTTGCTCGTAACATAGCTGCGCAGTGCGGGTGTAACTTCAAGATGGTGGCCGCTGATCGTCAGGTTCATAAATACTCTCCAGTTGCGTTGCGTGTTAAAAAAGTTTTCAACGAATTCACTATGCCCCCTGTGCGTTCAAAGTGCAATAGCATTTATTGACGCAGTGCAATTAAAGCAGAACTTTCAAAAATATTTCTGCACAGCGCAAGCCGCGGCGCAGTGCGATAATTTCGCCACCTCAATTACCGGAGAAGACTCCTTGTTACCCGTTCCCAGTTGCTAGCTTTCAATTCCCTTGGCTGCATCGGGGTTGAAAGCCGAAACCCGCAAACCCTGCCAGATGCAATCCACTATGAGGGAGTAAGCCATGCTCAACATCTTCACGCTCGCCAATGGCCGGCTGTTCCAGGAAGAAATCGAGGCCCTGGAAGAATTGTCCCAATTCCAGCCGATCTGGGTTGACCTGGAGTCACCCACGCTGGAAGAGAAGCGTTGGGTCAAGCAATACTACGGACTGTCCATCCCGGAAGACGCGATGGACGAAGACATCGAGGAGTCCGCCCGCTTTTACCGCGAAGAGAACGGCGAGTTGCACATCCGCAGCGATTTCTTGATCGCCGACGAGACCGAGCCGCGCACCGTGCGCGTGGCTTTCATCCTGAACCTGGAAAATCCCGAGCTCAAGAGCAAGGGCGTGCTGTTTTCGATTCACGACGAGGACGTGCCCGTGTTTCGCTTGCTGCGCATGCGGGCACGCCGTGCCCCGGGGTTGATCGAGGACGCCAAGGAAGTGCTGCTCAAGCTCTTTGACGCGGATGCCGAATACTCTGCCGACACGCTGGAGAGCGTTTACGACGACGTCGAGAAAGTCAGCACCAAGGTGCTCTCGGGCGACATGACCGACGCGCTGGCTGGCGAAGTGCTGGGCGCCATTGCACGCCACGAAGACTTGAGCGGTCGCATCCGGCGCAACGTGATGGACACCCGGCGCGCCGTCAGCTTCATGATGCGCAGCAAGATGCTCAATGCCGAACAGTTTGACGAGGCACGGCAGATTCTGCGCGACATGGATTCGCTCGATTCGCACACCGCTTTTTTGTTCGACAAGATCAACTTCCTGATGGATGCCACGGTCGGTTTCATCAACATCAACCAGAACAAGATCATCAAGATCTTCTCGGTCGCCAGCGTGGCCCTGCTGCCACCGACACTGATTGCCAGCATTTACGGCATGAACTTCAAGTTCCTGCCGGAGCTCGACTGGACGCTGGGCTACCCCTATGCATTAGCGCTGATGGTCGCCAGCGCGCTGGTGCCCATGTGGTACTTCAGGAAGCGCGGCTGGTTGAAATAGCGCAGCCTTGTCATCCCGAGGTGCATCTTGTCATCCCTTGGTCCATCCTGTCATCCCGGACCAGCAACTGTCATCCCGGCCCCCCACTCTGTCATCCCGGACTTATATGGATGCCTCCCGGATAGCAAGAAGAATTTGTGTTGTGTTGTAAAAAAATCGGCTGCTTACTTA
>QYPX01000149.1 GCA_007280205.1 Comamonadaceae bacterium
ACAGGTAGTTGGTGACGCCCTTGCCAATCGCTGTCCACTCGGGGTAGAAGGCACCGACTGCAGCCACGTCAATCAGGTAAACGTTCTTGACGAAATCCGACAGCTCATCGATCCAGCCTTTGATCGCCATCAGACGTTCCACCGTCAGCACGGCCTGCGAATCGGTGGCCAGCGGATTGGCTACACCACCGACCGCAACGTTCTGGATGTGCGGCGTCTTGGAACCCAGGATGGAGACGATCTTGTTGGCCTTGCGCTGCACCTCAAGTGCCTGCAGGTAGTGCGCGACCGCCAGCAGATTCACTTCGGGCGAGAGCTTCATGGCCGGGTGACCCCAGTAGCCGTTGGTGAAGATGCCAAGCTGGCCGCCGTTGACGAAATGCTTGAGCCGCTCGTGCACGCGGCGCATCTCGTGCTTGCTGTTGAGGTGCCAGCTGGAGAGGCTCTCGCCCAGTATCGAGGTCTTGTCCGGATCGGCTTTCAGGGCCGAGGTCACATCGACCCAGTCCAGCGCCGACAGGTGATAGAAATGAACAATGAAGTCATGCACCGAGTGCGCCAGGATGATCAGGTTGCGGATGTACTGTGCGTTCAGCGGAATTTCCATTTTGAGCGCGTTCTCGACCGCGCGCACCGAGGTGATGGCGTGCACGGTGGTGCAGACGCCGCAGATGCGTTGCGTGATGGCCCAGGCGTCGCGTGGATCGCGTCCCAGCAGAATCAGCTCGACGCCACGCCACATCTGGCCGGAGGACCAGGCCTTCTGGACCTTGCCGCCATCGATGTCGACATCGATCCGCAGGTGGCCTTCGATGCGGGTGATCGGATCAATCGTGATGCGTTTGGACATTTGGAGTCTCCATCTTTATTTAATTGGCCACCTGCGCGTTTTCCCGTGGCAGTACCGGGAAGCGACGCGTGATGATGATGTAACCGAGGACCTCGATAGCGAACATTCCGGTGGTCACCATGACTTCCGTGAATGAGGGGAAATAGGTCCAGCCGGACCCGGTGTGATGTCCGTAGCCGATCAGGAAGCCGTTCAGACGCAGCAGGATGCCGCCGAGCATGATGGCGATGCCGGCCAGGAAGAGACGCGCCGGATTGCGTCGTGACTCGACGCTGCCAATCAGGAAGAAGGGCGCCACAAAGCACAGGTTCTCCAGCCAGAAGGCGAGCGCCTGCAGGTTCGGCTTGAAGGCCTCGCCCAGCGCCCCACGCGCCAGCAGGTCACCCAGACGCACCAGCAGATAAACCGCCAGTACACCGAGCATGATTTTCGACATCGGGTTAAGCAGATGCATCTCGATCTTGCGACGGTAGCTGGAGGCGGCGACACAGGACTCGAACAGCACGACACCGTAGCCCAGAATGACGGCGCTGAGCAGATAAATCAGCGGCACCGCTGGTGTCTGCCAGAGCGGGTTGACCTGTCCGCCCATCACCACCAGCATGGTACCGAGCGAGGCCTGGTGCATCATCGGCAGCACCATGCCCAGCGCGATAAAGAAGAACAGCACTTTGGTCAGTTTCTTCTTGGCATCGCGAAGGCCGAGCTTTTCCAGGAAGACCGGCGAGAACTCGATCCACATGACCACGATGTACGCCGTGACGCAGACCGCTACTTCGAACATGACGGAATTCGGATTGGCATAACTGGGCCAGAAGATGTGCCAGAAGTTCCACCAGCGACCCAGATCAAAAAAGATGCCGCCGCCAGCCAGGGTGTAGCCAAACAGGCTGGCCAGCAGGGCCGGGCGGATCAGTGGGTGGTACTCGCCCTTGTTGAAGATGTAGACCAGCAGGGCGACCGAGAAGCCGCCGCAGGCCAGAGCCGAGCCGATCATGACATCGACCACGACCCAGATGCCCCAGGAGTAGCCGTCGTTGACGTTGGTGACGGCTCCCAGACCAAAGACAAAGCGCACCAGGAGAATGGCCGCCATGATGGCGATGAGCACGCCGCAGACCAGAGTGGCGGCGTTAATCAGGCTGCCGCCAACTGGCGCAGGACTTGTGTGTTGATGTTGTGCCATGCTCATTTCTCCCCTGTTCCGTTGCCGTCAGAATCGTCTTCATCGTGGACGTTCTTCTTGGCGATGAAACTCAAGGCACCGAGCACCGCGATCGGCATGATCAGCCCGCCGTACAAGGAGTGCTGAATGGTCTCGGAAGTGGCAGCCGACGATTTCGGCGGCAGATCGGGCATGCCGACCTTGTCGAAACTGACGCTGGAGAGTTTGAGCACCTGGGTACCACCGTATTCTTTTTCTCCGTAGACGTGCTGCAGGTACTTGCCAACCGGACCCTCGTAGCTCTGGTCGGGTCCGCCCAACTTGCCGCGCGGGTAGCGTGCGACGCTGCCAGGTTTGAGGGCCAGGCGGCGTTTGGCTTCGAGCAGCAGGTCGCTGGTCCTGCCGGCCAGGGTGGCGCCGGTCGGGCAGACTTCGGCGCAGGCGGAGTAGTGGCCGTCCTTGGTCCGATGGCGGCACAGTTCGCACTTGCCGATCTTGCCGGTGGGTGAGTCGTACTGGTACTTGGGAATGCCGAACGGGCAAGCCACGACGCAGTAACGGCAACCGACGCAGGCGCTGGGCTCGTAGGAAACAATGCCGGTCACTGCGTCCTTGATCATGGCAGAGACCGGGCAGGCTGACACGCAGGAGGGGTCTGCGCAATGCATGCAGGAGGTCTTCATGAAGGCGTAGCCGTTCACTTCCGCGTCCTTCGTCTCCATGGTCCCGTTGCGGTACATCTTGATCAGGTTGAAGGTGTAGCCGGAGGTGTCCAGCGGCGTGTCCCACAGATGGTCTTCGGTCGAGAACTCGGGCGGATTGTTGTTGACCTCCTTGCAGGCGGCAACACAGGCTTTGCAGCCAACGCACAGGGTGGCGTCGTACAGGAGTCCGAGCGCCTCGGTCGGGACACTCAGGGTCTCCCGGGCGCAGGCGGGTGGCGCAACAGTGGCCGCTGTGAGGGCGGCGCTGCTTGCGAGAACCCCTTTGAGGAAATCGCGGCGGGAGTCCATGCTCAGCCCCGCGCCTTGTCTTGCGGCTTGCCTTCGGATTTGGCCCGCTCGGCCTCTTCGGCGGCGTGCGAGAGACCCAGGTTGCGCGTCAGCATCACGGCCGCACCTGCAGCGGCGCCAGCCAGCGCTGCCAGGGCTGCGGCAGAGGCGAGGGTGGCACCCTTGCCTTGTTCCTCAACAATGCGTGCGTACTGCAGTGGCGGCGCTACGTTCTTCATGGTTGCCAACTGATGAATCGGCTTGGCAAAGCCGACGCCTTTCTCCGTGCAGCCGATACAGGGGTGACCGCAGCCGACCGGCCAGTTGTTCTCGCCGGCGTCGCCGAAGCCGAGCGTCGGGCAATTGGCGTAGGTTTCCGGCCCCTTGCAGCCGAGCTTGTACAAGCAGTAGCCCTGGCGGTGTCCGGCGTCACCAAATTCGATGGCAAAGCGGCCAGCATCGAAGTGGGCGCGGCGCTCGCAGTTTTCGTGAACCAGCCTCGAGTAGGCAAATTTGGGGCGACCCAGTTTGTCCACCTCGGGCAGCTTGCCAAAGGTCAGGAAGTGAACCACGGCGGCCAGGAAGTTATACGGATTGGGTGGGCAGCCCGGAATCGTTACCACCGGCTTGCCAAGCACTTCGGCCACGCTCGATGCGCCGGACGGGTTGGGACCGGTCGAGGGCATGCCGCCCCAGGAAGCGCAGGAGCCGATCGCAATCACCGCAGCAGCGTCGGCGGCGCATTCCTTGAGCAGGTCGATGGCAGTGTGACCGCCGATCTTGCAGTAATTGCCGTTTTCCTTGACCGGAATAGCACCTTCGATGACCAGCACGTACTTGCCCTTGTTGGCCTTCATCGCGTCCTTGCGTGCCGCTTCGGCCTGGTGTCCGGCGGCAGCCATCAGGGTCTCGTGGTAGTCCAGCGAAATGACTTCAAGAATCAGTTTCTCCAGCGTTGGATGCTCGGCACGCAGCAGGGATTCGGTGCAGCCGGTGCATTCCTGAAAGTGCAACCAGATGACCGAAGGCCGCTTGGCCGACTCGATCGCCTTCGCCACCGCAGCATCCGCCCCCTTGGGCAGACCCATGGTGACCGCCAGCGTGGCGCAGAATTGCAGGTAGTCGCGTCGTGACATGCCAAGACGCTGTTCGATGCCGTGCAATGCCTCACGACGCAGCGTGAAAATGTCGTTCATTTCGCCCATGTTGTCTCCTGGAGCCAGACCTCGATGGGGCCTGATGAACGCTTCAAAGCAAATAGCGCGCCAGCATGGTGCGTCGTGCTGAGGTGCTTTAAATTCAAGCGCTTGCCTGTGCTGCGTCACTGCTGCACCGCAACACTTCGTCGTGTAGTGATTAGTAAATATCCAGTGAACTAACCAGTTTCTGCCTGACTGCGCATGGCATCGGATCAGGCGCATGCTCCTGTTTGACTGATGGCCAAATCCTCTGCGTGATCGGCACGGATCTTGTATGCTGAGGGCTCATGGAACTTCCCAACGACTGGATTGCCCTGCTGGGTCTGGTGTTCGTGTTCGGCGCCAAACACGGCCTGGATCCCGACCATCTGGCCACCATTGACGGCCTGACGCGCTACAACCTGCGCCAGGCGCCGCAACGGGCGCGCTGGTGTGGTTCCCTGTTCTCACTGGGTCACGGCAGCATCGTCATGCTGATCGCGCTGGGCGTCGGCATGGCGTCCAGTCACTGGCAGGTGCCCCCCTGGATGGAGGACGTCGGCACCTGGGTCTCCATCACTTTTCTGACGCTGCTGGGTTTGCTCAATCTGCGCGCCGTCTTCACTGCTGCGCCCGACGCAGTGGTAGCGCCGGTCGGGCTCAAGGCGGGATTGCTGGTGCATCTGCAATCGGCTTCGCATCCGCTGGCGATTGCCGCCGTCGGCGCTCTTTTTGCACTGTCTTTTGACACCATGAGTCAGGCCGCGCTTTTTGCTGTGACGGCGACCCGGCATGGCGGCATCATGCACGCGCTGGTGCTGGGCTTGGCCTTCACCTGCGGCATGTTGCTGATGGATGGCCTCAACGGCTTGTGGATCGCGCGCCTGCTGCGCCGTGCCGATCAGCGCGCCCGCGTCGCGTCCCGGGTGATGGGACTGATGGTTGCGCTGATCAGCCTGGGCGTCGCTGCGCTGGGCCTGCTGCGCTGGCTGAACGTCGATCTGGCGCTTTGGTACGAGGGTAAGGAAATAGCCCTTGGCGCCGCCGTCATCGTGCTGCTCGCCCTGAGCTTTGCCGCCAGTCAGTTGCTGGCAGGCCGGGCCGTGCGGCCTTAGGCGGCGCTACCAGTCTTCCTTGACGGCCAGCACCGCGTCTTTGCCCGCCGCCGCCCGGCCGGACAGCCAGGCAGTCAGCGTCCCGGCGGCGACTACTGCCAGACAAAGGGCCAGCAGGCGACTCCAGGGCACCAGCAGATCCATGGTCCAGTGGAAGCTCTGCGGATTGACCACATGCACCAGCACCAGCGCCACCGCCAGTCCCAGGGCCAGCCCGGCGATGGCGCCCAAGGTGGTCCAGGCGGCGCCTTCCAGGGCCACCACGGCCAAAATCTGGCCTCGTGTCAGACCCAGATGCGCCAGCAGGCCAAATTCCTTGCGTCGCGCCAGCACCTGCGCGCTGAAGCTCGCCGCTACGCCAAACAGACCAATGCCGATCGCCACCGCTTGCAGCCAGTAGGTGACGGCAAAACTGCGGTCAAAAATCCTCAATGAAGTGGCGCGAATCTGTCGCGTCGTGCCAAATTCAAGCAGCGCGCCGGCGCCCGGGTCCAGCGAGTCGGCCAGGCCGCGCAAGGCTTGTTGCACCGCTTCGGGCTGCGTCTTCTCACTGAGCCAAAGTGCCAGGTCATTGGCGCGGCGGTCGCCGCTGAGTTGCTCGAACGCTGTCTTGTCGATGGCAATGGCGCCGCCCTGGTGCGCATAGTCGCGCCAGACCCCGGCCACGAAGAAGGGTTTGATCGGCGATGCCTGGCTCGGCTCCAGAACCTTGAAGGCGCTTGCCAGCGGTGCGAACACCGCGCCGACGCGGGCGCCGTGCAGATCGAGCATGGCCTCGCTGACGTAAATGCCAATGGCACCCGCAGGCACCGGCAGCGGCTCACCGACCATGGGCAGATCGTGACCGGGGTCGCCGAGTTCGCGCGCCATCAGCGCCACCGCCGGCCGCTCCGGGCTGAGCAGCAGCGACGCCACACGCTGTGCGGCCAGACGCTGTACGCCGGGCAGTTTGCCAGCGGCCTGCACAAACTCGGGCTGGAAGTAGACCGTGTCACCCGCCGCCAGATTGCGGGCGCTGCGCAGGTACAGGTCAGCCGGCAACACCTGATCGAGCCAGTGGATCATGGACTCACGAAAGCTCGCCACCATCACGGTCAGTGCCACCGCCAGACTGAGCGAGGCCACCACCGCGCTCACCGCTACGGCGGCGCTGCCGCGCACACGCCGCGCGCGCTCCAGCGCCAGCACCGGCAGCGCGTGGCGGCTCAGGCGCGGCGCCAACTGATCGAGCAGCAGGCCAATCAGCCAGGGCAGCGCCGTGATGCCGCCCAGCAGCAGCAAGCCGATCGAAATATAGGCCGCCAGCGGCAGGTCAAAGACCGGCGGGGCGCTCGCCAGCATTGCGCTGCCGACGAGCAAGCCGATGCTGATCCAGTGGCTGCGCTGCGTCATCAGGTCCGTGCCCAGGCCCTTGAGCGCAAGGGCGGGCGCCAGTTGCTGCGCCTGTCGCGCCGGCCACCAGCCACCGACCAGGGCGGCGACCACACCCAGGACGCCATAGACCAGAGCGGCCGCAGCGTCCCACTGCAGCGTTGGCACGGCACCGGCAAAGTAGCCGCCGCCCAGGTCGCCGCCCAGCATGCGCAGCGCCAGCGCCGCCAGCGCGGTACCCAGGGCAATGCCGGTGGCACTGCCGAGCAGACCCAGCGCCAGTGATTCCCACAGGACCAGTGAGAGCCGGCTGCGCGCACTCAGACCCAGCACGCCCAGCAGGGCAAATTGCTGGCTCCGCTTGGCCACGCTGAGCGACAGCACCGAGAACACCAAAAACGAACCGGTAAACAGCGCCACCAGTGCCAGCACGCTGAGGTTGACGCGGTAGGCGCGCGACATGTTGCTGACCTGCGCCAGCGCATCGGCCGGCTCGGTCAGAGTGACGTTGGTGGGCCAGTCTGCGCCGCGCTGCAAGCTGCGCACAAAGGCAGCGCGGTCAACGCCGGACTGCAGACGCAGGTCGATGCGCGAGAGTTGTCCCTGCCTGCCAAAAAAATCCTGCGCGGCGCCAATGTCCATCAGCGCCAGCGGGCCACCAACCGCGCTGACGCTACCGGCCACTGTCACCTGCTTAAGTTGCAGCGCACTTTGCAGCTGCAAGGTGTCACCGGCCCAGCGTTGGCGTGCTGACGCGTTCAGAAACACATGACCGGGCGCGAATAGCGCCAGCCGATCGACAGCGGCCTTGACTCGTGGCATCAGCGCCGGTGCGACACTGGCCACCAGCAGCGCATCGACGCCGACAATGCGCAGCGGCACACGCTCGCCCTTGTCGTTCAGGGCGTAGCTGCTGACCTCCAGCACAGGCGAGGCCAGCGCCACCTCGGGCAGCCGCGCGACGCGCGCATAGAGCGCTTCATCAAAGCTGCCCTGCACCGCGCGCAGTTCCAGGTCCGGCTGGCCACCGACAGAGCGCACCGCCTGCGAGAATTCAGCCAGTGCCGAGGCGTTGATCAGATGCACCGAGAAGGCCAGCGCGACACCCAGCGTCACCGCCAGCACGGCGGCGGCGTTGCGCCAGGGGTGATGGCGCAACTCCTGCCAGGAGAAGGTTTTGAGGAGATCGAGCATGGTGATGAAGCTGCAGTGTATTCGTCACACCCGCTTGGCCAGGCGAGCACCCCGATGTACTGGAGTGCCTGACGCAGCACGGTGATGTTCTCGCCCAGCCTCATCCTTTGCGAACGATCAAGAATGGCTTCTGCCAGCCTTGTGCCTGTCATTCTTGTGTGCTAGCGTCAGACCGTTACGAGGAGAAAGTCGTGTCTACAGTCGTTTCGAAATATGAAGGTGAGTCCAGGTTCTACTGCCCCTATGATTTAGGCAAGGTCAATGAATGGTGGATCGAGTGGGATGTTTTGTATGTCAAACTTGCAAAAGACGCTGAGCCAGAGCAATTCCTGCCTTATTGGGGAGTCGACTCCGATCTGTTGAAGCATCCAGCCTCGTCAGCGGTGGTGGCGTCACGCCATACCGTCTATGCCTATGCAGACGCAGCCGAGGAAAAGCGACTTGGAAAGTTCCAGATCGGCGACCCCTATCCTAATGAAGATGAGGCCACTGCAAAAGCCACAAGCGCATTTGGTGATCAATGGGTCCTGCTGAATATTGTTCCGGAATCCGCAGCCGATTTCGTGGATGAGGACGCCGTGGACAGTTTTCACCTTGTCATGAAAGGTGGAATCAAGTTAAGCGCATACGCCCAAGTCACGCGCTTCGATGGATCACTTGCCGATCTTGTTGAATTTGATCCGCGAATCGTGACGCCTTATCAACTCTGCGACATTGTGGAAGATGCTGAGGGCGATAACTGGGATCAAATAGCAGTCCATCGAACGCACAAGGCCCCGGCCTGCTGTGTCATCACAAGCGACAGGATGTACACGATTCTGCCAAGAAGCGGGAAGTGACAGACTTCATTTCAGGATCAGCTGGCAGGTTCTAGCGCCTGCTGAACATCCGGCCAAAGGACTCAAGCTGCCAGTCCAACAGCCCTTGCTGTGCCTGCAGCATGGTCTGGGCAGACTCCGCGAGGGCTTTCACAGTGCGCTCGGATTGACTTTGGTAGAACCTGGGTCTTGCGTTGAGCAGTTCATCACGCCCCCCCGGCGAGAACAGCACTACCAGGTCGGCCAGCCAGTCCTTGAACATCGCCGATCCTGCCGCGCTCTGAATCCGGCACAGCTCGCCCGTCAGGCTCGACCAGGTTTTGATCGGCGCGCGTGGTCCCGTAGGTGTCGATAACTGCTTTTGTGGAACTGCCTGTTTGCTTGCAGCTTCGTTGTGCTTGTTCATGGTGCCTGCCCTCCTGCCTGCTTCAAGTGCCGATCGATCAGGCCTCCACTCTAGATCACCAAACGCCGCTTCGTCTTGACAATTCGCAACCGGGATTCCGTGCAGCGACAGATTTCCTTGCGACCCCGCTGCGATGACCGTGAGCCCGGCAACGTTGCGGCCGAGCAGGCTACTGAGCTGCTTCGCCGAGAGCTTCGAGCGTTTCGGTCCACTCCTGGAGCTTCGTTTCATCCATATCCTCCACCATGCCAATGAGCGTTTCCCTTACTGGCGCCAGACCCAGGAAGCGCAATATGTTGCGCTCCAGTGACTTCACGCTGTGGGCGCGGAAAAACCATCGATAGAGGGTGGCATGCATACCCATCGTGACCACCACGCGGGCTGAGCGGCCGGCGAGTTTCTTCACTTCGAAAGGGTTGGCGCTGTGCTTGTTGAAGGCGAAATCGGGACGCGCTACCTGTTCCAGAAAGCCCTTCAGCAGGGCTGGCATGTCACCTAGCCAAAGCGGATAGAAAATCACAATGTGCTCAGCCCACGCAATGTCGTGCTGGGCCTGTTCCAGTGAATCTGGCAGCTTGCCAAATTGCCATTCTTTCTTGCTACGCAATAGCCGAAAACTGAGCTTTGCCACCACGATGCGACGCACTTCATGACCTGCGGAGGCTGCACCGCGCGCGTAAGCCTCTTCCAGCAGATGTCCGAGATGCGTGATTTCAGTATCAGGGTGGCCCTGAATCAGAAGAATCCTTTGTTTTGTCATCATGCGCTCCCGCCCGCGCCCGCGGACAGGCAATTGATCGTTGCCGGTGGCGCCACACCCCCGGCGCCACCGCCCCCAGCAGTCTCAAGCCCGCCCACGGGACCGATCATCGATCAGTTGACCGCCAGACGCTTGGCAGCTGAGGTGGCCTTCTTGGGCAGTTCAAGCGTCAGCACGCCGTCTTCATACCTTGCGACAGCTTTGCCTTCGTCGACATCCTGCGGCAGCGTAAAGGCGCGCGACACCGAGCCGTAATAGCGCTCGCTGCGCAGCACCTTGTCACCCTCTCCCTTGAACTCCCTTTCGCCCTTGGTCTCGGCATCCACCTGGACCAGGTTGCCGTCGATGCGTACGTTGATGTCCTCTTTCTTGACGCCCGGCAGATCGGCTCGAACCTTGAAGGTTCCGTTCTTCTCCATCACGTCGACACGCACATCGAGCTCGTCGAGCGTTCTGTCGATCCGTGCCGGCGACAGAAAGCGCCTGAACATCGACTCAAACGGATCATTGAGAGCGGGTTCAAACAAGCGTAAGCTGGCCATGATGTTTCCTTTCGATTTGAGGTTTCACAACAAACATTGACCGCGCAATCCTGCGTTGATGACGGGACCGCGCAGCAGTCCGAGGATAAGTCGGTGCTGGGTTTTGAAATTGACAACTCGCAACACCTGCTCAGTCTGTAACACGTGCTGATGTCACTGCCTATTTACGCTGGGTCTGCGCTCCGTTAAAGTGCCGGCATGGATTTGCTCACTCAAGGTCTGTTCGCCGGGATCGATGCCAGCTATCACGAGGTTTTCAGCAGCAGCCCCTCGCCGATGTGGGTTTACGACCTGCAAACGCTGCGCATGCTCGGCGTCAATCAGGCTGCACTGACGTTTTATGGCTACGATCGAGAGGCTTTCTTGCGCCTGGGTCTGCGCGACCTGCATCCCGAAGAGGAGCACGAGCGCTTGCGCGAATCGCTGGATTTGCCGCTGATCGAGCGCGTCGCACAGCGCGCCTGGCGGCACCGCAATCGTGCTGGCGAGGCGATCCAGGTCGACATCGTGACACAGGACTTGCAGCAGGGTGGTGCGCGGGCGCGCCTGGTGATGGTGACAGACCTGTCCCGGCGGCGCCAGCAGGAACGCGTGCGCCAGCAATTGTCGCGGCGCGTCACCGACGTGATCGAAAACATGACCGACGCCTTCTTCGCGCTTGATCGGAACTGGTGTTTTACTTATGTCAACGCACACGCCGAGAAGGTGCTGCAGCGCAGCCGCGAAGAACTGCTCGGCTGCAACGTTTGGGAAAAATACCCGGCCGCGGTCGGTAGCATCTACCAGATCGAGTATGAGCGAGCGCTGGCCGAGTCGCGCACGACGCGCTTTGAGGCCCCGGATGCGGATGGCCTGAACACCTGGCTTTCGGTCACCGCCTACCCCTCCAGGGAAGGACTGGCCGTTTATTTCCGGGATATCAGCGAGAAGCACCGGGTCGAGCGTGCGTTGCGGCAGGAGCGCCAGGTGCTCGCCAGCGTGATCAACGCGACCGACGATGCCATCGTCGCCACCGATGTCAACGGGCGCATCCGAATGTTCAATCCGGGGGCCGAGCGCGTTTTTGGCTACGCCTGCCAGGCCGTGCTGGGTCAGAGCATGGCGTTGCTGCTGCCCGAGGCTGCGCGCTCGGCGCACCCGCTGCACCTGCGCGAATTTGCCGCCTCGGCCACGGCCAGTCGAAGCCTGGGCCCGGGCCGGCGCGTCCAGGGCGTACGGTCCGACGGGCAGCCGATCGAGTTGGAAGCGACCATATCCAAGGTCTCGCAAGGCGACGAACTGCTGCTGATTGCATGCCTGCGCGACGTCACCGAGCGTATCGGCCGGGACGCCGAGTTGCAGCGCTCGCGCGAGCAGCTTTCCGATTTGACGCAGCGGCTCATGGCGCAGGAGCGGACCCTGGTCAGGGGCCTGGCACAAACGCTGCATGATCATCTCGGTCAGACCATGGCGGCGATCCGCATGGCGCATGAAACGGTGCTGACCTTTCAGTCTGATCAGGGTGTCGCGCCGGCACCGGAAATCGTCCGACTGCAGGCGCAGATGGGGGTCCTGATGGGCCATGCTGTCAGCCAGATCAGGCAGGTGTTGATGGACCTGCGGCCGCCGCTGCTGGAGGAGCGAGGCCTGCTGGCCGCGCTCGACAATGAAGTTCGCAACCGCGCGCTGACGCATCCCAGAGTCGAGCTGTCATTGCGCGTCGCGGCCGCAAGCAGCGAACTGCGCTGGCCCGCGGAGCTTGAATATGCGGCCTTCATGGTGGCGCGCGAGGCGATTGAGAATGCCTTGCGTCATTCGGGTTCGCCATCGGTTCTGGTTCGCATCGCCGGTACCGCCCATGCGCTGCAGCTGGAGGTGCTTGACCTGGGGCACGGCGGCATGGCCGAACCGGATGGCAGGACGCGCCATCTGGGCATTCTCGGCATGCGTGAACGCGCCCAGACGATAGGCGCCCAGGTCAGGATCGATTCGACGCCGGGTCGTGGAACATGCGTCAGTTTCAGCTGGAGCGCGCCGCCATGACCCGTCTTTACCTGGTTGATGACCACCAGATCGTGCGCGAAGGCCTGCGTGCCATGCTCGAGGCCAAAGGGCATCAGGTGGTCGGTGATTCGGCCGACATGACGCAGGCACTGGCGGACCTGCTGCGCCTGAACCCGCAGGTCCTGTTGCTCGATCTCAACCTGGGCGGGCGTTCCGGATTCGAACTGCTGGCCGAAATGCAACGCCGCAATTTGCCGATCCGTTGCATTGTGCTGAGCATGTCGGCACAACCGCGTGACGTGGCCGAGGCGCTGCGCCTGGGCGCCAGCGCCTATGTACTCAAGGGTTCGGCCGGAATCGAACTCACGAACGCGATCGAAGCCGCCGCTCAGGGCCGGCGCTACCTGGGCGCCGAGGTCAGCGCACTGGCACTGGAGGTGCTGGTGCATCCGGACCGCATCGACCCCTTTGGCAAACTCTCACCACGCGAGCGCCAGATCGTCAACATGGTCATTATCGGCCAGTCAAGTTCGCGTATCGGTCTGGAGCTGCACCTCTCGCCCAAGACCGTCGCCACCTATCGCAGCCGCCTGATGGCCAAGCTCGGCGTGGCCGATGTGACCGCTTTGGTGCGCCTGGCGATTCAGTACCGGCTGCTCGACGCGGCCGCGCAGCCGGGCGCAGACTTTGATCTGCGTCAGACGCCCCCCCAACTGGCGCTGTTTGCCGACAAGGCGGATCAAGAACTCCCTACAGACGGTTTGGCTGGCGCAGCCTAGAGTCGTTCCTGTGGCTGGTCGCAGTGTCCGTCGGGCGCCCTCAGCCGGTGAAAGAAGCACATCATGATGAACCTTCAAACCGAGTCGTGCCTGAGCCGCGCCGGTTGGCAGCCGTCATTGGGGCAGGGCGCGTTGAAGCTTGAACGCGACGAGCGTTGGTCGGATTTTCCGGAACTGCTGGGTTTGTTGCGCTTCGATGGCCCGGTGCGGCAGTCGGACGAGGCCCGCATGTTCCGGCGGCGCCGTCTCAAAGCGGGCCAGTGCGCGCTGGCCATGGGTCGGCCGTTCGACGGCTTGTACGTGGTTCGCCTCGGCGCCATGAAGACCAGCATGACCGATGTCGAGGGTGGCGAACATGTCATTGCCTTTCCGATGAAAGGCGATGTGCTCGGCTCCGACGGCATTTGCCAAGCCAGGTACATGAGCGAGGTGGTGGCACTGACCGACTGCGATCTGGTGCGGATTCCAGCCGAGGAACTGTTTGCACAACAACGCTCCAGCAACGATCTGGAGCGCGTCGCCTACTGGGCCATCAGCCGCGAGATGGTGCAGGAGCAAAGCGCCTATGCCATGACCAACCTGCCCAAGACCGAGGCGAGGGTAGCGCACTTTCTGTGCATTCAATCCCAGCGCTTTGCAGAGATGGGTTATTCACCGACGGAGTTCATCTTGCCGATGACGCGCCGCGACATTGGCAGTTACCTCAACGTGACGCTCGAATCGGTCAGCCGCGCCATGTCGGCGCTGCGACGCGAGGGCATCATTGAGGCCGAGCGACGCAAGATCCGGATCCGGTCGCTCGAAGCACTGGGCCACTTCGGGCTCTGAACAGCATGTCCGCTGGTAACGTAGTGTCGCTGCTGCGCAGCAGCCCGACTTTCGAGGCGATGCTGGTTCCCACCGACGGCTCGGCGCTGTCGACTGCGGCGGCGCTCAAGGCGGTGGAGTATGCCAAGCGCCTGCAACTGCCGATCGTCGCCTTTCATTCGATACCGATCTACCGCTATCCGGTCTACCTCGGTGGCATTCCGTTCGAATATCCGTCCGAGTCCGAATACCAGGAGCAGTGCCGCGCGATCGCTGATCGCTATCTCGACCTGGTCGTCAAGGCGGCGGCCGCGCGCGCTGTTGTGGCCAGCAAGCGGATCGAGTTCAACTCGGCACCGGCCCAGGCCATCGTGGATGCCGCCAAGCACGAAAGCTGCAGCATGATCTTCATGGGTTCGCATGGGCGCAGTGGTATGTCCAGAGTCTTTCTGGGCAGTGTCGCGCTCAAGGTCCTGACGCTGGCGCAGTTGCCGGTGATGGTGGACCGGCCAACACCAAAAGAGATTTCCGACGCCGAAGATTTGATGAGCCAGCACGCGATCGAGCCCTAGATCTCGCCAATTCACCCAGCCGGACTGCCGCGCCCCTTGGCTGGGTACACTCTGGCTGTCCATTTTTTTGGTGAGCAGCCATGACACAGTCAAATACTCCTCTTTCCCCCTTTTGCCTGCGCAAGGCGAGCTTCTATCGAGCGGCCATCGTTCTGGCCACCCTGGGTCCGGCGATGGCCTTTTGGGCCAGCGGCGCCAACCTTGAAGCCAGAGCGCTGAAGCTGCAGGCCACACCCAGTGCCAGCGCGGCATCAGCGTCGGCGGCGCCTGCACCTGCACCAGCGGCCTCTGCCCCGGCGCCTGCCAGACCAGCTGACCCAAGCCTGCCCAAGCCCTTTGCCGAAGTGATCAAGGATGCCAAGCAGCAGGACGGCCTGTTTCCGATCTGGCGCAAGGACGAGAAAGTCTGGCTGGAAATTCCCAAGTCGGCGCTCGACAAGCCCTTTTTGTTCAGCGTCAACATCGCCAGTTCGGTCGGCGAACGCGGCCTCTATGCGAGCCAGATGGGCCGCGATTCGCTGGCCCAATGGCGGCGCATTGGCAACCAGATGCAGTTGCTGGCACTCAATACCAAGTTCCGGGCTGTCGGCGGGTCCGAACTGGCCGTGAGCCAGGCGTTCTCGCCGAGCCTGCTGGCCTCGGCAGCGGTGCTCAGCCTGGAGCACCCCGAGCGCAAGTCGATCCTGGTCGACGCCGGTTTCCTGCTGGCCGACATTCCCGGCTATTCGACACGCATCGAATCCGCCTACCGGTTGACCTACACGCTGGACAAGCCCAATTCCTTCTTTGATGCAGCGCGCGCCGAACCGGCTCTGAGCACCTTGACGGCGCGTGTGCACTTCTCCACGCCCCGCATTCCTGCCGCTCCATTGACGCCGCCACCGGTACCGAGCCCGACACCGCCGCAGGCCACGCCCGATCCACGCAGTTTCTTTGTCAGCTATGTCTACAACTTTGCCGCCTTGCCGCAGACGCCGATGGCAACGCGGCTGGCGGATCCGCGGCTGGGACATTTCATGCAGTCCTTTACCGACCTAAGCGCTGACATGAAGGCCAATGCCCGCGTTCACTTGGTCCAGCGCTGGCGTCTGGAGAAGAAGGACCCGGCCGCGGCGCTGTCGGAACCCGTGCGTCCTATCGTGTACTGGATGGACAAGAATATTCCGTCCAGGTATCGCCCGGCAGTACAGGCCGGCATCACCGAATGGAACAAGGCCTTTGAGAGAATCGGGTTCAAGAATGCGGTCCTTGCGAAGCAGCAGCCCGATGATGCCGACTGGGACAACATGGACGCGGCGCACGCCTCCATTCGCTGGTTCGTTGGCGCGGATGTCGGCTTTGCCATCGGCCCGAGCCACACCGATCCGCGCAGTGGCGAAATCCTGGACGCGGATATCGGCATGAGTGATGTCTTTGCCCGTGGTGCACGGCGTTTTGTGGTGGAAGACGCGGCCCGAAGCGGCGCGCCCCATTCCGCGCACGACGCCTACTGCAATTACGCCCAGGAGGCGGCGGCCGAGATGAACTTTGCACTGGATGTGCTGGAAGCACGCGGCGATATTGCGCCCGACAGTCCTGAGGCCGAGGCCTTTGTACAGGCGGTGATTACCGACACCATCATGCACGAGGTTGGGCACACACTGGGACTCAAACACAACTTCAAGGCATCGACCACCGTCACCCAGGCCCAGTTGCAGGACTTGAGCTACACCCAGGCCCACGGCATATCCGGCTCGGTGATGGATTACAACGCCTACAACGTGGCTCTCAAGGGCGAGCGCCAGGGTAGCTACAACAATACGACGCTGGGCGCCTACGACTACTGGGCCATCGAGTACGCCTACAAGCCACTGGACCCGGCAAGCGAAGTTGCCGAACTGGGACGGATCGCGGCACGCAGCACGGAGAGCGCGCTGGCCTATGGCGATGACAGCGATGCCGGTGGCGGAGCCAACAACGATGGCATGGATCCTCTGGTAAACCGTTTCGATCTGGGCGACGACCCGTTGGCCTATTACAAGAAACGCCTGAAGCTCTCGCAGGAACTGTGGGCGCGTCTGCAGGACCGCAAGCCCCAGCCTGGGGAAGACCCGCTGCGCCAGCGTCGCGTCCTGCTGTCGGGCTTCAACCAGTTGCAGCGTGCGGCTGACCTGGTGAGCAAGTATGTCGGTGGCATGCATGCGCTGCGCGACCTGCCGGGCAGCACCGGCCGTGCCAGTTTCACGCCGGTGGACCCTGTCAAGCAAAGAGAGGCATTGCAGTTCCTGGCGTCCGGATTGTTCAGCGCGACGTCCTTCAGGTTCCGGCCGGAGTTTCTGTCGGGCCTGACGGTTGATTACAACGAGTGGGATCGCGGTGGCCCGGTGAATCTCAGGGCGGTGGTCCTGCGTGCGCAAACGGCGGCCATGGACCGCTTGCTCTCGGGTAACACGGCGCAGCGTCTGCTTGATCTTCCCAGCTACCTGGCACCGGCGCAGCGCGGCTCGATGATCTCGCTGAGCGAGGTCTACCAGACACTGCAGAACAGCATCTGGAGTGAGCTCTCCGGTGCTGCCGAGATTGATGTCTTGCGGCGCGGTTTGCAACGCGAGCATCTGAAGCGATTGCAGACCGTTCTGACCAAGGGCTCGTCTGCACTGCCAAGCGACGCGCTCAGTCTGGCGCGATTGCATGCCACACGCTTGCAACAATCGCTGCGCAGCGCCCTGGCCCGGGGTGGCCGCAGTGTGGAGACGCGCGCCCACCTGGCCGAGAGTCTGGGCATCCTGACCGAATCCTTGCGCGCCACCATGCAGCGCAGCTAGCTCCAAGGGAAGGTTCGCCATGTTGACATTGCCAAGCTATGAAGACGTGACTGCTGCCGCGGCGCGACTGCAGGGGCAGGCCCATCGGACACCGGTCATGCGCTCGCGCACGGCGGACCAGCGGCTCGGAGCCAGTGTCTTTTTCAAGTGCGAAAACTTTCAGCGCATGGGTGCTTTCAAGTTTCGCGGTGCCTTCAATGCGCTGTCCAGATTCAGCGCCGCGCAGCGGCAGGCCGGCGTCATCACGTTTTCGTCGGGCAATCACGCGCAGGCGATTGCCCTGTCGGCGCGCCTGCTCGGCATCCCCGCGACCATTCTGATGCCGCTGGACGCGCCGCCGAGCAAGATCGAGGCCACCAAAGGCTACGGCGCCGAAGTGATTCTGTTTGATCGCTACCAGTGCGACCGCGAAGCGCTGACAACAGAGCTCGCAGCGCAACGCGGCCTGACGCTGATCCCGCCCTATGACCACGCCGACGTGATTGCCGGGCAGGGGACGGCCGCCAAAGAGCTGTTCGAAGAAGTTGGCGCACTCGACTTTCTGCTGGTGCCGCTGGGCGGCGGCGGGCTGCTGGCGGGCTCCGCCCTGTCGGCGCGTGCGCTGGCAGCCGAATGCCAGGTTTACGGTGTCGAACCGCTGGCCGGCAACGATGGTCAGCAGTCGTTTCGATCGGGTGCCATCGTGCACATCGAGACCCCCAAGACGATTGCGGACGGCGCGCAGACACAGCATCTGGGCCAGTACACCTTTGGCATCATCCGGCGCGACGTCCGCGATGTGCTGACCGCCAGTGATGCCCAACTCGTCGAAGCCATGCGCTTTTTTGCCGAGCGCATGAAGATGCTGGTCGAGCCGACCGGTTGTCTCGGTTATGCCGCCGCCTGCCACGCTGGTTTGCCGCTGGCGGGAAAACGCGTCGGGGTCATTCTCAGCGGCGGCAATGTGGATTTGCGGCGTTTTGGAGAGTTGCTCGCTGCATGAGTCCGGCAGCACCTGTTTCCAGAACGGCCCTGCTGACCACCGGGGTCATGCACCTGGCTTTGCTCTGGCTGGCGTGGCAGTCCGCGCCCATGGTGCAGTCGGTGCGTTCGGTGGTCCAGTATCTGGCACCCATCACCGTTCGACCCGAACAGCCGAACAAACCCATCAGCGTGCCGCTACCCTTGCCTGAACCGAAACTCAAAACGGTGACGCAGATTGCGCCGCCAGCACCGCCCGTGATTCAGCCCAAGGCGATCGAGTTGCCTGCCGAGAAGCCGGTGGAGTTGAAGTTGCAGCCGGTATTGCCGCCGCCAACGCCGACGCCGACGCCGACGCCAACGCCACCCAGGGTGGAACGTGTGCTGCCGGAGCCACCCGCTCCCGTAGCAGCGCCCGCGCCGATGCCGCCACCCGTGCCTGTGCAGGTCGTTCCCAGACCGGTCCCGCTACCTGTGGCGCCGGTCG
>QYPX01000115.1 GCA_007280205.1 Comamonadaceae bacterium
CAGGCCGAGGAAGCCCAGCGCATCGCCGCCACCGCCTTCGAATCGCAGCAAGGCATGTTCATCACCAACGCCGAGCAAATCATCCTGCGTGTCAACCGGAGCTTTACCGAAATCACGGGCTACCACGCCGATGACGTGCTTGGACGCAGCCCCCGTCTGCTGGCCTCGGGGCGCCATGATGCCGCTTTCTATGCGGCCATGTGGGCCGAAATCGAAAGCAAGGGGTCCTGGCAGGGCGAGCTCTGGAACCGGCGCAAGAGTGGCGATCTGTTTCCCGAGTGGTTAAGCATCAGTGCCGTCAAGAATAGTGCTGGCGATGCCACCCATTACGTCGCCGTCTTCACCGACATCACGTCGCGCAAGTCGGCCGAAGACCAGATCCAGAGCCTGGCCTTTTACGATGCACTGACCGGCTTGCCCAATCGTCGCCTGCTGCTGGACCGTATGGAGCAGGCCCTGACCAGCAGCGCGCGACGCCGGCACAAGCACGCCCTGCTGTTCATCGATCTGGACAATTTCAAAACCCTCAACGATACCTTCGGTCATTTTCAGGGGGATATGCTGCTCGAGCAGGTGGCCACGCGCCTGGCCGGCTGTGTGCGTGAAGGCGACACCGTGGCCCGTCTTGGCAGCGACGAGTTCGCCGTGATGCTGGCAGACCTCAGCTACAGCGAGGTGGAGGCAGCGACGCAGGCCAAAGGCGTCAGTGCCAAGATCATTGCCACACTCAACCGACCCTACGAACTGGCACATGGTGAGCACCACAGCACACCCAGCATCGGCGTCGCCTTGTTCGGAGCCGATCCTCAGGAGAGCAGCGATGCACCGCTCAAGCGCGCCGAGCTGGCCATGTTCGAGGCCAAAAGCAGCGGCAAGAATGGGGTGAGTTTTTTCGACCCGCAGATGCAGGTGGAAGTGATGAACCGAGCCGCGATGGAGGCGGATTTGCGGGAGGCTGTGTTGACGGGGCAGTTCCTTCTGCACTACCAGGCACAGGTGGTTGGCGCCGGTCGCCTGACTGGCGTCGAAGTCCTGCTGCGCTGGCAACATCCGCAGCGCGGGCTGGTGTCGCCAGTCGAATTTGTTGCGCTGGCCGAGGAGACCGGCCTGATTCTTCCCATCGGGCAATGGGTGCTCGAATCAGCCTGCCGGCAACTCGCGATTTGGTCGACCCAGCCGTCGCTGGCTCAGCTCAGTATTGCTGTCAACGTCAGCGCGCGCCAGTTTCAACACGAGGATTTTGTTGCCACCGTGCAGGCGGCACTGGCCGGCACCGGCGCCAATCCGAGACGTCTGAAACTTGAACTGACCGAGAGCATGCTGGTGACGGATGTCGAGGGCATCATCGCCAAGATGAATACACTCAAAGCCACGGGCGTCAGTTTTTCGCTGGATGATTTCGGCACTGGCTACTCATCCTTGTCCTACCTGAAGCGTCTGCCGTTGGACCAACTCAAGATCGACCAGAGTTTCGTCAGAAACATTCTGACTGATCCGAACGATGCAGCGATTGCCAAAATGGTCATCGCACTGGCCGACAGCATGGGCCTGACCGTCATCGCCGAAGGAGTTGAAATCGAGGCGCAGCGAGACTTTCTGGCGCATCAGGGTTGCCATAGCTACCAAGGCTATTTGTTCAGCCGGCCGCTGCCCATTGAGAAGTTCGAAGCATTTGCACTAGCGGCTACACTGCGACCCTGACAGTCCTCACTTTCCATCTCGAATCGACTAACGCCAATGACAGTTCAGACCGTCAGCTCGCCCCTGCAGCAAATCGGGCAAACCAGCAAAGTACTCGGCGCCCGGTTAAACCAGGCCGTGGAGTGGCTCTGTGCACTACTGCTGGGTATTCTGGTACTCGATGTCGGCCTGGGTGTGTTCGGCCGCTATGTGATTGAGCTGCCGGTCACCTGGACCGAGGAACTGGCGCGTTACCTGATGATCTGGGCCGCCCTGCTGGCCGTGTCCAGCGGTGTCGCCCGGCGTGAACACGTGGCTGTGACCGCGCTGCTGGACCGCCTGGCGCCACAGACCCGACGTCAGGTGTGCCTGGCCATCGACGCGCTGGCCTTTGCCTTTTTTGCCTTTCTCTGTTATTTCGGTATCGGCATGACGCGACAGGGCGCAGATCAGTACGCCACCATCTTCGACATGACGATGTGGATTCCGTTTGCAGCAGTACCGGTGTCATCGGCGCTGGTCTGCGTGCAACTGGTGCTGTCCGGCCTGCGCGATTTCAGCGTCGGCTCGACGCCCGCGCCGCTCGTGGGAGAAGCATCATGATGTGGGTTCTGGTGCTGTTCTTTGTGCTGCTGGCGGTCGGCGTGCCCATCGGCTTTGTCCTCGGTATTGCCGGTGTGCTTGGCATCATGCAGGTCGGTGGCGCCGAGATGCTGGCGATGGCGCCGCAGCGCTATTTCGCCGGGCTCGACTTGTTCACGTTTCTGGCCATGCCGCTGTTCATCTTCGCCGGTGAGATCATGAACCGGGCTGGCATCACCGAGCGTCTGGCGGCCTTTGCCGACGCGCTGGTCGGCCATCTGCGCGGCGGCATGGCGCATTCCTGCATGGTGTCCTCGGTGCTGTTCGCCGGGATCACTGGCGCCGCGGTGGCCGAAGCAGCCGCCTTTGGCAGCACCATGGTGCCGGCCATGACCAAGAATGGCTACAAGCGGCCCTTCGCCTGTGCCGTGGTGGTGGCCGGGTCGATCATCGGCCCAACCATCCCGCCGTCCAACCTGATGGTGATCTACGGCTCCATGATGGGTGTGTCGATCGCCGGCCTGTTTGCCGCCGGCATCCTGCCGGGCCTGGTGATGGGCCTGTTCTGCATGGGGGTCATCGCCAGTCTGGGGCGCCGCCTGAACCTGCCCAAAGGATCCGAGCGGCCCAGTCTGCGCCGCGTGCTCTACGCTTTTCGGCACAGCCTGAGCGCGCTGGTGATGCCGGTGCTGATTCTGGGCGGCATCCTGAGCGGTGTCGTGACGCCGACCGAAGCCGCCGCCATTGCCGTCTTCTACGCCCTGGGCCTGGGCATGTTCGTATACCGCCTGGTCAAGCTGGCGGATCTGGTCGACATGCTGGTGCGCACCGCGCGCGTCACCGGTGTGGTGTTCCTGATCATTGCCGCGGCCTCCATCCTGAGCTGGTGGATGACCTATATGCAGTTGCCGCAGATGATCACCCAGCTGTTTTTGGGCCTGTCCTCCAACCCCTCGACCATCATCCTGATGATCCTGCTGCTGCTCCTGGTACTGGGCATGTTCATGGACATCAACGCCATTCTGATCGTGCTGGGCCCGATCCTGGGCGCGCTGGCGACCTCCATCGGTATGAACCCGGTGCAGGCCGGTCTGATGATTGTGTTGGCCCTGAACATTGGTCTCATGACGCCACCGGTGGGCGCCAGCCTGTTCGTGCTCAGCTCCATCACCGGCGAGCGCATCGAGGCCATCACGGCCGCCATGTGGCCGTTTGTGATCGCCGAGGTCGCCGTGCTGTTCCTGGTCGCCTACTGGCCCAGCCTCACGCTGACCATGCCAAGGCTGCTGGGCCTCTGAGCCCCCTGCAAGTTCGTTTCTCTATCTCAACCCCAATGGAGTTCATCACCATGCGTTTATTTAAATCCATCGCGCTGGCGGCCGTGCTCGGCCTGACTGTCGGCATGTTGCCGGTCACGGCCCAGGCTCAGAAAGTCCTCAAGCTGGCCCACCTGAACAAGAACGACCCCTTCGATAACGCCACTGGCGCCATGGCGACCGTGTTCAAGTCGCTGGTCGAATCCGGCACCAACGGCTCGGTCACGGTGCAGGTGTTCCCGGACGGCCAGTTGGGCAAGGACAATGAAGTGATCCAGCAGGTGAAATCGGGCGTCGTGCAGTCTTCCATTTCAAGTGTCGGCGGCATTGCCTCGATCTACCCCATGATCGGCGTGCTCGACGTACCTTTCACCTACCCCAATATTGGCGTCACCTACGAGGTGTTTGATGGCTCGTTCGGCAAGCATCTGGCAAGCGACATCAGCAAGAAGACCGGTCTTGACGTGCTCGGTTTTGGTGACACGGGCGGCTTTTTTGCCTTCAGCAATTCCAAGCGCGCCATCAAGTCACCCGATGACATGAAGGGTCTGAAGATCCGCACCATGGGTCTGGATTCACACAAGACGGTGGTCAGCAGCATGGGCGGACAGCCAGTGGCCATCAACTGGGCCGAGGTCTACACCTCACTGCAGACCGGCGTTGCCGATGGTCAGATGAATCCGATCCCTATCATCAAGTTCGCCAAATTCGACGAAGTGCAGAAATACCTGACACTGACCAACCACCTGTTCACGCCCTATGTCTGGATTCTCAACAAGCCGTTCTTCGATGGGCTTTCTGCGCACGAAAAAGACGTTGTAAAAGCCGCCGCGCGCTCGGCCATCGTCGCCTCCCGCGGCATCAACCGGATCATCGAAGCCTCCGATCGCGGCCTGCCGGCGCTGGCACAGAAGATGCAGATCTACTCTCCTACTGCGGCCGAGATCGCCAAGTTCCGCGCCCTGGCACAACCTGCCGTGAAGGCCCAGATCAGCAAGAGCTACGGCAAAGAGGGTGACGCCCTGCTGGCGGAATTTGAAGCCGCCATCGAGAAAGCCTCCAAGAACTGAGGCACTGAGGCGAACTTCCATGCAGTCAGGTGCACTGGATTGCGGATCGGGCCTGCCCCGGACTCCGATCCGGGGTCCGCGATGACAAGCCATAGCAAATTGCGCATTGACGCCGATCGCCTGGGCGCCCGCCTGGACGAGTTGGCTCAGGTCGGTGCTATTGCTGGCGGCGGCGTCTGCCGTCTGGCGCTGAGTGCCGAGGACGGCGCCGGTCGGGACCTGGTCGTGCGCTGGATGCGCGAGCTCGGCCTGTCGGTTAGCATCGACGCCATCGGCAACGTGGTAGGCGTGCGCGCTGGCACCGAGGCTGGGCCAGCGGTGATGACGGGCTCACACATCGACACGGTTCGCACCGGTGGTCGCTTTGATGGCAACCTGGGCGTGCTGGCCGGCCTGGAAGTGATACAAACCCTCAACGACGCCGGCATCCAGACCCGCCGTCCCTTGGCAGTGGCCTTCTTCACCAACGAGGAAGGCGCGCGCTTCAACCCGGACATGATGGGCAGCCTGGTTTATGTCGGCGGTCTTGAGCTCGAAGCAGCACTGGCCACGGTCGGCATCGATGGGGCTAGCGTCGGCGACTGTCTGCAAAACATAGGCTACGCGGGAGCAGCGCCCTGCGGCAAGCCCGAGGTGCAAGCCTATGTGGAACTGCATGTGGAACAAGGCCCGGTGCTGGAAGCCGAGGGCATCACGATTGGCGCGGTCGAAGGCGTGCAAGGCATCTCGTGGACCGAGTTCACGGTGCTGGGCGTCTCCAACCATGCCGGCACCACCCCGATGCGACTGCGTCACGATGCAGGCTATGTGGCCTGCGCCATCGCCAACAAGGCGCGCGAGATTGCACGAGAGATGGGCGGCAATCAGGTGGCCACCGTGGGTGCCATCAACCTGTCGCCCAATCTGGTCAACGTGATTGCCTACAAGGCGCTCTTCACGGTGGACTTGCGCAACACCGACGAAGCGGCGCTGCAGAGCGCCGAACAGCGCCTGCACAGCTTCGCTGCAGAAGTGGCCGCTGCGGAAGGCGTGGCGCTGACGAGCCGTCAGCTGGCGCGCTTTGAGCCGGTCGACTTTGATCCGGACAGCATCTCGCTGGTGCAAGCAACAGCGCGGCAACTCGGGCTGAGCGTCAAGCGCATGCCCAGCGGTGCCGGACACGACGCCCAGATGCTGGCCCGTGTCTGCCCGACGGCCATGATTTTTGTTCCCAGTGCGGGTGGCATCAGCCACAACGTGAAGGAATTTACCAGCCCGGCCGATCTGGAGGCCGGCGCCAATGTGCTGCTGCACACGCTGCTCAAGCTGGCTTCGTGATGAGGAGAGATGTGACATGACGAGAATAGTGAAAATCGGTGCGGCGCAGCTCGGACCGATTCAACGTGCAGACAGCCGCTCCAGCGTGGTCAAGCGGCTGCTCGAACTCATGCGCGAGGCCCATGCCATGGCCTGCGATGTCGTGGTTTTTCCGGAACTGGCGCTCACCACTTTTTTCCCGCGCTGGTACATGGCCGATCAGGCCGAGGTCGACAGTTTCTTCGAGTCGCAGATGCCCGGCCCCGAGACCCGGATCCTGTTCGACGAAGCCAAGCGCCTTGGCATCGGGTTTTATCTGGGTTATGCCGAGCTGGTTCAGGAAGAGGGCCGGCCACGCCACTTCAACACTTCGATCCTGGTCGACAAAACCGGCACCATCGTCGCCAAGTACCGCAAGATACATCTGCCAGGGCACGCCGAGCATGAACCCTGGCGCCAGTTCCAGCACCTGGAAAAGCGTTACTTCGAAACCGGCAACCTGGGCTTTGGCGTGAAGCGGGCTTTTGGCGGCATCTTCGGCATGTGCATCTGCAACGACCGACGCTGGCCCGAGACCTACCGCGTCATGGGCTTGCAGGGCGTGGAGATGATTCTGCTGGGCTACAACACCCCGGTGCACAACCCGCCTGCGCCCGAACACGACAACCTCTCGCATTTCCACAACCAGCTCGTCATGCAGTCCGGCGCCTACCAGAACGGCACCTGGGTCGTGGGCGTTGCCAAGGCCGGGCGCGAAGAAGGTTGCGACCTGATCGGCAATACCCTCATCGTCGCGCCCTCGGGTGAAACGGTGGGAGCCTGCACCACGACCGGTGACGAACTCGCGGTGGCGCGCTGCGATCTGGACCTGTGCAACTCCTTCAAGAACACCACCTTCAATTTCGCAAGGCACCGCGAACCGGAACACTACCGGATGATCGTCGAGCGCAAGGGTGCCATCCTGCCGCCCGAGTGAGCGGCGGACGGAACTGAACATGAAATGGTTTTGCCGTTGTTACCGCTGTGGCGCGCGCTACGACCTGGTACCGGGTCGCTATCTCTGCGACGTCTGCACACAGCTGCAACAGGTGGACCGGCCACTTGAAGGCGTGCTGGAGCTGGACTGGGAAGGTGCGGCCGATCCCCAAAGCATTCCCCTGCCGGTAGAGCCCGAGTGGTTTGCACCGATCCCGGTTGGCAAGACGCCGCTGTGGGCACCGCAACGTCTGCGTGAGCAGTTCGATGCCCCGAATCTCTGGCTGAAGGACGATACCTGCAACCCTTCAGGCTCCTTCAAGGACCGTGCCTCCTGGCTGGTGGCGGCTTTCGCCAAAAAGCATGGCGTCCAGGAGATCGTGCTGGCTTCCACCGGCAATGCAGCCTCCAGCATGGCCGCTGTGGGTGCCGCTGCCGGTCTGAACATCAAGGTCTTTCTGCCGGCCTCGGCACCGGCGGCCAAGCGCATCCAGGTGCTGCAGTACGGCGCCGAGCTGATCGCGGTGGACGGCAGCTACGACCAGGCGTTTGACCTGTCGCTGGAATACTCGACCCGGACCGGTTCCCTATCGCGCAACACCGCCTACAACCCGCTGACCATCGAAGGCAAGAAGACGGTTTCTTTCGAGATCGTGCAGGACCTGCACAACGCCGGCGCCGGCGCGCCTGACCATGTCTTTGTGCCGGTGGGCGACGGCGTCATCCTGGCCGGTGTGTATCGGGGCTTTGAAGACCTGCTCAAACTCGGCCGGATCCAGAAGATTCCCACCGTCTGGGCTTGCCAGGCAGAAGGGTCGAGCGCGATTGCGCGTGCCCTGGCGTCGGGACGCGACGGCGCGGACGCTTTTGCCGCGCCGATCTCCTCACAGACGCTGGCGGACTCGATCGCCGTGGACGTGCCACGCAACGGACTGCACGCCCTGTTCAAACTGAAGAAATACGGTGGCCAGGCCGTCATCGTCTCCGACACCGAAATCCTGTCTGCCCAGAAAACACTGGCCGCGGGTTCGGGTCTTTTTGCCGAACCTTCTTCAAGCGCGGCCTTTGCCGGCTGGCTCAAGGTGCGCACAACGATTGCGGCGCAAGACAACTGCGTCCTTTTGATTACCGGCTCCGGTTTGAAGGACGTCAAATCGGCGGCACTGGGCCTCGGACTGGAACCCTGAAAACACAAGGAACAAGAACATGATCGATCTGAAAATCAACGCCGCGCAGCGGAAAAAGAACATTGCACGCTGCCGCGACAAAGGCATCATCCTGCCAACCTACGCCCAGATGCGCGACCCGGGCAAGATCCCGGACGCGATCAAGAAAGAGCTCACCAGCATCGGCCTGTGGCAGGTGCATCCCAGAAACCTGTTTCGCATCAACTGGCACAACGAGCCGGTGGAGCAGGGAGGCGCTTTTGGCGGCGTCAATTTTGTGGAACTGCCACGCGCCATCACTGGCAGCAAGGCCCGCATCGTGGGCATCGTCGGCAAATGGTTTCCGACCGGCGCGCACAAGGTCGGGCCCGCCATTTCCTGCCTGCTGCCCGAACTCGTCACCGGGCGCTTTGACCCCGAGACCAAGAAGGCGGTCTGGCCCAGCACCGGCAACTACTGCCGTGGCGGCGCCTACATCTCGCGCCTGCTGTCCTGCCCCAGCGTGGCCATCCTGCCGCAAGGCATGTCCAAGGAGCGCTTCGAATGGCTGCGCACCATGGCCGAGGAAGTGATTGCCACGCCCGGCTGCGAATCGAACGTGAAGGAGATTTTCGACAAGTGCATCGAGTTGGAGCGCACGCGTCCCGAGGCCGTCATCTTCAATCAGTTCGACCAGCTTCCCAATTCGCTGTGGCACTACAACGTGACCGGGCCAGCGATGGAAGAAGTGTTTCGCAAGATCGCCAGACCCGGCGATGTGGTCGCCGGTGCGGTGCTCTCCTCCGGCTCGGCCGGCACGATGGCCGCAGGCTCCTATGTGCGCGACACTTTCCCGGGCGCCAAGGTTGGCGTGGCCGAAGCGCTGCAATGCCCCACCATTCTGGAAAACGGTTTTGGCGACCACCGCATCGAAGGCATCGGCGACAAGCACATTCCCTGGATCCACAATATGCGCGAAACCGACGCCGCCATCGGCGTCGATGACGAGTTGCCGATCCGCTTTATCCGCTTGTTCAACGAAGCTGCCGGCCAGAAGTTGCTGGCGGAAAACGGCGTCAGCCAGGACGTTCTGGAAAAGCTCGAATGGATGGGCATCTCGAGCATCGGCAACATGATCGGCGCCATCAAGTTCGCCAAGTACTACGAGCTCGGAGAAAACGATGTGGTCTTCACCGTCTTCACCGATTCGATGGCGATGTACCAGAGCCGTCTGGAAGAACTCAAGGCCGAGCGTGGTGTCTATGACCAACGCCAGGCGGATCGCGATTACGACCGCCTCTCAGGCATCTCGCTCGACTACGTGCTCGAACTCTCGCAGGTGGACAAGCGCCGCGTGCACCAGCTGAAGTATTTCTCCTGGGTCGAGCAGCTCGGCAAGAGCGTGGAAGAACTGCGCGCGCAGTGGGATGATCACCGCAATTACTGGGGTTGTCTGCGCACGCAGAGCACTGATCTCGATGTGATGATCGAGGAGTTCAACGCCGAGGCTGGCGCACGTTGAGAGTCCGCCAGATTCCGCCACGGACCGTGAACCCGCCTCTGTCATCCCGGGGCCCAGTATTTGTCATCCCGTCCCCGGATCAGGTCCGGGGGATCCGGGATCCAGTGCCACGCATGCACTGGATTGCGGATCAAGTCTGCGGCTGAGGCTTGCGTGGGCCGAGGGCGACGCAGTGGGTGTCTCCGCGACTGTCCCCCGCCCTATGGGCTCCTCCTTTTACAGGGACTTCCCACAAAGTCAAGCAACGGTTTTTGGTTTTCGTGGTTTTGGTTATCTTCCTTGATAAACGGTATTCCTGCATTTGCGTTCTTCGAAGTGGCTGTAAAACTCGGAACAGACTGCACATC
>QYPX01000205.1 GCA_007280205.1 Comamonadaceae bacterium
GGCATTCTGTGTTCACTGGCGTCGAGTCCTATGCGACTGGCATCGGCGGGCATCGCTGGCGCTGCGGCCATTGCTGCCTTTGCCTTGCCTTTCAAGCTCAACATTCTGGTTGCCATCGCGGCCGCCGTGGCGCTCTGCCTGACACTGGAAAAAGCATGAATGCGCAAAGCGATCCCTGGACGCTTCTCATCATCGTCGGCTTGGCTGGCATGACGGTATTGACGCGCTGTTTCTTCTTCATCTCCAGCAAACCCTGGAGCCTGCCCCCGTGGGCGCAGCGCGGCCTGCAGTACGCACCGATTGCGGCGTTGGCGGCGGTCATCGCACCCGAAGTGCTGATGACGCAGGGGCAGTTCATCAGCAGTTGGCAGGACGCACGGCTGTTTGCTGGCGTGGCCGGCGCGCTCTGGTTTTTCTGGCGCAAGGGGGCCGGGCAGGCCGTTCTGGGAACCATCATCGTCGGTATGGCGGTGTACCTGCCGCTGCACCTGGGACTCGGCTGGTAAGGCCGGGCGCGGGCGCGCTTCTACAATCGATCCAGCAATATCATTTGACAGGCAATTCCATGAACGTTATTCGCTTTTCCGACCTTTGTGCCAGTGGCCAGATCAAAGGCCAGCGCGTTTTTATCCGGGCTGATCTGAATGTGCCGCAAAACGATGCGGGTGAGATCACGGAAGACACCCGCATTCGCGCCTCCTTGCCCTGCATCCGCATGGCGCTGGATGCCGGTGCTGCGGTGATGGTGACTTCGCATCTGGGGCGACCGACCGAGGGCGAATTCAAGGCGGCGGATTCGCTGGCTCCGGTGGCTCGGCGCATGGCCGAACTGCTGGGACGCGAGGTGCCCCTGCTGGCCAACTGGGTTGACGGAGTCAGCGTGCAGCCAGGGCAACTGGTGCTGCTGGAGAACTGCCGCGTCAACAAGGGCGAGAAGAAGAACAAGGAGGAACTGGCAAAGAAGATGGCCGCCTTGTGCGATGTCTTCGTGCATGATGCTTTTGGCACCGCGCACCGCGCAGAAGCCTCTACTTACGGTATTGCGCAATTTGCCAGGGTGGCCTGTGCCGGCCCGTTGCTGGCGGCCGAGATGGATGCCATCACGCTGGCCCTGGCGAACCCGAAGCGACCGCTGGTGGCCATCGTGGCCGGCTCCAAGGTGTCCACCAAGCTGACGATTCTGAAGAGCCTGGCGGCCAAGGTGGACCAACTGATCGTGGGGGGTGGCATCGCCAACACCTTCATGCTGGCAGCCGGGCTGAACATTGGCAAGAGTCTGGCCGAGGCCGATTTGGTGAACGAGGCCAAGGCGGTGATCGAGGCCATGAAAGCACGCGGTGCGGCGGTTCCGATTCCGAGCGATGTTGTTACTGCCAAGACCTTTTCTGCCGATGCCGTGGCGAGCGTCAAGGCGGCCGGCGACGTGGCAGACGATGACCTGATTCTGGACATCGGCCCGCAGACGGCAGCGCTGTTGGCAGCGCAGCTCAAGCAGGCCGGCACCATCGTCTGGAACGGTCCGGTGGGCGTCTTTGAGTTTGCGGCGTTCGAGAACGGCACCAAAGTCATAGCGCACGCGATCGCCGACTCCAGCGCCTTCTCCATCGCTGGCGGTGGCGATACCCTGGCGGCCATTGCCAAATACGGCATCGAGAAGCAAATCAGTTATATCTCGACGGGTGGCGGGGCCTTTCTGGAAGTACTGGAGGGCAAGACCTTGCCGGCCTTTGAAATCCTGACGCGCCGTGCGGCGGGGGCGGCATGATACCGCGGCGCGCCACCAAAATCGTCGCCACGCTGGGTCCGGCGTGCAGCGATCCGGCCCTGCTGGAGCAAATGCTTCGCGCCGGTGTCAATGTGGTTCGACTCAACTTCAGTCACGGCGTAGCACAAGACCATATTGAGCGGGCGCGCCTGGTGCGTGAAGTCTCGCTGCGTGTTGGCCGTGAAGTCGCCATCATCGCTGACCTGCAGGGTCCCAAGATCCGGGTGGGCAAGTTCGCACTGGGCAAGGTCATGCTTGAAGTCGGACAAAAATTCGTACTCGACGCAGCGCGCACCGAACTGGGTGACATTGACGCCGTGGGACTGGACTACAAGTCACTGCCACGCGAGGTCAGGGCCGGCGATGTGCTCTTGCTCAACGACGGCCTGATCGTGATCACTGTCGATGCGGTCCGTGGGGAGGCCGTGCACACCACGGTCAACCTCGGCGGCGAGTTGTCGAACAACAAGGGCATCAACAGGCGGGGCGGCGGGCTCAGCGCGGCGGCCTTGACTGCCAAGGACATGGAAGACATCCGCACCGCAATGAGTTTTCAGGCCGACTACGTGGCGGTCAGTTTTCCGAAGAACGCCACCGATATGGAAATGGCGCGTCAGTTGTGCAATGTGGCGGCTGGGGAGTATGGCCACAAGCCGGGCCTGATTGCCAAGATCGAGCGTGCCGAAGCCATCCCCAAGCTGCAGGAAATTTTGCTGGCCAGCGACGGCATCATGGTGGCGCGTGGCGACCTGGCGGTCGAAGTCGGCAATGCTGCGGTGCCGGCATTGCAAAAGCGCATGATCAAGATGGCGCGCGAGTTCGACAAGGTGGTCATCACGGCGACGCAGATGATGGAATCCATGATTACGAACCCGGTGCCGACACGGGCCGAGGTCAGTGATGTCGCCAACGCGGTGCTCGATGGCACCGACGCTGTGATGCTGTCAGCCGAGACCGCGGCCGGAAAATTTCCTCTGGAAACTGTCATTGAGATGGCGAAAATTTGCCATGCGGCCGAGGACAACCAAGAGTTCAAGCTGGAAGCAGATTTCACTGGCAAGACCTTCAGCCGGATTGACCAGTCGATTGCCATGGGCGCCTTGTTCACGGCACACCATCTTGGTGCCAAAGCCATCGTCGCCTTGACTGACAGTGGCTCGACCGCCTTGTGGATGAGCCGGCACCTGATCCATGTACCGATTTACGCCTTGACCTCCAAGGTCACCACGCAGCGCCGCATGACGCTGTACCGCAACGTGCGTCCGCTCTTCATGGACACCAGTGCCGACCGCGACACGGCCCTGGCTGAAGTCGAGAACAACCTGAAGACGCGCGGCCTGGTGCAAAAAGGCGATGTCTATGCCATCACCTGTGGCGAGCCGATGGGCGCCCCGGGCGGCACCAATATGCTCAAGATCTGCCGGGTTGGCTGACCGTGTAAATCGCCGCCAGCACCGGTTCCGTTTTTCCTTTGGCGCTGATGCTGATTCGCTCCTGGGCGGGGTCGGTCATCTGATTCACCGGACCGACCAGCAACTGGCCACCTCGTGCGTGATCGCATAGTCGTTTGGCCGTGTTGACCGTGTCGCCGATGACGTCGTGGATCTGGGCGGTTTGCGTGCCGAAGAACCCTTCCACCACCGGTCCCACCCATAGCCCGGCGCCAGCCGAGAGTTGCATGGGCGCCAGGGTGGCGATCGCAGCAGTCAGCGCTTTTTGCATGAGCGCGATGGCAGACGCGTCGGCACGCAGCACCAGCAGCACCTCGTCGCCGCTCATCTTGGATTTGACCAGGTCGGCGCCGCAGGCTTCGAGGATCGCAGCGTAAAAGCCGTTGAGCATGCCGATCACCTGCTCAGGCGGGTGCGCCTCGCTCCACGCAGTAAAGCCGCGTACGTCGATGAAGCCGATGGCGCGCTCAACCCGACTCGCGGCGTGGGTGCCGCTGTCGCGCAGCACGTCTTCGACCACCTGACTGCCAAAGCCCCAGCGTGACAGGGTCTTGAGCTGCTGCGTCAGATCGACGATCACACGCTGCTGTCGGCGCGCCAGCAGGGACAGTGAGATGTAAGCGCCGGCCTGCATGATGGCCAGGACGAACAGATAGAGGTGTGAGGAGGAGGAAAAAAAGTCAAGAATGCCTTCCAGCCAAGGCATGCCCTTGACATCCAGCGCTATGTAAAAGAGCAGCGGCCCAAGAGCCTGTGCGGTGCGGGAAAGGCAAACACCGGCGACGGCGCGCCCCGGCTTGTCGTCGTGCTCCTCCAAAGCTGCACCCCATGCATACATCAACATCAGGACGATGAAGGTGAGGTGCTTGGGCCGGTCAAAAAAAGAGATGCCTTCAATCAGCGATTCCATCAGCGCATAGGCCGCCAAACCCACCAGCCGACTCCACCAGGGCAGTGCCAATCCCTGAAACCTGCGCCGCGCGAGCCAGGCGCTTTGCCCCAAGGCCGCGATGGACAGCACGTAGACATCGGGCTTTGTGAACATGAAGTCCCATTCCCAAATGGCTTCCAGCAGCAGCAGCAGCAGGGCCAGGTGACCCACACCCTGAAACAGGTCGGTCAGGAAAAAGCTTAACCAGGACCCTTTCAGGGTGGCATTGACTTGCTGGTCAAGGGAGTCTGTTTTTGGAATTTCCATGGAACATTTCAAGGGCAATTTTCATTCTATGACAAGGCTCGCACAGGCCGGGCAGCCAATGGCCCGGGCTGCTGCTGAACCGTGTCGCTAAAATTCACTCAAGTCAGCAATCAATCACCCACTATCAAAGGACTCCATCATGGCTCTGGTCTCAATGCGCGAACTGCTCGATCATGCAGCGGTCAACGGTTACGGCATTCCCGCTTTCAATGTCAACAACCTGGAGCAGGTGCAGGCCGTCATGATGGCGGCCGATGAGGTGGGCGCACCGGTCATCCTGCAGGCCAGTGCCGGCGCCCGCAAGTACGCCGGCGAGGCCTTCATCAAGCACCTGATCCAGGCCGCCATTGAGGCCTATCCGCATATTCCGCTGGTGATGCATCAGGACCACGGGCAAAGCCCGGACGTCTGTCAGGGCGCCATCAACCTGGGTTTCAGCTCGGTCATGATGGATGGCTCGCTGATGGCGGACGGCAAGACCATCGCCAGCTACGAGTACAACGTCGAAGTGACGCGCAAGGTGGTTGATCTGGCGCATGCCACCGGCGTTACGGTGGAGGGCGAACTCGGTTGCCTGGGAAGTCTGGAAACCATGAAGGGCGACAAGGAAGACGGCCATGGCACCGACTCCACCATGACGCGCGAGCAGATGCTGACCGACCCCGAGCAGGCGGCAGACTTTGTCAAGCGCACCCAGCTTGA
>QYPX01000064.1 GCA_007280205.1 Comamonadaceae bacterium
ATTACGAATGAGCTGCTCTACCGACTGAGCTACACCGGCTTCCAGGCTGCGAATTATAGCCGGCGCATCAGTCGGCCAGGGCTCGGTCTACCACCTCGCGTACGTCGCCGCTCAAGTCGGTTTTGGCGGCAACACGTGCGATGGCTTCACGGGCAGCGCTGCGGTACGGTTCGGCCAGTTTCTTCCAGCGGTCCAGCGCACGCGCCAGGCGTGCCGCGACCTGTGGATTCAGGCTGTCGAGCTCGATCACACGCTCGCTCCAGAACACGTAACCGGCTGCATCGGCACGGTGAAAGGCGGCCGGGTTGGCGCTGCAGTAGCTGAAGATCAGGCTGCGGGCCCGGTTCGGATTGCGGATGTGGAAGTCAGGGTGCTGCATCAACTGGCGTACCAGCGGCAGCACGCTGCCCGCCTGGTCGCAAGCGCCGGCCTGCATGGCAAACCATTTGTCCAGCACAAGGTCCTCGGCCTTGAACTGCTTGTGAAAGCGTTCCAACGCCGCCGCAGCAAGTTCATGCCCGCTGCCCAGCAGAGCCTGCAGGGCGTTGACACGGTCGGTCATGTTGCCGGCATCCTTGAAAGCCTGGTACGCCTTGCCGGGCAGGACGGCATCGCCACTGGCACGCGCGGCCAGACAGAGTTGCCCCAGGGCCAGGCCGGCCAGCGCACGGCGCCCGGCCGAGCGCGTGTCGCTGCGGTAGCCACCGTTGTTGCTGTGCGCCTCAAAGGCCCACTGCCAGTCTTCCAGCAAGGCGCTGGCAAGCTGCGCGCGCATCGCTTCGCGCACGGCGTGGATGCGCTGCGGGTCAACCACTTCGAGTTGTTCGGCGATGTAGGTTTCAGAGGGCAGGGTGAGTACCAGTTCCTTGAAAGCGGCGTCCAGCGTCGGATGGCGCAGCACCTTGCGCATGGCGGCAAGGTAGGCGTCATCAAGGACGTTGACGAAATCGGTCTGGGCGCTGTTGGCGATTGCCTTGATGGCGCTGCGCAGTGCCAGCCTTTGCCCGGCTTCCCAATGGTTGAACGGGTCGCTGTCAAAGGCCAGCAGGGTCAGCAACTGCTCCTCGCTGTAGTCAAAATCCAAAAGCACTGGCGCGCTAAAGCCGCGCAGGATGGACGGCACGGGCTCTTCGTCGAGGTTGATGAAAGTGATTGATTCGGTCTGTGTCGTCATCACCAGCAGGTGATCGGTACCAAGCGGCTCGGTGCTGCCCAGCAATTGCAGCGGCAGTGCCGCGCCGCTGGCGCCCACCAGGCCCAGGTTGACCGGAATCACGAAAGGTTCTTTGGCGGCCTGGTCGCGGGTTGGTGCACAACTCTGGCTCAGGCTCAGCGTGTAGCTGCGCGCCTCGGCGTCCCACACGCCGCTTGCCGCAAGCCGCGGTGTGCCGGCCTGGCTGTACCAGCGCTTGAACTGTTCCAGATGCAGCGCCAGGGGCGAATTGGGGTTGGCGTCGGCTATGGCCTGGGCAAAGTCATCGCAAGTTACCGCCTGACCGTCGTGACGTTCAAAGTACAGCTTCATGCCTTTGGCAAAACCGTCGCGGCCGACCAGGGTCTGCATCATGCGCACGACTTCGGCCCCTTTTTCATAAATGGTCAGGGTGTAGAAGTTGTTGATCTCGATGTAGCTGTCGGGCCGCACCGGATGCGCCATCGGGCCGGCGTCTTCCGGGAACTGGCTGTTGCGCAGCACGCGCACATCGGCAATGCGCTTGACGGCGCGCCCCGAGGGCTCGCTGCACATGTCCTGCGAAAACTCCTGATCCCTGAAGACCGTCAGACCTTCTTTCAGGCTCAGCTGGAACCAGTCGCGGCAGGTCACGCGGTTGCCGGTCCAGTTGTGAAAATACTCATGCCCGACGACGCGCTCGATGTTGGCATAGTCGGCGTCGGTGGCGGTGGCCTGACTCGCCAGCACGAACTTGGTATTGAAGATGTTCAGGCCCTTGTTTTCCATCGCGCCCATGTTGAAGTCGCTGGTGGCAACGATCATGAAACGTTCCAGATCCAGCGGCAGGCCAAAGCGCGCTTCGTCCCAGGCGATGGATGCCATCAGCGAGTTCATGGCTTGCTCGGTCTTGTCCAGATCGCCGGCGCGCACATAGACCTGCAGCAAATGTTCCTTGCCTTCGCGGGAGCTGATGCGCTGCTCGCGGCACACCAGCTGGCCGGCCACCAGCGCAAACAAGTAGGACGGCTTTTTGTGCGGATCGATCCAGGTGGCAAAGTGGCGGCCCTCATTGCCAGAGCCTTCCAGCGGACCGGAATCGACCAGGTTGCCGTTGCTCAGCAACACCGGGTAGCGCTGCTTGTCGGCGCGTAGCGTGACGCTGAAACTGGCCATCACATCCGGGCGGTCCAGGTAGTAGGTGATGCGCCTGAAGCCCTCTGCCTCGCACTGGGTAAAGAAAGAATCATTGCTGACGTACAAGCCCATCAGCTTGCTGTTCTTGATGGGTGCGCAGGTGGTAAAGATTTCGAGATCGAAAGCGCCTTCCTGGGGCAGGTTGTCCAGCACCAGTTGGCCGCCATCGATCTTGAACGATGCGCCCTGGCCATTGACCAGCACACGCGCCAGATTGAGCTCTTCGCCGTCCAGATGCAGCGCCTGCGGCGTCACATCCGGGTTGCGCCGCAGCGACATTTTGTTCAGCACGCGCGTCTTGGCCGGGTCCAGATCAAAAGTCAGGTTGACCGAATCAATCCAGAAGGGCGGGGCGCTGTAGTCGGCGCGGCGGATCACGCTGGCCGGTCCCTCGGCGTTACGAAGTTGCAACATGCAGATTCTCCAAAAAGTTTGTCATCACACCCCCTGCTTCAGTGAGGCTTCTATGAACTGGTCGAGGTCACCGTCGAGCACCTTCTGTGTTGCCGAGGTTTCGTAATTGGTGCGCAAGTCCTTGATCCGGCTGTTGTCGAGCACGTAAGAGCGGATCTGGTGGCCCCAGCCAACGTCGGTCTTGGAGTCCTCCAGCTTTTGCTGTTCCTCCTGACGTTTGCGCATCTCGAAATCGTACAGGCGCGAGCGCAGCCGCTTCCAGGCCACATCGCGGTTGCTGTGCTGGCTGCGGCCGTCCTGGCACTGCACCACGATGCCGGTGGGCAGGTGCGTCAGGCGCACGGCTGAGTCGGTCTTGTTGATGTGCTGGCCACCGGCGCCACTGGCGCGAAAGGTATCGACGCGCACGTCGGCCGGGTTGATGTCGATCTCGATCGAGTCGTCGATTTCCGGATACACAAAGACCGAGGCAAACGAAGTATGGCGGCCACCCGATGAGTCAAACGGCGACTTGCGCACCAGCCGGTGCACGCCAGTCTCTGTGCGCAGCAGGCCGAAAGCGTATTCGCCCTCGACCTTGATGGTGGCGCCCTTGATGCCGGCAGTATCACCGGCAGTCTCGTCCTCCAGCGTGGCGGTAAAGCCCTTGCGCTCGGCGTATTTCAGATACTGGCGCAGCAGCATGCTGGCCCAGTCGCAGGCCTCGGTTCCACCAGCGCCGGCCTGAATATCGACAAAGGCATTGAGTGGATCGGCCGGATTGTTGAACATGCGGCGAAATTCCAGGCCCTCAATGGTGGCGGCCAGTTTGGCGGTGTCGGCTTCGATCGTGAGCAGACCGGCCTCATCGCCATCGTCCTTGCTCATCTGATACAGCTCGGAGTTGTCGGAGAGCTCGCTGGTCAGCGTGTCGAGCGTCAGCACGACACCGTCGAGCGCTTTCTTCTCGCGCCCGAGTTCCTGGGCGCGTTTCGGGTCGTTCCAGACGGTGCGGTCTTCCAGCGATGCGTTGACTGTCCTCAGTCGTTCAGCTTTGGCATCGTAGTCAAAGATACCCCCGGAGATCGAGCGTGCGTGCGCTCAAACCGGAGAGTTGGTTGCCGATGAGGTTGATGCGTTCTGCGTCCATGCTGGGTGATCCTGACTGTGTGGGTTATCAATAAGCCCGCATTTTCGCACTCAATCAAGAAATCGTTCGATCAGGGCCGCTAAAACCGCCGGCTGATCGTGGTGCATCATGTGGCCGGCATCCTCGATGCGGGCTATTTCCACCTGCGCCACGGCCTGCAGGCGCTGGTGGAACTGCTCCAGCGTGAACTTGCCCTTCCACCACAGGTCCAGACTGTTGTTGGAGGCTTCGACGCACAGCACTGGCATGCTGATGCGCTTGTAGAGTTCCAGCACTTCGTCGGCCCGGTACAACTGGGCGTTCGAGATCTTGTGCGCGGGCTCACCCAGAATACGCCACTGGCCCTGGTCGTCCTGGTGCGCCCAGTGCAGCGCCAGCCAGTTGGCCTTGTCAGCGCCCAGCCGCGGGTTGGTCTTCATCAAGCGCTGCGCGACGCCGGCCGCACTGTCGTAGGTCTTCAGCTCAAGTTCGCCCCGGTGCAGCTTTTTGAGCTCATCCATCCAGCTGGCGTAGCGGCGCGGCGCCTGCTCGGGCTTGCTGGCGGGCATGCCAAAGCCTTCGAGGTTGACCAGGCGACGGATGCGCTCGGGGCGCACGCCGGCGTACAGCATGGCAACGTTGCCGCCCATGCTGTGGCCGATCAGGTTGACCTGACCATCAGGCGCGTAGTGGTCGAGCAGAAAGTCCAGATCCGCCAGGTAGTCGGGAAACCAGAAGTTGTCCACACTGGCGCCCGCACCTGCGTGACCCGGCGTGCGGCCGTAGCCGCGCCAGTCCGGCGCGATGACGTAATGCTGGTGACTCAGCGCGTCCACCACAAACTGGTAACTGGCGGCCACGTCCATCCAGCCGTGCACCATGACCCAGGGCGTGCTGCCGGGTTTGGGCTCGCCCCAGACCTGCACGTGGTAGGGCAGATTGCGTATAGGGACAAACTCGCTATGGGAAATTCGTTGGGCTTGGTACATTTGCAGCATCATACGGAGGCATAGGGTGAACGTCAGTCAAAACAGCGACAAACGGCAGAGCGGCCAGCCAGACAACTACGCGCAGCTGCACGGCGGCTTTGAGTGGCTGGTGCCGGAGCAATTCAATATCGCCCAGGTCTGCTGCGGCCGCTGGGCGGCCTTGCCCGACGCCGCCAGCAGAGTCGCGATTTATGCCGCTAACGCCGATGGCGCGAGCAGGTCCTTCAGCTACATGGAACTGCAGCAGCAGGCCAGCCGACTGTCGCAGGTGTTGGCCGGGCTTGGCGTGCAACCGGGCCAGCGCGTGGCGATCGTGATGCCGCAGCGCTTTGAAACAGCTGTGGCCTACATGGCAGTGCTGCAGATGGGTGCGGTGGCGATGCCGCTGTCCATGCTGTTCGGGCCGGAGGCGATCGAGTACCGGCTGCAGGACGGCGAGGCCGTGCTGGCCATTTGCGATGAAAGTTCGATCGAGAACGTCACGGCGGTACGCGCGCGTTGCCCGGCGCTGCGCAGCGTGCTCGGCGTGGGCGCAGCGGCGGCGCGAGCCGGCCTGGATTACGGCAGCTTGCTGGAAAAGGCAAGTCCCGGCTTCACGCCGCTGGCAACAGCTGCCGATGCGCCAGCGGTGCTGATCTACACCAGTGGCACCACCGGCAACCCCAAGGGCGCCCTGATCCCGCACCGGGCCCTGATCGGCAATCTCACCGGCTTTGTCTGCAGCCAGAACTGGTTCGGTTTCAACGGCTGCGATAACCGTGAATCGGCAGCCGTATTCTGGTCGCCGGCGGACTGGGCCTGGACTGGCGGGCTGATGGATGCGCTGCTGCCGACGCTGTATTTTGGTCGGCCCATCGTCGGCTTCAACGGCCGCTTCAGCCCGCAGCAGGCGATGAGCCTGATGCAGCAATTCGGCGTCACACACAGCTTTTTGTTCCCGACGGCGCTCAAGGCCATGATGAAGGCCTACCCGGGTAGCGCAGGCTGCAGCGTGCGCCAGCAGTTCGGTCTGGAACTGCAAGCCATCATGAGCGCCGGCGAGGCGGTCGGGGATGCGGTTTTTGATTACTGCCAGTCGCAGCTTGGCGTCACGGTCAACGAAATGTTTGGGCAGACAGAAATCAATTACATCGTAGGTAACTGTGCCCCCACGCTTTTCGCTTCGCGTAATGCGCTGCCCCCCGAGGGGGCTAATTCTCCTAGGGGCGGCCCGTCGGAAAATTCTGCGCCTGTTTCAATAGGATGGCCAGCCAAGCCGGGCAGCATGGGCAAGGGTTATCCGGGGCATCGCGTTGCTGTGATTGATGAAGCGGGTGAGGAATGCCCGGTGGGTGTTGCGGGGGACGTGGCCTTGAACCGCTTTGATGTGCATGGCCAGAGTGACCCGATTTTCTTTCTGGGCTACTGGAAAAACGAGGCCGCGACGCAGGACAAGTTCACCGGCGACTGGTGTCGTACCGGTGACCTGGCGGTGCGCGACGCCGACGGTTACCTCTGGTACCAGGGGCGTTCCGACGATGTGTTCAAGTCCTCGGGTTACCGCATCGGGCCGGGCGAGATCGAGAACTGTCTGGTCAAGCACCCGGCCGTAGCCAACGCGGCGGTGGTGCCCAAGCCGGATCGGGAGCGCGGTGCGGTGGTCAAGGCCTATGTGGTGCTGGCTGCCGACTTTGTTGCAGCCCATGATTTTCGTCCCGGTGCCGACGCCGCGTTCGAGGCCGAACTGGTGGCACAGTTGCAGGCCCACGTGAAGGAAAAACTGGCGCCCTACGAGTACCCGAAGGAGATTGAATTTATCGAGGCGCTGCCCATGACCACGACCGGCAAGGTGCAGCGCCGTGTCCTGCGACTGCAGGAACAGGAGCGGGAAAGATTGCGATGGCCAAGCACATCAGCCTGACGCCAGCGACCCAGATGCTCAAGGCGCACAAGGTGGTGTTCACCGAGCATCCCTATGAGTATCTGGAGCACGGCGGCGCTCTGCACAGCGCCGAGGTGCTGGGCTTTGATCCCTTCATGGTGGTGAAGACGCTGGTCATGCAGGATCAGGACGCCAAACCGCTGCTGGTGCTGATGCACGGCAACCGCAAGGTTTCCACCAAGAACCTGGCGCGCCAGATTGGTGCCAAGTCGGTGGAACCCTGTCTGCCCGAGGTTGCGAACCGGCACAGCGGTTATCTGGTGGGCGGCACATCACCCTTTGCGACGCGCCGGCAGATGCCGGTCTACATCGAGGCGACGATTCTGGAACTGCCAGGAATCCTGATCAACGGTGGCCGGCGTGGCTATCTGGTGGGGCTGGATCCGCAGGTTTGTGTGGCACTGCTGGCAGCGCAAACCGTGCAATGTGCGCTGACCGATTGAGCGCTGGCCACGGCAGCGGCGCAGGCTGGCAAAATAGCAGCATCATGGTCGCCTGTGCGGCCTTCAGCAGGAGCTTATCTTGAACGCTATGCAACCCTTGTTCCCCTGGCTGGCCACCGTGCTGGCTTACCTGACGGGCTCGCTGTCGTTTGCCGTCATCGTCAGCCGACTGATGGGCCTGAACGACCCGCGCACCTTTGGCAGCAAGAACCCGGGTGCGACCAATGTGCTGCGCTCTGGCAACAAGGGCGCTGCCGTTGTCACCTTGCTGCTCGATGCCGGCAAAGGCTGGCTGCCAGTGATGCTGGTGCGCTGGTACGGCAAACCCTATGGCATGGAAGAGGGAACCATGGCGCTGGTCGGGCTGGCGGCCTTTGTCGGGCATCTCTATCCGGTGTTCTTCAAATTTGCCGGTGGCAAGGGGGTGGCCACGGCTTTTGGCGTGCTGCTGGGCATCAGCTGGGTGCTGGGCCTGGCCAGCGCTGTCAGCTGGCTGCTGATGGCGTACTTCTTCCGTTACTCGTCCCTCGCAGCGCTGACCTGTGCCGTGCTGGCGCCGGTCTATTATGTTTTTGGCGATGGCTCGGTCTGGTACCTGAACAAGGGCGTCCTGCTGTCGGTCTCCATCATGTCCTTGTTGCTGATTTATCGCCATGCCGAGAATATCGGTCGCCTGATCAAGGGCACCGAATCCCGGCTTGGCAAGAAGACCAAAGTGTGAACAGGCCCTAGTCCTGGTACTGCCCGGGCTTCGCAGCTTCTATCAGGGCCACGGCCTGCGCCAGACTGGCGGCCATGCTGACAGCGTTGCTCGAATGCTCGATGCAGTCGGTGCTCCAGATCTGGCTCACACCGGCTGAGCCCAGCAGGCCAAGGGCGCCGGAGTCAAACAGCGCATGGGTCACAGCGACGTCGACTGACACCGCACCAGCGGCCAGCAGCAGCGCTGCCGCTTCGGCCAGCGTGTGCCCGGTGCTGGCCACATCATCAAGCAGCACGGCGTGGCGGCCGGCCAGCGCGCAGTGTGGTAGCTCGATGTGCACCGAGCGGTCGCCATGGCGCAGCTTGCGGCACACCGCGTGCTCCAGGCCATGGCGCTCTGCCGCTTTGGCCACCCACTGAGCGGACTCTTCGTCCGGTCCCACCAGCAGCGCGGCGCCGTGGTGTGCCGCGATCAGGTCAGACAAGAGCGGTGCGCCGCTCAGCACCAGGGTGTTGCCGGCGGGCAGCGCTTCGTGCAGGGTGGCGACGCGGTGCAGATGGGGATCGACCGTGATGACGGCATCAAACAGCGTCGCCAGAAACTGCCCAACAATGCGCTGGCTGATGGCTTCACCGGGTTTGAAGGCAATGTCCTGGCGCATATAGGCCAGATAAGGCGCCAACAGCGTCAGGTGCTCTGCACCCAGGCTGCGCGCGGTTTGCGCTACCAGCAGCAATTCAAGCAGTTTTTCGTTCGGCTGGGCGAGCGTGCGCAGAAGCACCACGCGTTGCGGTAGCGGCTCCGGCAAGCGCAATTTGAGTTCGCCATCGGGGAAACGATGCCGCTCAATTTGCATGAGGTTCAACGCACCAGCTTGAGCGATTCGCTCGGCGTTGGCGCGTTCGTCCGCAAAGTAGAGCAGCAGGGGTTTGGCGGGTAGCGTGGACGACATCAGAACTCGACGAACATCTGCGGTATTTCTTCGGCACGCCCAACCGTATAAGCGCTTGATCTGGCGCAGGCCTGACGTGCAAACTCGAGGTCGCTGGGAAACTCGGCGTGCACACGGTACAGCATGTCGCCGGGCGCCACCGCATCACCGAGCTTGCGCAGCAGATCCACGCCGGCGCTGATGACTTTGGGCGCGCCGGCCAGCCGAGCGATGCGTGCGACCTGCAGGTTATCGATACCTACCACCAAGCCGGCCTGTGTGGCGAGCACCTCGAAGCTCAGTCGGCCCAGTGTTGGCTGATTGTGATCAAAGCGCTTGCTGCCCTGGGCTGCAATGATGGCGTTCATCTTGTTCAGGGCTCTGCCGGAGTCCAGGATGTCGCGCGCGATGGCAAAACCGTCGCCACCGCGCACGTCGGGACTGCACTCGATAAGGCGGCCGGCGAGTCGCAGACACTTTTGCCGCAAATCAACCGGCGCGCGCGCGTCGTTTGCCAGCACCCGCATCACATCGCGTGCCTCCAGCACCGGGCCAATGCCGTTGCCTATGGGCTGGCGGCCATCGGTGATGAGTACGTCCAGCGAGAGATGCAGACGAGAGGCCACATATTCGAACAGGCGGCGCAAGTGCTGCGCATCAGGCATGGAGCGAACCTTGGCGCTGGGGCCGATCGGGATGTCCAGCACCAGATGAGTGGAACCGGCCGCAATCTTCTTCGACAAAATGGAGGCCACCATCTGCCCCGGCGAATCGACGCCCAGCGGACGTTCCACCGAGATCAGCACATCGTCAGCTGGCGACAGATTGGCTGCGCCGCCCCAGGCCAGGCAGCCGCGGTGCTCGCACACAATCTCGGCCAGCCGGTCAAACGGCAGTTCCACGTTAGCCAGCACTTCCATGGTGTCGGCGGTACCGGCGGGCGAGGGGATGGCGCGCGAGGAGGTCTTGGGACAGAGCAGCCCGTGCGCGGCAACGATGGGCACCACCAGCATCGAGGTGCGATTGCCCGGAATGCCGCCGATGCAGTGCTTGTCAACGACCAGGCGCTCGTGCCAGTCGTGGCGGCGTCCGCTCTCGACCATGGCTTCGGTCAGGAAGTAGACCTCTTCACGGTCCAGTTCATCGCGATTCGTTGCCACGACAAAAGCGGTCAGTTCGATCTTGGAGTAGTGCCTCTCGGCAATGTCGTGCACGATGCCGCCGAAATCTTTCCGGCTCAAGCGTTCACCCGCAATCTTGCGGTGCAGCGCGTCGATGGAGGCCGCTGGCTCGGCCTGCGAAACACTGGCGGCGTGGCCAGTGCTCGCGCCCAGCTGCACGAAGGCGTCTTCCGAGAGACCGATTTCGCGGCAGCCCACGATGGTCTCGTCATCGACCACGTTCAAGGTGGCCAGAATGTGCCTGCCGTTGGCCCGGATCTCGACTTTGGAGAGTGCCTGAAAGCCCTCGGCGCGATACACATCGCAATCGCGATGCAGGTAGGCAACGTTCTCGCGGTAGGTGTCGATCGCCACGCGCCGCACCGCCAGGCTGGTGGTGACCAGCGGTTTGGCTTGTGCTGTGTCTGGTGTCAACACCTGATCACTGCCTGGTTTGCTGGCTCAGACGCGTTTTCTGTATTCGCCGGTGCGGGTATCGATTTCGACCTTGTCGCCTTGCGCCACGAAGATCGGCACGCCGACGTCAAAGCCAGTCGCAATCTTGGCCGGCTTGAGCACCTTACCCGAAGTGTCGCCCTTGACGGCGGGCTCGGTCCAGGTGATCTCGCGCACCACGCTGGTCGGCAGTTCAACTGAAATTGCCTTGCCGTCGTAGAACACCACTTCAACAGTCATGCCGTCTTCCAGGTAGTTCAGCGAGTCGCCCATGTTTTCGGCTTCGACTTCGTACTGGTTGAAGTCGGCGTCCATGCAAACGTACATCGGGTCCGCAAAGTAGGAGTAGGTGCATTCCTTTTTGTCCAGAATCACCTGATCCATTTTGTCGTCGGCCTTGAACACGACTTCGGTGCCGAAGTTGGCGATCAGGCTTTTGAGCTTCATGCGCACGGTGGCCGAGTTGCGGCCGCCGCGGCTGTATTCGGCTTTCAGGACAACCATGGGGTCTTTGCCGTGCATGATGACGTTGCCGGCGCGAATTTCTTGAGCGGTTTTCATAGTGATGGTGTGAAGGTTGGCCGCACTTTTCGCGGCAGGGGCTGCATGACCGAAAGCGAATCCGGTCAATATTGCAAAGCGTTGAATTTTAACGGTTTTTCTGCACGAATCGGATGATCTTTGTCACAAGATCGTCGTCTTGCAGTTGGCGCTGCCTGGCACTGCTGACGCTTGTGCGCCATTCGGTCAGATTCAGCTCGGGCAGGGCGGCCTGGCTCAGACCATTCCAGACCTGGTGAAAAGCCCTCAGGGAGGGCGGCGCCTGCATCTGATCGAGGAAAGCGTCCAGCTTGGCCTGGTGCGCGTTGTCGGACTGCGCGTAGATCTGCCAGACAAAGGGCTTGCCGGCCCAAAGGGCGCGCACCAGCGAGTCTTCGCCGCGGACAAAGTTCAGGTCACAGGACCAGAGCAGGTGGTCATAGTCAAGTTGGCTCAGCGCGGGCAGGTAGCTGAATTTCAGCCGATCCTGCGCATTCCAGCCGGCGTGCGTGCTGTTCATGCGGGCGAGGCAGGCCTGGACCGCGGCCGTGGCGCGCCCCGGCGTCACCAGCAGCTGTGTCGGCTGCTCGTCGGCGGCCAGTTGCTCCAGGAGAGCCGGCAAGGTCGTCGGCTCGTAACAGAACAGCGAGATCAGGCGCTCCCTCCGAAAATTGATGGCCAGGTGGCGCAGCCAGACTTCACGGTCGAAGGCGGCCTGCCGTGCAGCCAGGCCCGGCTCGCGCAGCAGACCGCCGGTCGCTGGCGTGAAGCCGGGGTAGAAGAAATACTTGCGCAAGCCCTTGGCAGGACCGGCCAGAACAGGTGATGGCAGGCCATGGCAGCGCTCCACAAACGCTTCTGCGCTCAAGTATTCGAGGTTGAGCCAGACGCGCGGAGGGCGGGCATGCGCTGCCTGCTGCGCGTAAGCAGCGAGAAATCCGGCATCGACTTCGCAGCCAAAAGCTTCGATCAGCACATCGCCAACGGACAAGTTGCCGGACTGCAGCGCCTCGTTCCATTGCTTTAGCGTGACGCCTGGTGTGCCGTCGGGCGCCATCCAGGTCAGCGCGCTGGCGTCGTCCAGCCACAGGCGTACCCGCTCGCCGCGCGCAGCCAGGTCGGCGGCGAGGCGCCAGCAGACACCAACGTCGCCGTAGTTGTCGATGACGCGGCAAAAGATGTCCCAGAGGTTTCCTGCTTTCACGCCAGAGATTGTCCACAATACGGACCTATGTCTGATTTGCCTGATTCTGCGCCAGTCCACAACGCTCAATTGCTGAGCGATGTGGCGGGTCTGCCGCCGCTGCCTGGCGTCTATCGCTATTTCGACAGCGAAGGCGCTGTGCTCTATGTCGGCAAGGCGATCAACCTGAAAAAGCGGGTGTCCAGCTATTTCCAGAAGAACCACGGCGGCAGCCGTATCGGCCACATGGTGGGCAAGATCGATCGGCTGGAGACCACGGTGGTGCGCTCCGAAGCGGAGGCGCTGCTGCTGGAAAACAACCTGATCAAGACGCTCAACCCGAAGTACAACATCCTGTTTCGGGATGACAAGAGTTACCCGTACCTGAAGATCACTGGTGTAGCCGCGTCGGCCAATGCCAGTTCGCAGTTTGCCCGGGTTGCCTACTACCGGGGCGCGGTGGAAAAGAAGCATCATTACTTTGGCCCCTATCCGAGTGCCTGGGCGGTGAAGGAGGCCATTTTGCTGATGCAAAAGGTCTTTCGTCTGCGCACCTGTGAGGATCCGGTCTTCAATAACCGAAGCCGTCCCTGCTTGCTGTACCAGATCAAGCGTTGTTCAGCGCCCTGTGTCGGGCATATTTCGGCGTCTGACTACGCGCAGGACGTGGCCGACGCCGAGCGCTTCCTGCGTGGCGACGCACAGCAAGTGATGCAGGAACTCGAGCAGCGCATGCTGGCACACGCGCAACTGCTGCAGTTTGAGCAGGCGGCCGAACTGCGCAACCAGATTGCCGCACTGTCCAATGTGCTGCATCAACAGTCGGTGGAGAACGTGTCGGACCGCGATGTGGACATTCTGGCGGTCAAGGTGCAGGGCGGACGTGCCTGCGTCAATCTGGCCATGGTGCGTGGTGGGCGTCATCTGGGCGACCGCGCCTATTTCCCGGTTCACGTGGACGATGCGGTGGGTATCTATGTTGACGACGATGACACAGCCAGTAGCGCGCTCTCAGTCGAAGCCCAGGTGCTGCAGGCCTTTGTGGCGCAGCACTATCTGCAGGTGCCGGTGCCGCCCTCGCTGGTGCTGAGTGTCGCGGTGGACGAGCATCTGATCAGGGCGCTGTCGCTGCAGTCGGGCGTCAAGGTCACAGCCGTGCATCAGCCGCGCGAGCAACGTCGCCTGTGGCTGGAAATGGCACAAACCAATGCTGCGTTGCAACTGGCGCGACTGCTTTCCGAAGAGGGCTCACAGCAGGCGCGCACGCGTTCCCTGGCGGAGGCGCTGGATCTGGCGATTGAAGATCTGGAGCAACTGCGCATCGAGTGTTTTGATATTTCCCACACGGCGGGCGAGGCAACCCAGGCTTCCTGTGTCGTGTTTCAAAGGCACAAGATGCAAAACGCCGAGTACCGGCGCTTCTCGATCGACGACATCACGCCTGGCGACGACTATGCCGCCATGCGCCAGGTGCTGTTGCGCCGCTACGGCAAGCTGGCAGAGGCCTTGCGTGAAACGCAGACCAGCGGCGGTGCTGCGCTGGGGCGTTTGCCAGACTTGGTGCTGGTTGATGGCGGCAAGGGGCAGGTGTCGGTGGCGCGTGAGGTGTTTGAGCAACTGGGCTTGTCGCTGGCACTGATTGTTGGTGTGGAAAAGGGCGAAGGGCGCAAGGTGGGGCTGGAGGAACTGGTCTTTGCCGACGGCCGCGAGAAGATTTACCTGGGCAAGGACTCGGCCGCACTGATGCTGGTGGCGCAGATCCGGGACGAGGCACACCGCTTTGCCATCACCGGCATGCGTGCCAAGCGCGCCAGAGTGCGCGTTGATGGTGGCAAGCTGGAAGAAATCCCTGGTGTTGGGCCAAAGCGCCGTGCCAAATTGTTGCAGCGCTTTGGCGGTGTGCGCGGCGTTGCCATGGCTGGAGTGGAAGATCTGGCTACGGTTGAGGGCATATCGCATGAACTGGCTGAGGATATTTACCGCGCGCTGCACTGACGGGGCGGCAACTGCGACTGAGCCGTGCCACAATGAGGCTGTATGTTTTTCAATACTCCGACGCTCATGACATGGGGTCGCATCGCAGCGATTCCGCTGATCGTCGGCGTTTATTTTGATGCGCTGCCGCTGACACACGCCAGCCGGGACCTGATCGCAACCTGCGTGTTTGTGGTATCGGCGATCACGGATTGGCTCGATGGCTATCTGGCGCGCAAACTCAATCAGGTTTCCTCCTTTGGCGCATTTCTCGACCCGGTAGCCGACAAAATACTGGTCTGCGCCAGTGTGCTGGTGCTGGTGCATCTGGGGCGGGCTGACGTCTTTGTCGGGCTCATCATCATTGGTCGCGAGATCGCCATTTCCGCACTGCGTGAATGGATGGCGCAGATTGGCGCAGCCAAGAGCGTTGCAGTGCACATGATAGGCAAGCTCAAGACTGTGGTGCAAATGGTGGCGATTCCCTTTCTACTGTTCAACGGGACGCTTTTTGGTGTGATTGACACCCACCTGTGGGGTGTCTGGCTGATCTGGGTCGCCGCCGTGATGACGGTCTGGTCGATGGTCTACTACTTGCGCAAGGCGCTGCCGGAAATCCGGGCACGCGTGAAGTGACTGCACGTGACGATCAGGCCTTGATCCGGGCCATGCCGGTGTTGTTTGTGCTGATCTGGAGCACCGGGTTTATTGTGGCCCGCTATGGCATGCCGCACGCACCACCAATGAAATTTCTGGCGCTGCGTTATCTTTTTTCCATTGCTTGTTTCTTGCCCTGGATTTTGCTGGCGCGGGTCAAGTGGCCGGCCACGGCCAGCCAGTGGGCTCACCTGAGCTTTACCGGTGTCCTGATGCACGCCTGTTACCTGGGCGGCGTCTGGGCAGCGGTGAAGGCGGGCATGGGTTCGGGCTTGTCAGCCTTGATCGTCGGACTGCAACCGGTGTTGACCGCACTATGGTTGTCAAGCACCGGCGGCAGGGTCAGCGCACGGCAATGGAGCGGACTGGTACTTGGCTTTGCCGGTCTGGTGCTGGTGGTGTCGCGCAAGTTTGGTCAGGGCGGTGAGGCCGACTGGATGAATGTGTCGATGGCGGTTGGCGCCCTGTTTGCCATCACCCTGGGTACGCTGTATCAAAAGCGTTTTGTCAAACCCTGTGATGTGCGCAGCGCCAATGCGGTTCAACTGATGGCGGCCCTTCTGGTGACCTTGCCGCTGACCCTGCTGGAGACCGAGGCGGTGCGCTGGAACGCAGAAATGCTGGGCGCCATGGCCTGGTCAGTGCTGGTGCTGACGCTGGGCGGCAGTTCCTTGTTGTACCTGCTGATTCAGCGCGGGGCTGCAGCCTCGGTGACCAGTTTGATGTACCTGGTGCCGCCGGTCACTGCTTTCATAGCCTGGCTGCTGTTTGCCGAGCCCATCAATGCGGTGACCGTGTTCGGCACCGTGATGACGGTGCTGGGCGTGGCACTGGTGGTCAGACCGACGACCGCGCAGACTGCAGCGCTACGCAAAGAATGAATTTTTGATCATGATGCATAAGGATTCGCGATGAGCAAGAAGAGAATTGCAGTGATTGCCGGTGACGGTATCGGCAAAGAGGTCATGCCCGAGGGCATTCGGGTCATGGAGCGTGCGGCCGTCAAGTACGGGATTGACCTGCAGTTTGACCACTTCGACTTTTCCAGCTGGGACTATTTCGAGAAGCACGGCAAGATGCTGCCCGACAACTGGAAAGACCTGATTGGCGGCCATGACGCCATCTACTTCGGTGCCGTCGGCTGGCCGGAAAAAATTCTGGATCACGTCTCGCTGTGGGGCTCGCTGCTGCTGTTTCGCCGCGATTTTGACCAGTATGTCAACCTGCGTCCGGCGCGGCTGATGCCGGGCATCATTGCACCGGTGGTGCGGCGCGACGGCAGCCGGCGTGCGCCGGGCGAGATCGACATGTTCATCGTGCGCGAAAACACCGAGGGCGAGTACTCCAGCATTGGTGGGCGCATGTACCCCGGCACCGAACGCGAGATCGTGATGCAGGAAACGGTGATGTCGCGCGTTGGCGTGGACCGGGTGCTGAAATTTGCTTTTGAGCTGGCGCAGTCGCGACCGAAGAAGCATCTGACCAGTGCCACCAAGTCCAACGGCATTGCCATCACCATGCCGTATTGGGATGAGCGCGTCGCCGAGATGGCGCGGCACTACCCGGAGGTCACGGTCGACAAGTTTCATATCGACATCCTGACCGCTCACTTTGTGCAGCGCCCCGATTTCTTTGATGTGGTGGTGGCCAGCAATTTGTTCGGTGACATTCTGAGTGACCTGGGTCCGGCCTGCACCGGCACCATCGGCATTGCACCGAGCGCCAACCTGAATCCGCAGCGCAAATTTCCATCGTTGTTCGAGCCAGTGCATGGCTCTGCTCCTGACATTGCGGGCCAGGGGATTGCCAATCCGATAGGGCAGATCTGGTGCGGCGCCATGATGCTGGATTTTCTGGGCTACCGGCCGGCTCACGACGCTGTCTTGAAGGCGATTGAGAAAGTGTTGGAGCCCCAAAGTGGGGCGCCACGTACGCGTGACCTTGGGGGTACAGCAGGCACTGCCGATGTCGGGCGGGCGATTGCTGAGGCACTTTGAGCACAGCACGGTTGCAGCGTCAAAATTTCGTCGCCGCAAGCCAGAAAAGGCGACTAGAATTCGCGTCCGCCCTCAAGCACGGCGGACACCAGATTTTTGACCGGACAAGTTGAGCAACTCTATTTTTATAAGAAGGGTTTATTGTGAACAAGACTGAATTGATTGAACACATCGCAACACAGGCGGATATTTCCAAGGCGGCAGCCAACCGCGCACTGGAGGCCATTTTTGGCGCAGTGAAGGCCACTTTGAAGAAGGGAAACGACGTTTCCCTGGTGGGTTTTGGCACGTTTGCAGTGGCTAAACGCGCGGCTCGGGTCGGGCGAAATCCCCGCACCGGCGCTGCGATTAAAATCAAGGCAGCCAAGATTCCCAAGTTTCGTCCAGGCAAGGCTTTGAAGGACGCGTTGAATTGATAGCCAGTTAAGTGGGGTGCTTAGCTCAGTTGGTAGAGCGGCGCCCTTACAAGGCGTAGGTCGGCGGTTCGAGCCCGTCAGCACCCACCACTTCTGGCCAAGGCGAACAATGTGTTCGCCTTTTTGTTTTCTACTGGAGTAGTTCTGCATGTTTGATTTTGTCCGCAAGCACACGAAGATCATGATGGGCCTGATGTTTCTGCTCATCATCCCGTCCTTCGTGCTGTTCGGTATTGATGGTTACAACCGCATGAGCGAGAAGGGCGCCGCCGTGGCCCGAGTGGGTGGCCAGGACATCAACCAGGGTGAATGGGATGCGGCGCACAAGGCTGAAGCCGATCGACTGCGCGCCCAGATGCCCAACCTGGACGCCAAACTGCTGGACTCCCCTGAGGCACGCTATTCGACATTGGAACGGCTGGTGCGTGAACGCGTGATGGCGCAGGCCGCCGACCAGTTCAGACTTACCACCAGCGATGCGCGATTGGCGCGTGACCTGCAGGATGACCCGGGCATTGCCTCGTTGCGCCGGCCCGATGGCAAACTCGACATGGAACGTTATCGCCAGATGGCCGCAAGCCAGGGCATGACGCCGGAGGGGTTTGAAGCGCGTGTGCGCCGTGACCTGTCGGTGCGCCAGGTGGAAGCAGGGCTGTCGCAAACCGGTTTTGCCGCCACAGCAGTGGCTGACGTGGCACTGAATGCTTTTTTTGAACGACGCGAAGTGCAGGTCGTCAACTTTCTGAGCGCCGATTTCGCTTCCCGTGTGAATCCGACCGACGCTGAAGTCGAGGCTTTTTACAAAGCCAACGAGACCTTGTTTCAGGCGCCGGAGCAGGCCAGCATCGAATATGTGGTGCTTGATCTGGAGTCGGTCAAGAAGAGCATCATGATCAACGAGGCTGATCTCAAGTCCTACTACGAGCAAAACGCGGCGCGCCTGAGTGGCAATGAGGAACGTCGTGCCAGCCACATCCTGATCAACGCGCCGAAGGACGCGCCGGCGGCCGAGCGCCAGAAGGCCAAGGCGCGTGCGCAGGAGTTGCTCGCAGAGTTGCGCAAGGCGCCTGACAGTTTTGCCGACCTGGCGAAGAAGAATTCACAGGATACGGGTTCTGCTGCCAAGGGAGGCGACCTGGATTTCTTTGCCCGCGGTGCCATGGTCAAGCCCTTTGAGGAAGCTGCCTTTGCCATGAAGAAGGGGGACATCAGCGAACTGGTGGAGTCCGATTTTGGCTACCACATCATCAAACTTGCCGACATCAAGGCACCCAAGCAGCGCAGCTTTGAGGAACTGCGCGCCGGCATCGAAACGGACCTGAAGACGCAGCAGGCCCAGCGCAAATTTGCTGAGACTGCGGAAGCCTTTACCAATGGCGTTTACGAGCAATCCGACAGTTTGAAGCCAGTGGCTGACAAACTCAAGCTGGAGATCAAGACCGCAGCGAAGCTGTCACGCAAACCGGCTGCCGGTGTCACCGGCCTGCTGGCCAACGCCAAGTTCCTGGCCGCAATCTTCGGCCCGGACGCTATCGAGAAAAAGCGCAATACCGAGGCGATCGAAACCGCTCCGAACCAGTTGACAGCTGGGCGCATTACCCAGTACCAGGCTGCCAAAACCATGGCGCTGGCCGAAGTGCGCGCCAATGTGCGCGAGCGTCTGGTGGCCTCGCGTGCCGCTGAGTTGGCAGCCCAGGAGGGAGCCGCGAAACTGGCGGCCTGGAAGGCAGCGCCGGGCAGTGCGGTGATGCCGGCAGCGCAGGTGCTCTCACGCGATCAGGCGCAAAACACGCCACCACAAATTCTGAACGCCGTCTTGCGTGCTGACACCTCCAAGCTGCCGGTCTTTGTCGGCGTCAGCATGGGTGCCCAGGGCTACGCCGTGGTCAAGGTCAACCAGGTGGTCACGCGTCCGGCATCCACCGAGGTCGCCGCCAAACAGGATCGCGCCCAATATGCACAGTGGTGGACAGCGGCAGAGTCGCAGGCTTATTACGGCTTGCTCAAGGAACGCTTCAAGGTCGACATCATGGCACCGCGCCCAGCGCGCGCCGGCAGCTAGCCCGTATAATCTGACCGCACGGTGGCTGTAGCTCAGTTGGTAGAGTCCAGGATTGTGATTCCTGTTGTCGTGGGTTCGAGCCCCATCAGCCACCCCAAGTAATTAAAGGGTTTGCCGCTATGAAAATAGTAGCAAACCATTTTTCTTTGGTCTCGATGTAACGGCGGATGTAAGCGGATTTTTGAAATCCACCGCGACAGACCCCCACCCAGGGGGCACCCCGCCTGTGGTGAGAAGGGTCCCCCGGTTTCTTACTAACACTGTTCGAGACAGACGTTTTGCAAATTTTTTGCTGTTGTGTCCAATGTTGGACATCGGAGTGCCGCGCTCGTGTTTGGCCCAACGCGTTAGGTTGGGTCATTTCCCACACCACTTGTGCTCCCACTTGTCTTTGGCCTCCGCGTCGGCAACCGTTTACCGAACCAATCATCAGCGCATCGAAAGTAGCCTGCATTAAGACCATCAGTTGCAGTTCACATTATTACCAAACACATTGCAGTTAACCATTCGACCAGTTGGTCCTGTGATTGTGAAGGTTTGGAACGTTGGTGCGGTTGGGGCTATCGGCGGCATTCCGAGAACAGACCGACCAGCATTTGCAAGATTTTCTGAGGCGTTGGGCGATTGCCCTCCCATTAGAGCCAAGCCAAATTTCATCATTGCCAGCCCTTTCTGTCTCTCTTTTTCCCGCTCATATGCGGCCGCTTGTTCTTGATAGCGTTGAAGTTCAGCTTCATATTGTCGTTTTTGCTGAGCATAAATCCTCTCAGACTGCTCATTCTGTTTACGTGCAATCTCGACTTTCATTCTGCATTCAGAATACGGTGTCGTAGCTACCTTGAAGCCATACTTTTGGCAAAGCCCATCATCGGCGGAGCCATCCCCCTTACCAACCTTGGTCTTCCCGGCCTCAGCATAAGACTGAATTTCGCTCTTAGCCCACTCTACCTGTTTTGTTTGCAGTTTGGTCTGCATCACTATCTCAAATAGATTTTCTGAAAGTTCTTTGGATTTTGGATCAGGTGAATCACGCGTTAGCAGTCCCATATAGAACATTGACAGCGTTGCTAATTCCGTATTGCTCAGTCGTTCATCACTTGCAATTTTGTAATACAAATCGTATGCCCTTTTGTTATTCACCTTCATTCCACCTTCGCCACGGTAGATATGGGCTAGTTCGAACATAGCCTCCGGTAGAGCATCTTCCGCTGCCTTCCCGTACCAGAATACAGACTGCTCCATGTTTTTCTTGGTTCCTTGGCCTTCTTTCAACATCTGTGCGGCGTAGTGCATGGACTTAGTGTGACCCAAATTCGCCGCCTTCAGATATGAAGAAAAAGCCGCTTTATAGCCTTTCTCTGTCTTGCGTCTTTCTTCCAGCCATCCCAATGTGTAGTAACCAATCGGGTCGTTTTTTTTGACCAATTGCACAGCCATGCTTCGAGCCGATTCAAAGTCACCAGCGGCAATCGCGCCTCTTATTTCATCCTCCGTAGCAGCAAGCCCGATGCTTACAAATAAGACAAGGGAAAGCGTAGTGAAAACTTTGTTGAATCCAAAGGTGTTAGTCATCTTCATCGAATCAACCCCCATTTGAAAACTGCTCGTCATCGTGCTCGCCATAGTCGAAATATACGCCGTCGCCCGTCAGCGATATGACACGTCAACGCCAGCAGCATTGCCAGCACGATAGAAAATTTCATCGAGTGATTGTGGGGCTGCCACACACCGGGCAAGAACAAAAAACCGGAGTGACAACCCC
>QYPX01000250.1 GCA_007280205.1 Comamonadaceae bacterium
GCATCCGCGTCGCTCGCAAACGCCCTGTTCCCCAAGGTGCGTCAGCGCGTTCTGGCGGTCCTGTTCGGTACTCCAGACCGCAGTTTCTACGCCAATGAAGTGATTGCGCTTGCCCAATCGGGTACGGGCGCTGTACAGCGCGAACTGCTTGCCTTGTCGGAGGCGGGCTTGCTCCTGGTAAGCAAACAGGGCAATCAAAAACACTATCAGGCCAATGCCAGCGCTCCGGTGTTTTCAGAGTTGCGTGGACTGGTACTCAAAACCATGGGATTGGCCGACGTGATGCGAACAGCTCTTGCACCGCTGGCCGCACAAATCGATATCGCCTTTATCTACGGCTCCGTCGCACGACAGGAAGACAGCGCCCACAGTGATGTGGACGTGATGATTGTGAGCCCCAAGCTGGGCTATGGAGAAGTGTTTGGCGCCTTGGAAACCGCTGCGGTGTCGCTCTCACGCAAGGTCAATCCCACGCTGTATACCCCTGCCGAATGGGCCAAGCGCATTGAACAGGACAGTGCGTTTATTTCACGGGTATTGCAGCAACCCAAGATATGGTTAGTTGGAGACGAGGAGCAACTTCATGCACCCGGCACTTGATAAGCTGTGCGGACCGGGCAAGCCGCTAAAACCCGAAGCGCCAGACGCCAGCGAAGTGGCTGGACCAACGGGCTGGAAATTTCTCCTGCACCGCCGCATGAATTGTGCAGTGTTACCACCTCTGCCTGCCGGTAAACAACATTCAAGGCCGAAGTCCAGACAGCCGCGAAGCGCCCGGTTCCGGAACGTCCTGCACCATGCCGTCCACATCGACCACCCGGTGTAAAAAGCTGTAGGCCACGCGCCATTGGGCACGGTCGCATTGCAGGGTCACCGTCTTGTCGTTGAGACGGATGATTTTGCCGGTACGTTGTTGCTGGTCGCGGTCGACAAAACCAACCACATCACCCAGGGCCACTTCGTTGCGGCCCAGCCCCTGTGGTTTTTGCTCTCGAATTTGCACGTCGGCACCGTCCAGGTTGATCGCTGCGTAGGACAGGACCCAGCGCACCGCATCCTGCAAATCCAGCACGACGACCTCTTTGCGGCGCATCTCCAGGACCTGCCCGCGTTTGAGTGTGTTGGCCCGTAGATCGAAAAATTGCACCGCTTGCCCCACTTTCAAACGGGTTTGTATGGCTTGCAACCAACGCGGCTCCTCCAATGCGCGGTCAATCGCGGCGCGCAGCCGAAACAGGTCAAAGGCAGAGGCTTGGTTAAGCGTTTTGAAAACTTCAGAAAAATTCATAAAGCTAGCTGCGTGCTGCTGATCGTTTGAGGTTCATGGCGGTGGCACTGCTGCCAAGGCTGGATTAGCCCGCCTTTGACGGCGCAACTGCCTTGCACCGCACATACAAATGCACATTGGTTGACCCATCACCCATGGGGACTTCCTTGATCTCCAGATAGTCTTGCTTGCGCATCAGCTTGCTCAATTGGGCAAACCCATAATTTCTCGGATCGAATGAAGGATTGTTTTTATTCATCTGACTGCCGACTGGCCCTAGTGGAGCCCACCCATCATCACGAGCCACCGCATCCACTGCAGTCACTATCATGGGTCGCAGCTCTGGCAACTCAGCCACTTCGACTAGTAATTTCAAGCTGGTGCCTGCGGGTGTCACCTCCACCTTGGGTTCCTCTGGATCGATACGCAAAATTTCGGTGTAAATGAACTTGTCGCACGCAGCCACAAAGGGCTCGGGCGTTTTGCGCTCACCAAAGCCATAGACCACCAGTCCCGCCTCGCGAATGCGGGTGGCCAGGCGGGTGAAGTCGCTGTCGCTCGAAACCAGGCAGAAGCCGTCCACGCGTCCAGTGTGCAGCACGTCCATCGCGTCGATGATGAGCGCGGAGTCGGTGGCGTTTTTACCGCTGGTGTAGGCAAACTGCTGCACCGGCTGAATGGCCATGGTGTGCAGCACCTCTTTCCAGCCCTTAAGATTTTGCGTCGTCCAGTCGCCATAGGCGCGCTTGATGGTGGCGGTGCCATAGCGCGACACCTCGGCCAGCAACTCCTGAATGACAGATGCCTGCGCGTTGTCGGCGTCAATCAGGACGGCGAGTTTTTGGTTGGTGCTGGTTGCCATTGAAGAACTCCCTCATTTTCGCCATGGTACAGAGTTTGAACTGCTACGCTCATAGAGCCCTTTCCAATGCGATATCCTTCGGCTTGACATGACCACCAAGACCTTCACCAGCGGCCGCATCCGCAAGGCCGACTACGATCCCGCATCGCGCCAGCTGGACCTGCACTGGGACAACAAGTCCGTACTGGCCTACAAGCATGTTCCGCAAGAGGTCTATCGGCGCCTTTGCAGCGCTCCCAACCCGGCAACTTACTGGGAGGACCGGATCGCGGAGGAATATCCGAAGGGCATACCGATGACATCTGCCGCCGCCGCCGATGGCGCCAAGAAATTCAATGACCTCTTCGGCAGCACGGACTAGGAGCCCCAAACTCGCTGCCCGCATAGAATCCGCAACACTTCCGCAGCGGGTCCGCCGCGCCACAACTTCAAGTAAACACCATGCCCCAACTCAAACTCTCCTATTTCGACTTTCACGGCGGCCGCGCTGAGCCTATCCGCTTGGCCCTGGCCGTTGGTGGCATTGCGTTTGAAGACCACCGCTTTGGCTTCCCCGAATTTACCGAGGTGCGCAAGTCGGTGCCCTTTGGCCAGGTGCCGGTGCTGCACGTGGACGGCGTACAGGTCACGCAGAGCGATGCCATCCTGCGCTATGCGGGCAAGCTGGCCGGACTTTACCCGACCGACGCCTACCAGGCTTTGCTGTGCGACGAGGTGGCGTATGTGGTGGAAGAAGCCGGCGTCAAACTGGGCCCCAGCTTCAGCATGAAGGGCGACGAGCAAAAAGCGGCGCGCGTGGCGCTGGTCGACGGCCACATGCCCGTGTACCTCGGCTGGCTGCAGAAGCAACTGCTGGCGAACGGTGGCGAATACTTTGCCGACAAGCGTCTCACGGTGGCCGACCTGAAGGTGTTCGTGGACGTGCGCGGCCTCAATTCCGGTCGCCTGGACCATATTCCGACCGATCTGGTCGAGAAAGTTGCCCCGGCACTGAACGCCCACATGCAGCGCATTGCGCAGACACCGGCCGTGCTGCAGTACTACGCCAGCTTCAAGTAGTTAGCCATCGGTGCCTGCCCTTGTGAAACGCAAGGCTCGCCCCAAGCTGTCTCAGCACCTGCCATCCAAGCGATGGCAGCAACTTTTCAACCCTTCAGGAAACACGCATGTCTGATTTGCTCCAAAAGCTCCAATGGCGCTACGCCACCAAGAAAATGAACCCGGCCAAGGCTGTGCCACAGGAAAAAGTGGACCGCATTCTGGAGGCTGCGCGCTTGGCACCCACGTCGAGTGGCCTGCAGCCCTACGAGATCATTGTTGTCACCAACAAGGAGATCCGCGAGCAGATCAAGCCCAAGGCCTGGGGCCAGGGACAGGTCACCGACTGTTCGCATCTGCTGGTCTTCGCCGCCTGGGACACCTACACGGCCGAGCGCATCAACCACATGTTTGACCTGACCAATGCCGAGCGTGGCGGCACCAACGAAGGCTGGGAAAACTACCGCAAGATGCTGCTGGGCAGCTACCCGGCGCGCGACGCCCAGACCAACTTTGAGCACGCGGCACGTCAGGCCTACATCGGCCTGGGCGCCGCCCTGATTGCTGCCGCCTATGAAGAAGTGGACGCCACGCCGATGGAGGGCTTTGATCCGAAGGCGCTGGATGCCATCCTGAACCTGTCGGCACGCGGCCTGCGCAGTGTCGCCATCGTGCCGCTGGGCTACCGTGAAGAAGACAAGGACTGGCTGGTGAACCTGAAGAAGGTGCGCCGTCCGCGCGAGCAGTTCATCACCGAACTGAAGTAAGGAAGTCGAATATTGCAAAAACACCAGTTGTCCCGCTGTTTGTCATTGCGGGCCACGACCCGCAATCCAGTGCTAGTGCGGCACTGGATCCCGGATCAAGTCCGGGATGACAAATAGCAAGTCCGGGATGACAAATGCCAGGTCCGGGATGACAAACGGTATATCAGCAATTCCAATTTCCCCAAGTCAACTCGGCAGCGCCGCCAGTGTCGCGGCGCTACTCGCGTGCGCCGGGCATCTTCGCCGGAGTTGGGTCACAATCAATTCATGAACCAGCCCAACTCCACCACCCAAAGCTCTGACAATCCCCTGCTGGCCGACTGGCGCACCGCCTACGGCCTGCCCCCATTCGATCTGGTCAGGCCCGAGTATTTCGAGGGCGCGTTCGAGCTCGCCATGGCAGCGCAGCGCGCCGAGCTCGACGCCATCGCCAACAACCCTGAGCTACCGACTTTTGCCAACACGCTGGAGGCTATGGATCAATGCGGCCGCCTCTACATCCGCGTCGAGTTGCTGTTCAGCAACCTCACCTACAGCGAAACCAGCCCGGCCTTGCAGGCGGTGCAGCGCACGATGGCGCCGCGCTTGGCGGCGCATGAGAACGCCGTCTACATGCACGCGAACCTGTTTGCGCGCGTTGACAGCCTGTACAGTCAACGCCGGCAACTGGCGTTGGCACCGCAGGACTTGCGCCTGCTGGAGCGCGTGCATCTGGACTTTGTACGCGCTGGCGCCCAGCTCGACGGTGAGGCCCGCCAGCGCTACGGCGCGGTGGTGCAGGAGCTCGCTGCCCAGTGCACCACGTTTTCACAAAACGTGCTGGCTGACGAGAACAGTTTTTTGCTGGAGCTCAAGACCGAATCCGATCTGGCGGGCCTGCCCCCGTTCATGCGCGAAGCTACCCGCGCTGCAGCGGCGCAGCGCGGCCTGGGCGAGAACAGCCATGCGCTGACTCTGTCGCCATCGCTGACGGAGCCGTTTCTGAGCTTTTCGGCGCGACGCGATCTGCGTGAAACCGTCTGGCGCGAACGCACGCTGCGCGGCGCCCACCAAGGTGCCACCGACAACCGCCCGGTGGCCGCACACATCATGGCCTTGCGCCAGGAGCAGGCGCAGTTGCTGGGCTACGCCAACTATGCCGACTACGAACTGGTGGACCGCATGGCAGGCAACACAGCTGCCGTGCTGAAACTGCTGAACCAGACCTGGGAACCCGCCAAGGCCAAGGCGCAGGAGGACAGGGTCGCACTGACGGCCATGGCCCAGAGCTTGGGTGAGCCGACGCCGATTGCGGCCTGGGACTGGCGCTACCTGGCAGAAAAGGTCCGGGCCCAGCAGTTTGATCTGGACGATGCCAAACTCAAGCCCTACTTCACTCTGGACAACATGATTGCGGCGATGTTCGATTGCGCAGAGCGCCTTTTCGGCCTTCGCTTTGTCGAGCAGCACGGACTCGCTCTGTACCACCCGGACGTGCGCGCCTGGGAAGTGCAAGGCGCCGATGGCACGGCAGTCGGCCTCTTTCTGGGCGACAACTTTGCCCGTCCGACCAAACGCAGCGGTGCCTGGATGAGCATCTTTCGCAGCCAGTCCGGGCACCAGGGCGGCACCCTGCCCATCGTCATCAACAACAACAACTTTGCCAAGGCCAGCCCGACGTTGCTCAGCTTTGAGGACGTCAAGACCCTGTTTCACGAGTTCGGGCACGGCTTGCACGGCCTCTTGTCGCAGGTCAGGCACGAGCGCCTGGCCGGCACCAACGTGCTGCGCGACTATGTGGAACTGCCCTCGCAACTGTTCGAGAACTGGGCACTGGAGCGCGAGGTACTGCAGCGCCACGCGCGCCACTTCCAGACCGGCGAAGTGCTGCCGCCTGCCCTGCTGGACAAGCTGCATGCGGCGCGGCGCTTCAACCAGGCCTGGGCCACGCTGATGTACACCGGGCCGGCCTTGATCGATATGGCACTGCACAGTCTGCCCAATGGCACGACGGTGGACATTGCCGCGTTCGAGGCCGAACAATGCCGATTGCTGGGTGTGCCGCAGGACATCGGTTTGCGCCATCATCTGAGCCACTTTCAGCACCTGTTTGCTGGTTCGGGCTACGCCGCTGGCTACTACGTCTACATGTGGGCTGAAGTGCTGGAGGCTGACGCTTTTCAGGCCTTCGTCGAGACCGGAAACGCATTCGACACTGCAACCGCGCAGCGCCTGTTGCAGCAGATCTACAGCGCCGGCAACAGCCAGGAGCCGGCGCAGGCGTTTCGCAACTTTCGGGGCCGCGATCCGCAGGTAGAGGCCATGCTGCGCAAGCGTGGTTTGCTGGCGGTCTGAGCACCGATAATCCAGCGCCATGAACCTTGCTCTTTCCCTCTTCCCGCTGGGCTGGCAGCACTACCTGCTGGGCGGTCTGCTGATCGGCGCCGGTGCGGCGTTGCTATTCGTGCTGACCGGCCGCATTGGCGGCATGAGTACCGTGTTTTCCAGCAGCTGGTCGTATCTGGTGCAGCGACCCTTCTTTCAGCAAAGGCGCTTTGTCGATTCGCGCGGCTGGCGACTGGTCTACGCGCTGGGGCTGATTCTGGGCGCACTGATCTGGTGGCTGGGATTTGCCGGGGGTGCTCCGCAGGCCACGGCGGTGCCGGTCTGGCAATTGCTGGTCGGCGGCTTTTTTGTTGGCTATGGCGCGCGCCTGGGCAATGGCTGCACTTCAGGCCATGGCATCTGCGGACTGGGTTCACTGCAATGGCCTTCGCTGCTGGCGGTATTGACCTTCATGGCCACCGCCTTCCTCACCGCCAACCTGATGATGAGGGTCCTGCCATGAGCTCAGCACGCGTATTGGCGACCTTGCTGGCCGGCGCATTGTTCGGCTTTGGCCTCTCGTTCTCAACCATGATCCGGCCCGAAGTCGTGCTGAGCTTCCTGCGCTTTCAGGACTTCGGCCTGATGCTGGTCATGGGTGGCGCTGTGCTGGTGGTGCTGCTCGCCTACAAGCTGGCGCCACGCCTGCTCCAGCGCCCGCTGCTGGACGACCACTTCCACGAGCACCCCAGCGTCTGGAACCGCGACACCGCCGTTGGCGCAGCCCTCTTTGGCGTCGGCTGGGGCATTTGCGGGGTCTGCCCGGGCCCGGCCATTGCCGGACTGGGCGCGGGCAACGGGAGCCTGCTGTGGGCGCTGGCTGGCATTGCCCTGGGTGCGCTGGTACAGGGGCTCAGAGCCAAGTGAACACGCTTGCTGCGCCCCAGTTGCTGGTCTTTGATGTGTTCGGCACGGTGGTGGACTGGCACGACAGCATTGCGCGTGAAGTGCGTGCGCTGCGCCCGGAGGTGGACGCTAGCGCCTTCGCCCTGGCCTGGCGCGCCGGTTACCAGCCGGCCATGCAGCGGGTGCGCTCCGGTGAACTGGGCTGGACCCTGATCGACGATCTGCACCGGCTGATTCTGGAGCAGGTCTTGCAGCAGTTTGGCGTGACCGATCTGAGCGAAGCACAGACACGCCATCTGAACAAGGCATGGCACCGGCTTGATCCCTGGCCGGACGTGGTTGCGGGTCTGACGCGACTCAAGACCAAGCACACGATCTGCACACTCTCCAACGGCAATATTGCACTCTTGACCAACATGGCCAAACGCGCCGGTCTGCCCTGGGACTGCATCCTGTCGGCCGAAGTCTTTCGGGCCTACAAGCCCGACCCGGCGGTCTATCTGGGAGCAGCCAAAGTGTTTGACCTGCCGCCCGAGGCGGTGATGATGGTGGCGGCGCACCAGAACGATCTGGCAGCAGCTCGTGCCTGTGGCCTGCAGACTGCCTACATCGAGCGCCCTGCTGAATTCGGCGTTGGCCAGCTCAAGGATGTATCACCCGATCCTGCCAACACACGGCATGCCAGGGACTTTCTGGATCTGGCAGAGCAACTCGGCTGCTGAGCCTCAATCGATGGTCAGTGGCCGTGACAGATAGACGGCCTCGCGCCCCACAATCGCTGCGCGTGCCGGCATGAGAATCGTGCAATCGTCGCAGGGTGCGCGGATTTCGTCGGCACCGTCGGTCGCAATCAGTTCCCCTTTGGCAAACACCTCAAAGCCGATGCAGGGTCGCACAAACCTGAATTCCGTGGTCTTGATGACGCAGGTCTGCAGCAACTGAAAGCGCCTCTGCGGTGCTACTGGCAGCGACGTCGGGTCTCGTGCAATCAGGCCAAAATGCGCCAGAAAGGCACGCGCCACACCGGTCGCCAGATCGCTGGTGGCCTGCCTGAAATGCTGGCCACATTCCACCACCATGGCTGCGCCCTTGCCACTGGCCTGGCCGAACTGCCCGTACTGGATCAGCGGCGTGCCGGAGCCCAAGCCGTCCGGCATCACCAGATGCACGCTGGGGCGACCTAGCGCCAGTGCCACATCACCGTTGCGGGGAAAACCGGCATAGACCCAGAACGGCTCCACGTCCTGGCTGGTGGAGTGAATATCGAGCACATGATCGGCCTGCGCCACCACCGGTTGCAAGGCCCGCGCACGACGCAGTTCCGGGCTGTCCTCCTCGCCGTCCAGCCACTCGGAGGACCAGATCCGGTTCAGGTTGTGCACCAGTTGCCGGCTCTCAAAGGGTTTGGCCGCATCAAAAGTTTCATAGGCCGCCACGTTGGCAAAGCTCAGCGTCAGTGTGCCTACCAAAGGCCGCACCTGAGCGTCGAGCAGACTGGACACCGCCACCATGCCGCAAAACTCGTTGCCATGCGTCAGCGCATTGACAAGCACGTGCGGCCCGGGCTTGCCGGAATCGAAGCGGTGCACGTAGTCCACCCCAACGTTGCCTTGCCGATACGCCGACAGGTCGCGCGGCAGCACCTCCAGTGTGGGCTCCAGTGCTTGGGTCGATGAGCTCATGAGGCGTCCTGACTGGCTTGAAATTTACCGCTGAGCATTTCTGGCAAACGCGCCAGCGTCATCTTGAAACCACAAGCCTGGGCGTGGCCACCACCGTGCATGCTCTCGGCCAACGGGATGCAATCAAAACCGGGTTCTGAACGCAAGCCCACTTTGATGGCGCCGTTCTTGTCAACGTTCCACAGCAGGGCAAAAGTGCCGCTGCGCTTGCACAGGGTTTCGCCCACGGCACTGTGAAACGGACCTGGCGCATTGACCATCAAACCGGTCACGCCGTTGAAACTCAGGGTCTGCGCGCCCTCTGCGATGTCGGCGGCGAGTTTGTGAAATTTCTCGTCCATGGCACGTCCGCGCTCAAGGTACTTCTGCAACGGTGCATCGTCAAATTGGGCGATCTCGTTCCATCGCTCAAAAACCATGGGCTCCATGTCGAGCGCTGCCAGAAAGCCGGCGCTATCCGGGTATTGCCAGACCCAGATGTCGCGATCCTCGACGAAGCGCACCAGGTCAGGCAGCGCCCGCTCGCGCTGAAAAAATTCCCAGGCGAGTCGGGAGCCCGACTTCTTCATGTCGAAATGCACGACGCCACAGCGACAGGAAAATCCGCTGAGCTTGTCGGCTGCGCTCTTGTGATGGTCCAGCATGACGAGTTTCGCAGCGCGCTCTTCAATGGCGTGCATGATGGCCGGACCAAATGAAAAGTCGAGGATGTAAACGGCGCGGCCAGAGAGCGCCGGCAGGTCGTCCACCGTTTTGATGTCGCCATGATCGAGTCCCAGGAATTCAGCTTTTCCTCCGTAGAAGAGCCAGGCTGCAAGGGCTGCCGCAAAGCCGTCGGGACAGCTGCGGCCATGGTAAATGACCAGGGGATGGGGGTCGCTCAGGTCGGGCGCGACCAGCAGACTCAGGGGCAAAACAGTTCTCATGGGGGGAAATCATAGCCGCCTGCCTAGAATCGGGTCATGGACACCGCCAAAGATCCCGCCTTTTTCGCAGGCCGCAGCGAGCCCGATGGCCAGCAGTTTGACGCCTGGCGCGAGCAAAGTTTGCTGATCTCCATGGAACAAGGCGGCATCGATTGGCCCAGTTCCTGCCGCAATGGCACCTGCCGGACCTGCATTGCACAGGTGCTTGAGGGCCAGGTGCGTTACGAGATCGAATGGCCGGGCCTGAGCGCCGAAGAAAAATCAGCCGGCTACGCACTGCCCTGCGTCGCCTATCCCTGCTCAGACCTGACGCTCAAGCGCGGATCACTCTGACGCTGGCTTGGGCGGTCTTGGGATCTTCTTGAAGCGGATCAGCCGGTCCAGTTCAATCGCGTCTTTCTTGATCTGGCGCTTGGCGTCGAGCTTTTGCCCTTCCAGCAGCCACTGCGCAAACTCCGGCGGCGTCTCCAGCGTGACGCGTCCGATCGCCGCCGCCCGAAAATCGTAGATCACGATCTCGGCAGCCTTTTGCAGATTGACGCGCTTGCCGCCCTGCAGGGCGCCGCGCTGGCGGCCAATGGCTTCGAGCAGTTCTTCATCCGTGAGGGCAGCAACTTCGCTGAGTTTGTAACGCGCCTTGAGCTGCGCTGCGTAATGGTTCTTGAGGTATTCAAGC
>QYPX01000047.1 GCA_007280205.1 Comamonadaceae bacterium
CGGCAGATGTCATCCCGGACCCGGCAGATGTCATCCCGGACCCGGCAGATGTCATCCCGGACTCGGCAGATGTCATCCCGGACCCGGCAGATGTCATCCCGGACCCGATCCGGGATCCAGTGGTACGCCAATACTGGATTGCGGGTCGTGGCCCGCAATGACAAGGGTACCCGCAATGACAGCCGGGGTCCCGAATGACAGTCGGCGTCCAAAATGACAGTCGGCGTCCGCATTGACAAGGGTACCCGCAATGGCAAGGGTACCGCTTCAGGCTCACACCTCGTTGGATAAGGCTGACGTCGTCTGGCTCGAATTTGATCCCCAAGCCGGTCACGAGCAGGCGGGTCACCGCCCTGCTCTGGTCATCAGCCCAGCGAGTTACAACGGCAAGACCGGCCTCATGGTCTGCTGCCGCTTGAGTACAAAAATCAAAGGGTATCCCTTTGAAGTACTGACCGCAGTCGATGGCGTGGACTGCGCGGTACTCGCCGATCAGGTCAAGTCGCTTGACTGGAAGATCCGCAAAGCCAGGAAGAAAGCAACAGTCTCTGCAGAGATCATGCTGCACGTGCAAGCAAAGATCAAAGCCTTGCTGATGATCAAGTAATTCCAATCCGCCTCTCCAACCTCCCCGCCTGCTTGTCCAACATCGCAAGCGCGGCCAAGCTTCCAAAATCCAAGTGCCCAGGCTTGCAGCGCGTGCGGCGTTCATGTTTCAGCCCGGCTTGCCGATAAGTTGGATGTCGCAAAGAATACGCGGCGCCAAGATGACAAGGACTTTTTGATGCAAGCAAGCAGTGTGTTTGGCCTTGGCATGGTCGTGCTGCGCAGGCTTTCTTTCTCACAAAAGATTGCGCTCATCGGGTTCTTGACGGCGATGCCGATTTTGGTGGTGAACTGGGCCTTTTTTGTTGGCACCGGGCCGCCAGAGGCCTTTCGACTCGTGGTGGCGCTTTGCGCTTTGGACGCCGCGGCACTGGTGGTTTTGCTGCTGTCTTTTTACGTCAGCGTGACCCGCGATATTGCACAGCTGGCGTTGACGGTGGGCCGCATGACCTCGGGCGATTTGCGCCAGACCGAGGTGGCCCGCAGCCGCGATGAGTTGGGTGACATGGTGACGGCGCTGGGCAAATTGGGCCTGGCCGTGTCGGGCATGGTGGCCAATGTGCGCGGCAATGCGGCCTTTGTGACGCATGCCGGCAAGACGCTGCTGCGCGACAGCCAGGACTTGTCTGAGCGCACGGTGCAGCAGGCAGCCAGCCTGGAGCAGACGGCGTCGCGCGTTGAAGAGTTGCTGTCGGCCGTGCAGGTCAGCGCCGGCTCGGCGCAAAGCGCCAATGCGCGGGCCATTGAAGTGCGCGACGTGGCAGGCAATGGCGCCGCCGTCATGGCCGAGGCGGTGGTGTCGGTTGAAGCCATTCAGGCCAGCGCCAAGCGGATGGATGAGATCATCGGTGTCATCGACGGCCTGGCCTTTCAGACCAACATCCTGGCGCTCAATGCGGCGGTGGAAGCAGCCCGGGCCGGCGAGTCAGGGCGCGGCTTTGCCGTGGTGGCCGCCGAGGTGCGCTCGCTGGCGCAGCGCTCGGCTGCGTCGTCCAAAGAAATCCGCCAGCTCATTGGCACCTCTTCGGCCCAGGTGGCAAGCAGCGTGCAGAAGATCCATGCGGCCGGTGTCACGATCAACCAGATTGTGGCGGGCATCCGCGATGTGGCCACCAGCATGGCGCAGATTTCGGCATCAAGCGCCCAGCAAAGTGGCGGCTTGAGCGAGATCACCGAGGCAGTGCGACACCTCGATGAAATCACGCAAAGCAACGCCACCATGGTGGAGCACGCCGTCGACCAGGCACAAACCCTGCAGACGCGCGCCGTGACGCTGCTTGAGTCGGTGGCGATTTTCAAGCTGCTGCAGGGTTCGCCCGAAGAGGCTGTGGCCTTGGTGAAGCGTGCCGTGGCGCAACGCGCGCGCGGCACCCGGAGCAGCTTTCTGCGCGAGGTGACCAGCCCGGCCAATGATTTTCATGACCGCGACATGTATGTCTTTGCGCTCGATGCGCAGGGCAGCTACCTTGCTTTCGGTGGCAACCCGGCCAAGGTCGGCACACGGGTGCAGGACGTTGCTGGCGTTGACGGCAGCGGTCTGCTGCAAACCATCATCGATCAGGCCGGCCAGGGGCCCGGCTGGGTCGAGTACGACTTCACCAACCCCGTCACCGGGCACCTGCAGACCAAGATGTCCTACGTGCGGGCTGTCGATGATCTCTATGTGGGCTGTGGCGTGTACAAGACACTGCTCCAGGCTGGCTGATTGAGGTTTTCATTCACGAATCCCGGACTCGCTAGCTGTCATCCCGGCCTGAGTAGCTGCCATCCCGGCCTCAGCAGCTGTCATCCCGACCTCAGCAGCTGTCATCCCGACCTCAGCAGCCGTCATCCCGACCTCAGCAGCCGTCATCCCGGCCTCAGCAGCCGTCATCCCGACCTCAGCAGCTGTCATCCCGGACTCGATCCGGGATCCATTGCCGCGCCACCACTGGATTGCGGAATCAATTGGGGTCTGACCCCAATTAAGTTATAAGGCTGAATAGAGGCCAAATGGGGGCCTTGTTTGGGGCATTGACGCCAGCCCGGTCGGGTTATCGTGTCAGGAGTCGAGTTGCTGGAGCCCCCCATGAACCACCAGATTAGTTCACCATCCGAGCCGGCCGTGTTCAGGCCTGCGGGGGCTTTGCCCGCGCTGCAGGTGACGCTGCAGCTGGCGGTGCATCACCACAACTTTGGCCAGCTGCAGGAGGCCGCCCGGCTTTACTGCGAGGTGCTGCACAGCCAACCGGGCCACGCAGCAGCCAGCCACAACCTGGGGATGTTGATGCTGCAACTCGGCGTGCCCGAGGCGGCGCTGGCGCACCTGGAAGCAGCCCTGACGCAAAAGCCCGAGTCGCAACGTTACTGGCTGAGTTATATCCATGCGCTGAACCAGCTCGGCCAGACTGCGCTGGCGCGCCAGATGCTGACCCTGGGCCAGGGGCACGGCCTGGACGGCGACGAGATGGAGGCGCTGGCCGACGCGCTGGCGCCAGCCCGCAGCGCAGGCGGCTCGCGCAGCAACTGCTCGGTGCAGCGCCGGCGCCTGGCAAGCAGACGCAAAACTTGCCGCTAGCCGCTCAGGCGGCGGTGACCACGCAGTTCTTTCCCTTGCGCTTGGCTTCGTACATGGCTTTGTCGGCGCGACCGATGAGGGCCGACGCGATTTCTGCGGGGAGCAGGGTGGCCACGCCAACGCTGAAGGTCACACACAGTTCCAGGTTCTCCCAAACGATGGGTTTCTGAGCCAGCTGGGTTTGCAGGCGCTGCATGACCTCGCAAGCGGCCTCGAGTGGCGAGCCAGGCAGCAGCACCAGGAACTCTTCGCCGCCGTAGCGGCCAATCAGGTCATTGGTGCGCAGGGTGTCCTGGATGATTTCCACCAGGTGCACCAGCACCTTGTCGCCAGCCTGGTGACCGTGCGTGTCGTTGAGGTGCTTGAAGTTGTCGATGTCGATCATGGCAACACACAGAGGCGTGTCGCTGCGCGCGGCGCGGGCGACTTCGCGCTTGAGGGCGTCCTCCAGACCGCGCCGGTTGAGCGCGCGCGTGAGCTGGTCTTCACGCACCAGGCGGGTGACCAGTTCGAGCTCACTCTTGAGGCGCTCGATGCGCTGCTCGGCCAGCGCCACCTGCTGGCGCGCCGCGGCCATCTCGTTGGTGGTGTGCAGGGCGCGGGTTTCGCGCAGCGCTTCTTCCAGCGTTTCGATGATGTTGTCGATGTTCTTGGTCTGCCGGATTTTGTGCGCGTAGAGCTCGATGCGCTGAAAGTATTCGGCCGTCGTCGACGCGCTCTGGGCTGGCGCCTTGCCGCCCGCCTTGCGCCGGGCAGGCGCCGTGGGAATTGCCAGATGCACTACGTTGTTGTCATTTCTTGCTTGAGCTGCCACTGCCGGTTCCTCCTTGCCTGTCAGTGTAGGGTATTCCATCGACTTCAGGCCAACAAATGGTAACGCCGAGTAGCTCCGGCCTGGGCTCAAACAGAGGGCGAAAACCGCCCTTATTCCGACTTGCCGGCGCTGCTCAATCCGGCTTGGCAGGCTGCCACTGCTTTAGCAGTTCGGAGATCAATTCGGTCCAGACCGGGGCCAGCGGCTCGCCGGGCGGCCTTCCCTGGGCCGCTGGCGCCGACGGGGCAGGCGTTTGGCCACTGATCTCGAGATAGCATTGCTGGTAGTTTTCAGGCGTTGGGGCCAGACCGCGCGACGCCAGCAGGCGCAGCGCATTGCTGACGATCTCAGAAGGGGCGGCGCTGGCTTTCAGCCGCACGGATGAGGTCTCGGGCTGTGAGTCGATGAGCTTGTTCTTCAGCACGTAATGGGTCAGCTCGGCATTGTTCTTGAGCTGCATTTTTTCGAGCAGGCGGGAACGGTAGACGCTGACCGTCTTCACGCTCAGGTGCATCTCGGCAGCAATCTGGGTCAGCGTGCGCCCGGAAGCGATCAGGCGCATGGTTTCGTATTCGCGGTCCGACAGGGTGGTATGGGCGGGCTGGTCGGCAGTGGCAGCTGCATCGGCCAGGGCTTCGGCCGTGGCCGGGCTGATGTAACGCCGCCCCGTGGCCACCTGGCGTATCGCAGTGACCAGCATGGTCGGCGCGCTTTGCTTGTTCAGGTAGCCCGATGCGCCGGCCTTGATGGCGCGCAGCGCGTAAATCGATTCCGGGTGCAGGGTGAGCATCAGCACCGGCAGTTTCGGTTTTTCAACTTTGAGCAGTTTGAGCGTGTCGATGCCGTTGCGGTCAGGCATGTCGATGTCGAGCAGCACCACATCGAGACCGTGATCACGCACGAACTTCAGGGTCTGGGAGCTGCTTTCTGCCTCGCCAACCACTTCCATATCGCCCGCTTCCGAGATGATCTCGGCCAGACCCCGGCGCAGGATGGCATGGTCGTCGGCAATCAGCACCCGAATCATGCTGACGCTTGGTTCGGAGACACTGGGGAACTGATCCGTGGAATCCGCAGCATGACGGTCGTGCCGTTGGGCGTGCGCTCAACGTTGGCCTGGCCACCCAGGCTGCGCGCACGCTCTTGCATGCCCAGGATGCCGAAGGCCTGCGGTTTGTCGAGGTCGCCACTGCCAATGCCGCAACCGTTGTCGTGGACTTGCAGTGTGACGTAGTCCTCCTGCGCATCAAGCTCGACCTCCACCCGCGTGGCATGGGCGTGCTTGGCAACATTGGTCAGCGCCTCCTGAAAGGTGCGAAACACCACGCTGCTGCGTTTGCGGTCGAGCTCAATCTCTTCCGTTCCGCACGTCACCTGACACTTGATGTCCATGCGTTTCTCGAACTCGGCTGCGTGCCACTCGACCGCGGCCAGAATGCCCAGATCGAGCATGGCCGGCCGCAGCGAAGTGGCAATGCGGCGCGTCGTGTCGATGGTGGAGTCGACCAGGCCCCCGGTCGTCTGAACCAGCTGCAAGGCCTTGGTGCCGGTCAGCTCGGCGTTCAGGCGGTTCAGCATGATTTTGATGGCGGTCAAGGTGCCGCCCAGCTCATCATGGATCTCGCGTGCGATATGGCTGCGCTGCTGCTGCTCGACCGTGTCAACGTGCTTGGTCAGGCGTGCCAGTTCCTCGTGTGCGCGGCGGGCTTTGATGTCGGCGACCCGGCTGCGCGTGATGTTCAGGATGATGCCGTCCCAGCAAGTCGATGTATCGGCACGCCGGCGCACTTTGGAGCGCAGGTCGATCCATTTGATCTCGTTCATTTCGGCTATGTGGATGCGCCCGGTCCAGTTCCAGTCTACCTGCATCAGGAAGGCCGCATTGCGGCTTTGCAGGAACAAAGTCATGTCTTCCGGCACCACTCTGCTGCCGATCGCATCAGGGTCTTGCATCAGCAGTTCGGGTGTTGTATGGAACAGGTCGCGCGCGCCCTCGCTGACGGCCACGAGGGTCGAACTGCCGTCGGCTGCGAACTCCATTTCGAACACCATGCCCGGCATATTGGATACCGCCGCCTTGAAGCTGGCCAGCGCTTCATCCAGGGCGAGCCGGCCCTGGCGCGCATTGCTTTGCGTCGTCGACGTCGGCTCCTGCTCGCCCGCTGGCGCGGACAGCACCATGTCGCAATGCAGTTCCTGCAGTGCCTGCGTCAATCCGGCGGCGCTATCGACACGCCACAAGGCCGGCGCAAGGCCGTTGCGCTGCAATTCCTGGTCAATCAACTCAGCGACGCGACCCGTGTCTTCGAGCAGCAGGATCTTCATCTGCTCTTCCTGTCATTGTTTGGCATGCGCACACTATAACGCCCTGCGTCCGGCCGGATTGGGCGGGTCATTGGGAACAGAGCGTGTTTTGCCCTTCTGCTCGCGGCATGACGCCGTCAACGGCCTGATAAGGTAAGGCAATTGACTTTGGAGAACTACGTAAGTGCGAGGCAACACTGTGCGCCGGCGGGCGCTCTTGATCGGAACGGCCTGGACATCGGCGGTAGGGAGCGCTCTTGTCTGGTTCAAGTCCGTCAGCGGCTTGCCGATAGATATGACGTGGCCACTGGGCGTTATTGCGCTTGGTTGGGCCTTGGTGTTGTGGTACGCGCTGGCTGCTGCAGAGGCGGCCGCGGCTGAATCCGTCAGGGTGATTGAGCGTGAGACACGCAGCATGATCGACGCCCTGGCGCGGGTGATCTGCCTCGAAGTGCAGCGCGCCCGCAGTGAATTGATATTGGGTGACGAACTGCTTGAGCAGGCGATTCGTCAGTTGATGGTGGCATTTGAAAGTGTGCGTGATGTGAATGGCGCAGTGATCGCCATGCAGTTTCGTGACGTGGTGGGGCAAAAGCTCGGCCACGTGAGAGGTGAGCTCGATACGCTGGATCAGCTGATGCGACGAGTTGGCGAATCGGGACAGGAGAATTTTGCAGCGCGGGTTCAGGAGTTGCTGCACGAAATGGGGCACAAGAAGGCCAACAATCCGGCACAACAGCAACTGATGCATGCCGGCGAAGTGACCTTGTTCTGACATATGGGAAGAACCGAGAAAAGGAAGTCGTGTGACTAAATGCATACTGGCGGTCGATGACTCGCCGTCCATCCGGAGCATGGTGTCTTTTACGCTCAAGAGCGCCGGCTACGAAGTGATAGAGGCCGTGGATGGGGTTGACGCCCTGAACAAGGCCAAGGCCAAGGCCATGGATCTGGTGCTGACCGATCAGAACATGCCGCGCATGGATGGCCTGGCCCTGGTGCGCGCCTTGCGACAACTCCCCGCCTACAGGAGCTCACCGATTCTGATCCTCACCACAGAGGCAGGGACCGACATGAAAAGTCAGGGCAAAGCCGCTGGCGCAACCGGCTGGCTGGTCAAACCGTTTGATCCGCTCCGCCTGATCGAGGTGGTGCAAAAGCTGCTGGGTTGAGGACGACGCAGCACACACCGGCAATTCCGCGCAATCAAGCTTTTGAGGAACAGCAATGACCATCGACATGAGTCAGTTCTACCAGGTCTTTTTCGAGGAGTCCGCCGAGTTGCTGGAGGAGATGGAGCACTTGTTGCTCGAACTCGACGTACAAAACCCCGGCAAGGACGCGCTGAACGCGATTTTTCGCACCGCCCATTCAATCAAGGGCGGCAGCGCCACCTTCGGCTTCAACGAGATCACCGAAACCACGCACATTCTTGAGTCCCTGCTGGACAAGCTGCGCAATGACGAGTTGCAGTTGCGCATCGAAATGGTCGACGTCTTCCTCAAAGCGGTTGATGTGATCAAGGTCCAGCTGGCGGGTCGGCAGTTCGAGAGCGAGGTCGACGCAGAGGTGGTGGCCGCCATCTGCCTGCGCCTCAATCAGTTGGCCCAGGGGACGCCGGCGGAGGCCGTCGCCGCACAACCCACAGCAGCGGTCGCGCCGGCCCCGGCGGCCGAGCCAGTCCCGCCGCCAAGCCCGCAGCCGCCCGCGCAGAGCGCCGAGCTGGTCGATCCGGCCCTGGAAAACCTCTTTGCGATTCTGACCGGGACCGCTGTCGCGCCTGAAGCAGAGAGTTCGGCAAGCCCGGCCAGCACCGAAGTGGCCGAGCCGTATGGCTTCTACGCCGAGCTGCCGCCTGTCGACCATCCTGACAACGCGGCACAAGCAACAGAGCTTGCGCAGCCGCCAACGGAGGCCGCGCCGACTCGACGCGTCACCGACCCTCCCGGCATCGACAAGCGCCGCAGCAACGACCGCCCCGACAATGAGGCCACCTCGATCCGCGTCGGCGTTGAGAAGGTTGATCAGCTCATCAATCTGGTGGGCGAGCTGGTCATCACGCAGGCCATGCTGGCGCAGACCGCCTCGCGCGTGGACGCCGCGCTGTACGAGTCCTTGCGTACCGGGCTGGGGCAACTCGAGCACAACACGCGCGACCTGCAGGAGTCGGTGATGTCGATTCGCATGATGCCGATCTCGTTCGTGTTCAGCCGCTTCCCGCGCGTCGTGCGTGACCTCGCCGGCAAGCTCGAAAAACAGGTCGAACTCAAGACCGTCGGCGAAGGCACCGAGCTCGACAAGGGACTGATAGAAAAGATTGCCGATCCGCTCACCCATCTGGTGCGCAACAGTCTGGACCATGGCGTCGAGCTGCCGCAGAAGCGACTGGCCGCGGGCAAACCGGCCACCGGAACGATCACGCTGCGCGCCTTCCACCAGGGCGGCAATATTGTCATCGAAGTGGGCGACGATGGCGCCGGACTGAACCGCGAGAAGATCATGGCCAAGGCGCGCGAGCGCGGCCTGGC